>CAMBEJ010000266.1 GCA_945865375.1 Akkermansia muciniphila | reverse complement strand
TCCGGCGGCCAGACCAAAACCATAATGAGAACTGCTGGGTTCGCGCAGAGCAGTGTTGATTGCCACGGGAGTTCCGTGGTACTTCTTATACCGATGACAAACCCTTTCCCAGCGCGCTCTTTTTGGGTTTTGTTTCGAGCAAACCGCTTCACGTTGTGGCGGCGTGCGACGAAACAAACCAGCGGGTGTTTGTCGTCACGGCCTACGAGCCATCGCTGGAGATTTTTGAGGGCGACTACCGAACGAAACGAAAACTATGAACTCGAAACAGGGTCAATGCCCGCTCTGTGGCGGGAACAACACGACTGGTGAAACCACGTTCGCAGCGGATTTGGGAAGTAGAGTCGTGGTAGTGCGGCGGGTGCGGGCGACGGTTTGTTCCCAATGCGGCGAAGAGTGGATTGGTGATGCGACGGCCCATCGTCTTGAACAATTGGTGAATGAAGCGCGCTCAGGACATCGCGAGGTGGAAATCACCGCGTTCGCGTAGTTTACATTGCTTTCCCATCTGTTACCGCCACGATTAGTGCATGAATCCGATGCCTGAACCTGGCCAAATCGGCACCCGCAACGGGCTCGATGCAAACATCGGATCCAAGAAGGCCTGCCGTCTCACCCTGCGAATCTTTTTTCTGTTATTGCTTTTCGCCAGCGCCGAACCGGCGTGGGCGGCCTCGCTCAACCAGCCGCCCGTGGTTCTGCGGGATGAGGAGAGCATCAACACCACCGCCTACCGTCTGGTCTGGCCCACCGCCCCGGGGGTGCGCTACGAGCCCCAACAGTCCTTTGATCTCCGAGCATGGAGCACCTTGGGCGGCTACCCTGCCCGGGCCACAGGCCTGTCGGACCAATACCTGTTCAACGCGGATACCAGCCACCTGTTTTTCCGCGTGCTTCAACTCGATGAACAGCCGCCGGCACTGGTCGTCCGCGACCCGGAGGCGAGAGCTTTTGGCGTCCGGCGATTCGCACGGCTCGCCATGGGTTTGGAAGATCAATCCGCAATCGATCCTGCCTCGATCAATCTCACCGTCGGCGCCTTGGGCACGTTCACCACCGCCAGCGCCCGGTTGATTTTCACCAATAACGTCCTGGCGTTTAACAATGGTGAAGACACCGCCCTGGGCGCTTACGGCGAGAAGGTCAACCTGTCGTTGATCGTGGCGGATGTCCGCGGCAACCGTGCCACCAACACCTGGAGTTTCGACCTGGAGGTGCAGCCGGAGGTCGTGACCAATCTCTTTGTGTTTGGCTCTTCCCAGGCTCTGCGCGCTGGACAACGGGTTGCACCCTCGCCCATGGCAACGGTGGCCAACCGGCTGAACGGACCTGTGCGTCAGAATGTCAATGCACAGCCTTGGACGTTGTTCCAGGTGGCGGCAGACCGCATCGTGGTAGCCTACACGGGTGGCACGGCCCCGGCGATTCCGACCGGCGCCTTTGTGTGCAATCAGGCTCCCGCCAACACCAATGAGGTTTTCTATCGCCAAGTGACCTCGGTCAGCAACGACGCGGCTAACAAGCGCCTGACACTCTTCACGACCGATGCGTCACTGGAACGATTGGTGCAAAACGGATCGCTGGCAATCTCGGGCAATTCTAAAGTGCTCGAAGTGGGATCGAATGGCGCCATTGCCAAGGCAATTGTCATCGACGGGATGGTCGAGTTTCCCCGCGTCGGTTTTTCGTTGGATGGCACCGAGTTCAAGCTCAAGAACAACGACGGTTTCGACCTGATAAAGCTGACCGCAAAGGAACTGCACTGTTGGTTGACACCAACACTCAGCACCGCCTTGGAAATTTCCTGGGGCAAACTCGAACGCTTCGACGCAATCGTTTCCGGGAACATCTCGTCCGCCATGATCCTGGAACTCGACGTGCTGATGCGCGGGGCGCGCCGCGAATATACGTTGTATGACCTGCCGGAGCAGCTCGAGCCTCGTTACTGGATGTATGTGGGTAACATCGGCCCGATTCCGGTGTTCGCCTCGCTCTCGTTCGACATGCAGATCAGTGTCACGCCTGAAGCCAAGGCGTTCCTCCACTTCAAATACGGTCTGCGCCAGGAACTAGACGCGGCTTTTGGCCTGCGCTACCAGGCGTCGAAGGTCGAATGGATAGAGGCTTTCAAAATCGCTCCCACTGAGATCGAGCCGTTCACGGCGACCATCAATGGCGAGTTGAGTCTCGAACTTTCCGTCGAGCCGAAGCTGGAGTTCCTGATTTACGGACTGGCAGGGGTGACTGCCGGGATCACGCCAAGTTGGAAGATTATTTTCGCCGCCTCGACGCAAGAACCTCTGTCGGGCCGGATTGAGGCAGAGATTGCCCTGGAACTCGGCGTGGCGGGTCCGGCACTCAAATTCCTCAACCCGAAGCCCGAAGCATCCATTCCGCTCTGGCAGGACGAATGGCTGCTCTTTCCCAAGCCAGCCGCGATTTCCATTCAAACGCAACCTCGCAGCCTTGAGGTGAAACAGGGTGAGTCAGCCGACTTCATTTGTTCGGCAACCGCTTCCACGCCCCTGAGCTATCAATGGTACTATCGTGGCGTTCCGCTGCCGGGGCAGACGTCGCGCACCCTCCGGCTTCCCGATGTCACGCTGGGTCATGCGGGCGATTACTTTGTGCGGTTGAAGGCGGGGGCCGAGAGCAAGGATTCGGACGTTGCGAAACTTACAGTCCATTCGATCTCCACTGGCCCGATACCAGCCAGCATGGCTTTGATCCCGGCCGGGTCTTTCCAAATGGGCGATTCGTTCAACGACACGCCAGAAGGTTGGGGCGAAAGACCGGTTCACACGGTGTTTGTGAGCGCGTTTTACATGGACAAGTATGAGGTGACGAAGGCGCTGTGGGACGAGGTGAAGGGATGGAGCGGAGGAAACGGGTATGGTTTTGGTAATCCGGGTTTGGGAAAGGCGGCGAATCATCCGGTCCATAGCATGAATTGGTATGATGTGGTGAAGTGGTGCAACGCACGATCGCAGAAGGAGGGGCGGGTGCC
>CAMBEJ010000265.1 GCA_945865375.1 Akkermansia muciniphila | reverse complement strand
CTTGGGATCACCACGGAGAAGTTCGATCACCATCTTCACGTTTTCAGGCTCCGACAGGCGTTGCTTAATCGACGATGCTGGTAACATCACCAAGAGTTATACTGTTGCCAAACAAAACTCCCGTACTTTCTTGTGGGGCAAGCGCAGGGCTCGCCCCCGCCTGCGTGATCCCTGCCCGTGCATCACCTCCCATCGACGACGAATAAATCCCGTTCGGATTGCTTCCCCCCACCGCGTTCAAAAACTCCACATACTCCCCATTGGTAAACTCGAACTTCTGGATCTGGAACACGTAACCCACCGCCCCAAACGTCGTCGCGGTGTCCGCCGCGTTCCCGGCATCCCCCACCGTCACAAAAGAGCTTCCAGAGGGGGGTGCCACCGAGCCAGTGGTGGCGGTCACCCGAATCCTGACCGCTGGGTAAAGCACCTTCGCCCACCCTGCGCTCGCCCCCACATCCCACACCGCCGTCTTCACCAAGCCTCCAGGACTTGCTGTCACACCCTCACCCACGGCACCGCTCACGGCAGTCAGCGTCTCGTAGGCACCCGACCCATCGCGATCAGCCGCCAAGGACACCGTGCAAGGCAGACCGTCTGGGTGGGCGAGGGTGTAAGTGACGGTCACCCTCCGTGCCCCAGGATTGATCACGACATCCTGTAAAAAGCTGACCCCCGAAACCACCGGCGCAGTCGCGGCGTGGAGCGGCGTGATCAAGGAGCCTAGCGCAAAGAGCAGGCAGAAAAGGAAATAAACAGGCTTGGTTTTCATAGGATTGCAGGGTCTGAAAGGGGCAACTTCTTGTTCTTGGATTTCGCTTTCGACTCAGACTAAGTTCCGCACTGTAGGAGCGACGATTGGTCAAGGACCGTTTTTTCCACAAACTTTACGATGCATGTGTGGTCTCCAAATTGGCGATGTATTGCCGTACGCCGTCCCGCGAGGTGGCACTGACCGTGAACGCCGCATAACCCTCCTGCCACGCGAAGGCACGCAAACCGATTTCGTCATGCACCCAGGCGGAGGAGGCCTTTTTCAATTCCCGCATCACGTCCGCCAAGGAATGCGTGGCTTTGAGGTCAACGAGCAAATGGACGTGATCGGCAACACCGCCGACACCTTCTGGAAATCCGCCAAGACCACGGATCGTGCCGCCAAGGTAATCGTGAAGGCGCGTCTGCCACTCCGGGGCAATGAAGGGCTCGCGGTTCTTCGTTCCGAAGACGATGTGGTAATGCAGGCTGAGATAGGTGGAGGCCATAACGTCAGGGCTGGCATCCCTCCAGGATGCTGATGGTATTTCGACGGGAATCCGGTGGTGTCGCTCGTGCCTCGCTCAACCACCGGCTAATGGCTGACAACCCTCCGGGTTTGTTCATGGCTTGCCTCCTTGCTTGGGCAGTTGTTTGATCGCACGATCAAAGTCGGATTCGAAAAGGCGATTCTGCACGATGCGGTATTTCTCAAATTCACTTTCTCTGTGACTTCCCCTTGGGTGTAAAGGTGAGTTCAGGCAGCGGAGTGGCGTATCGGTCGGTGAGCTGGCTGATGCGGCCGGTGAGGGTTTGCGAGACGAGTGAAGCGGGACTCAGGCGGCAGACGCGTCTGTTCCGATTGGACGTCAACGTGGTGTTGGTTCACGCCAAGACCGCCTTCACCACCTGCCCATGCACGTCGGTCAATCGGAAATCGCGGCCCGCGTGTCTGTAGGTGAGCCTTTCGTGGTCGAACCCAAGGCAGTGCAGGATGGTTGCCTGCACGTCGTGGACGTGGACCGGGTTCTCCACGACATGAAAACCGAGGTCGTCGGTGGCTCCATAGGTCAAACCGGATTGGATCCCGCCGCCGGCCATCCAAATCGTGCAGGCTTGAGGATGATGGTCGCGGCCCTGGCTGCGGCCCAGGGCAGGGTTAGACTCAACCATCGGGGTGCGTCCGAATTCGCCACCCCAAATGACTAGCGTCTCGTCGAGCAGGCCGCGGCGCTTGAGATCAGTGACGAGCCCGGCGCTCGCTTTGTCCGTGGTGGCGGCGTTGCTCTTGACGTTGCCCGCGACGTCGCTGTGGGCGTCCCAGCCTTCGTGGTAGAGGTTCACAAAGCGCACTCCTCGCTCGATCATGCGACGAGCGAGCAGGCAGGAGCGGGCGAACGATGGCTTGTCCGGGTCGCACCCGTAGAGTTCCATGGTCTCCTTGCTTTCGCTCTTCAAGTTCATGAGTTCAGGGGCGGATGTCTGGAGCTTAAAGGCCATTTCGTAGGCGGCTATCCGGGTCGCGATCTCCGGGTCGCCATCGAGGGCCAGCCGACGCTGGTTGAGCGCGGCGACGGCGTCGAGGGTGTCGCGCTGGAGCGTCGCGTCCACGCCAAAAGGGCTGTTGACGTTCAGAATGGGCGGACCCTGGTTGCGGAAACGGATGCCGGTATAAAGGGTCGGCAAGAATCCGCTCGACCACAGCGCGGAGCCGCCGCTCACGCTTGCGGTGCTCATCACGACGAACGCAGGGAGGTTCTCGGTTTCCGCGCCCAATCCGTAGAGTGCCCAGGAACCAAGGCTGGGTCTGCCCGGCTGCGAGAAACCGGTGTTAAAAAAGAGTTGCGCCGGCGCATGGTTGAACTGGTCCGTGTGGACAGATCGGATGAGGCAGATGTCGTCCGCGACTGTTGCGAGGTGCGGCAACATCTCAGACAATTCGGCCCCTGATTGACCGTGATTGGCGAACTTGAAACGCGGCCCGAGCACGGCGGCGTCAGGTCGGATGAAGGCGTAGCGCTGTCCCGCAATCACTGATGGCGGCAGGGGTCTGCCTTCGAGCTTCGCCAGCTCGGGCTTGTTGTCGAACAGCTCCAACTGGCTCGGCGCACCTCCCATAAATAGGTGGATGACGCGTTTGGCCTTGCCGTGGAAATGAGGTTTGCGCGGTGCCAGCGGATGGGGCGCGACGCCCCCTGCGGCAACCACCCGCCCGGCGAACGCATCGGTTAGCAATCCCGCCAGCGCAATTTTTCCAAGGCCCACCCCGCAGTCACGCAGAAAGTGGCGGCGAGCGATTTCGAG
>CAMBEJ010000264.1 GCA_945865375.1 Akkermansia muciniphila | reverse complement strand
CGATGGGCCAGGTGTCGAGGACGTATATTTGGGGCAACGACCAAAGCGGATCGCGCGAGGGCGCTGGGGGCGTGGGCGGGTTGCTGGCCATGAAAGAAGCCAGCGGAACCTGGCATCTCTGCGCGTATGACGGCAACGGCAACGTGACCACGCTGATCGAAGCCACCACGGGTGCCGTGAAAGCAAACTACGAATACGGCCCCTTCGGCGAACCCCTCCGCGCCTCCGGCCCCATGAGCCGCTCGAACCCCTTCCGCTGGTCCACCAAATACACCGACGACGAAACCGACCTCGTCTATTACGGCTACCGCTATTACAACCCAGGGCTCGGAAGGTGGCTGAATCGGGATCCGATTGGGGAGATGGGGGGATTGAATTTGTTTGGGTTTGTTCAAAACTCAGCGCCTAACAGAATTGACCCTCTCGGCTTGTTCTCACCGGGTAACCACATGAGCATAACGGCAAATGGTCTTTCACGCTTCAAATTAAAGCAGAAATGCCTCGATACGATCATCAACGCGAATTTGGGCCAAGATCATGGTGCGATCCTCAATCGTCGCCCTTTTTCGGACCCACTGAATCATGGAGACAATAGCCTGCTAAAGCCGACAATTCAGCGAGTTTTCGATCGCATCAGGTCTGCAGCAAGTCGTCCTTGTACCAATTGCAAAGAGGTCCTTGAATCGCTCCGTGATTTTGGAAAAGCAATACACGCCCTCCAAGATATTTATTCCCATTCAAATTATGTTGAAGCGTACGGAAGCGAAATACAGAAGGCATCTGATCTTCCATTGTGGAGTTTCCTGAATCAGGACGGAACACCACAGGTGCCGCCCGGGGTATTTTCGGGACTGTGGCCAAATGATCCCAAGCAACCAGAAATATCGCATGTCGGGATGAACCACGATGATCCGAGCCAAGTCGCGTCGGCAAATTGGAACAACGAGCTGATAAAGTATTTCAAAATAGCTGAAAGTGCTGCTACACGACATACAGGACAACTCTGGATGGAATTGCAATCTAGGTTGAATCAACAGCAACGAATTCAGATGCAAAACTGTTGTCAATAGACCTACGACGATATGAGATACATTGTATTGCTGCTTATCCTGGTAATCGGCAGTTCATGCTCGGTAAATCGTGGTGCGTCAAGAGATGGAGGCCCTGGCAAAGATCTGGTTGCTATTTGGAGAGCTTCGCGTAGTGAGGGAGACAAACCAGGAATTGGTATTGAGTTGAGGTTTGGTGGCAAAGGAGTGGACGGAACATACTATCTCATGGATCCTTCAGACCCGTCGAACTTTAGGCGAGGCCGAGCGGTAAAAATGAAAACCATCAGTGAGGATCGGAAACGATTGGTTTTTTCTGTTCGGATTCCGGGCAAACAAGAGTGGCAGTTTGCCATTCGTTTTGATCAACCTCTTGCTGGAGAATGCGCGAAAGCAATGATGGAGTGGACACACACGTTTGAGTTACCCCTCGAGTTCAGGCCAATGTCGGCAATGATCAAGTGACGTTTGATCGTCAAACGAGGTCACATCTCACAATTAAACAATTGACACAAGACGGGGGTGGGATAAGCTTGGCGGTTATGGACCGACCGTTGCGGATCGAGAAAGTGAGCGTGAACCAGGGTCACATCTTGACATTCAACAATGGGTAGACTTGGTTGAGTCGATGTTGTTCGACTTGGCTCTTCCGCAGTCGCCTTTCAAACCGTCTGAGGGCAATCGATACCGTGCTGTGGCCCGTCATCCCTGCGGCACCCGTCAGCTCCCGCAGTTTCAAGCCGCATGTCCACCGTTCCGGGTCCAAACGATGCCGTCGCAACCGCGTGACCCGTCCTTGCACCACTCTGAAACCACCCGCCCCCGCCGGTCCCCTCAATTCGCAGGGGTCGGCTATGCGACCAGCTCTCTCGGTGCGCTGGTCCCCCTATCAATTGCCGAATGTCGAGATGTGTGAGCCAAGGCGGTGACTCCGCTTCGCTTGTCACCGCAGTCCGAGACATTGGCGCGTTGTTCAGGGACGCCTCGAAGTTATTCGAATCATCACGGCGTTTTTACTTCTGGAGTGCGTGCTTCCGAGCATCACCATGGGGTCACGGTTGAACCCCTTTGATCAATAAACTTCGTCGTGGGTGCCCACGGCCTCCAAGGCAATGGCTGGTTGGTGATTGTGCTTAGCCAGGTGAAAGACGATGCGAAGATCGCAACCGCCGCTGGCGGCCCATGATCCCACCAGCGCCCCCTTGAGCTTGTGCGTGCGCAAGGCGGGGGCAAACGGATCGGTTGAGAGGCAGTTCAGCAAGGTTTCCAGTTCTTCGCCAGCAGCCGGATGTTTCTTCAAATAGCGCCTAGCCGAACGCAGGAAGGCTGGAGTGGGCAACAGGATGTGCTTCACGACTTGATCCGGCGCATGATTGAGGCGGCCGAGGCAGGCCTGACCCGACCTGCGGTCAACTCCTTCTGCGCTTGCTTCACAGAGGCGATCAATTTTGCTCGGCGGCGCTCAGCCAAGCGATGTTGCATAACTTCCAGAAGACTTTCCTGCTCGTCGTACGGAAGTGATTCGACCGCTTCCAAGGTAGTCGCGTATGCGTTCATGAATGCGACGTTAGCCTATGTTCCCCGGGGTGCCAACTTCTAAGCTTAAAGCCCGTCGAAAAAGTCCACTTTCGCCGTCGACCGCGTGATCCGCTCTTGCACCACGCTGCCCTCTGGAATCGACGACGCCCTGACGTGGATCCTCTGCCGCTCGACTTTCCCCGGCCCCAGCGACCTCACGCGCACTGGGTTTAAAATCGCCGTGTTGCCGCGCTTGGTGATCCAACTGTCGGTGCGACTCGCGGTAAAGCAGGTCGAGGATGTCCGTGATAAGATCAAGGGGTCCATCTCACAATTAAACAATTGACACATGACTAAGATCAAGGGGATCACATCTCACAATTCAACAATTGACACAAGACGGGGGTGGGATAAGCCTGACGGTTATGGCCCGACCGTTGCGGATCGAGAAATTGGGGGGATGGTATCACGTTACTGCCCGCGGTAACGAGCGCAAGGCCATCTTCCGTGACGACGCGGATCGGCGGCATTTCCTGGAGATCGTGGCTGAAATGGTCCGGCGCTTTCGATT
>CAMBEJ010000263.1 GCA_945865375.1 Akkermansia muciniphila | reverse complement strand
ACATCGGTGGCCACAAGGAACTCAAGCCCCGATTTCCGAAACTTCTGCATCACCCGATCCCGCATGGCCTGGCTCATGTCGCCGTGAAGGCGGTCGGCGGAGTAACCCTGTGCGTTGAGGTGGTCCACGAGTTCGTCCACCATCCGCTTTGTGTTGCAGAAGATGATTCCAAGTTTGAGATCGTGGATGTCGATCAGGCGTGCGAGCAGGTCGATTTTGAATCGGCGATCGACTTCATAATAGGCCTGCTCGACGGTAGGCACCGTCAGAGTCTTTTGTTCGATCCGAACATTCTGAGGATCGCGGGAGTACTTTTTAATGAGGTCTTGAATGGGGCGGGGCATGGTGGCCGAGAAAAAGACCGTCTGCCTTTCGGCTGGCATCCCCTGAAGAATGAATTCGATGTCCTCGCGAAAACCCATGTCCAGCATGACATCTGCCTCGTCGAGGATTGCCATGCGGATTTTATCCAGGCGGAGCGTCCCACGGCGCATGTGATCCATGACGCGACCCGGAGTGCCGATCACGATTTGGGCCCCTTGCTTGAGCCCGATGAACTGGCGCTCATAGGACTGCCCGCCATAAACGGGAAGGGCGTGGATGCCGCGTTTAAAGAAAGCCAGTTTGTGGACCTCCTCTGAAACCTGCACAGCGAGCTCCCGTGTGGGGCACAGGATAAGCACCTGGACGACGCGCAGCGAAGCATCGACTTTCTCGATGGCCGGAAGGGCGAACGCGGCTGTTTTTCCTGAGCCGGTTTGGGATTGGCCAACCACATCGCGCCCGGCAAGCAGCACCGGGATGGCCTCCGCCTGGATGGGGGACGCTTGTTCGAAGCCGAGTTTGTCGATGGCTTTTAGAGATTCTTGAGAGAGTCCGAGTTCTGTAAATAATTTAGTAGTCATTCTGGCATCGACCGGGCTGGGCCACTCGCGCCATCGATAACTTTAGCGGCGGGGATTATCTTTAGGGAGCTAAATCTTGCGCACGGAGGATTGCGATCGCGAGAAGAACCGGAGAAATGTGAGAGGCTCAGGGGGAATCCTTGCCGAAAAGGGGGGATTTATGCAATAAAAGGCTATCTGTTCCGTGCCGGGACATTACCATTGTTTTATGATTCGTTCGTTCGCGTTCACCACGCAGGGTCGGCTTCACTCGAAGGACATCCAAATGTTCCTGATGCCAACCCTTCTGGCCGATACCAACCTTTTCCTCTGGGTTGATCTGGAGAACCCGACTCCCCAGGAGGTCAAGTTCATCCTGGAGGACGTGTTTCATTTTCATCCGCTTTCCGTCGAGGATTGCATAGCCCAGAACTCATCCCCCAAAGTGGAAGAATACTCGCCGAAGGAGGATGACCATTTTGCTCCCTATTTATTCATCGTCGTTCACGCGGTGGATTACAGCAGGACGGATGGTGTCTTTGCCACCAGCGAGCTGAATTTTTTCTTGGGTAAAAACTTTCTGGTGACGTGTCATACGGTGCCTCTTCGCAGCGTGACCGTCACCGAGGAACGCTGTTTGAGGAGCAATGTGCATGTGGCTCGCGCGCCCGACCGCGTGGCGCACACGCTGCTGGATTCGATCGTTGAGAATTATAAGCCCGCATTGGAAGAGTTGGCGTGCGAGTTGGGCGAGCTGGAGCAGCAGGTCTTGGAGCGGCCCTCCACAGACATCCTGAACCGCATCATCCGAATCAAGAAGGAGGTGCTGCATCTGAGGCAGATCATCGGACCCCAACGAGAGGTGCTGGCGCGTTTCGCGAGGGGTGAGTTCAAGTTGATCCGAGCGCATCTCGTCCCCTACTATCGGAACGTTTACGATGGCCTGAATCACATATCCGAGGAGACGCAGACTTACATGGACTCCTTGACCGGTGTGTTGCAGGTGTACCTGAACATGTCTTCCAATCAGACCGGGGAAGTGGTGAAGTTCCTCACCATGGTGACAGCGATCACCACGCCCATGATGATGATCGGGACCTGGTATGGAATGAACTTCAAGGATATTCCCGAGACGACTTGGGCGCATGGGTATCTCTGGGCATTTAGCCTCACTTGTGTGACAACGCTGGCCACTTATCTCTATTTTAAAAGACGCAAGTGGCTGTGAGGAACTGCTCAAGAACCAATGATTGGCCTGCAGGCTTCGGCGATCACTGAAACCCAGCACTATGAGCCGCCATACTTCTTCCAAGTCAGGTTTTCTAGAGAAGGTCCTCGGACGTCTGGGGCGTCTGGACACCCATGGTTTGCAGACCGTGGTGCAGCGTCTCGCACGGGAACGCAACCTTCTGGAAACCCTGTTTAACACCGTCGAGGATGGAGTTTTGGTGGTGGATGAACAGGGTCGGCTGGTTTATTTCAACCAGGCTGCGACGGGACTTTTCGGTTGGCACGCGGAAGCCATGGAAGGGGAGCCGATCAGCCGCTTCCTGCCTGAAGTGGACTGGCAACAGTTGATGACTCTGGACAAGGAAGGGGGCCAGCGCGTCGTGAGGCATGAGTTTGAGGTCCACTATCCGAAGCAGCGGTTTCTTCGGCTTTACGCAGCTCCGCTCGATGGCGAAGCCACGGGAAGCACCGGGCTGGCTCTTGTCATCCATGATGCCACCGTAGCCAGGCAGGAAACATTCGAAGCCATTGAAAGCGAACGCATCCAGGCGCTCACCCTCCTCGCTGCCAGCGTCGCCCACGAGATCGGAAATCCTTTGAACGCGCTCCACATTCATCTCCAACTGATGGATCGCGAGTTGAAAAGGCTCAGACTGGCGGCCGCTCCCCCTCAAAAGGAGACGCCTTCGCGAATTGGCAGACGAACCAGAGATCGTGCCCGCGTTGTCGGGCCCCGCCCCGATGTGGCCCAGATCGCCGACCGGTTGGAAAAGTATCTTGGAGTCGCCAAGGGTGAGATTGCGCGCTTGGACTATATTGTGACTCAATTCCTGCAGGCGATCCGGCCGTCGTCACCTCATTTCCGGGAGGGTTCCTTGAACGACGTCGTGGCGGAAACGATTGAACTGCTTGGGCCTGAGTTGTCCAACCGAGGACTTCTGGTTGAGCAGCGCTGCGCGAGGCAGTTGCCGAGCGCTCAATTTGACGCGGTGCAGATCAAGCAGGTTTTGGTTAACTTGATCAAGAATGCGATGCAGGCGATGACCAAAGG
>CAMBEJ010000262.1 GCA_945865375.1 Akkermansia muciniphila | reverse complement strand
CACGGCCCGGTTGACCCAGGTCGTCATGGGGACATGCTCGCTCTTTGCGGCACGGTAAACGTAGGGAATGAGATCCTCGCGGATTTCGGGACTGTACATGGATTGACTCCTTTCAAGACGCGGCTGGTTGTCGAAGAACTGATGCCAACATCCAGTTTAAGACTGAGGGGAGACACCACAAAGGAGGGTGGAAGTGCCGAAAGCGGCAAGAGCTGAGGGTTGATCGAGGATGAAGCAAGACGGGATCAGGGGGCGCTCTTTCCTCCGAGAAGCCCGCAGCCTGCAAAATTCCTCTGGCGCCGGGGCCAAAATTCTGTCAATCCTCTCCTTGTAACCCAGGGATCAATCCTAAGCCAATCATTTGGCATGGCCGAAAACTCTGCCCAGACCAGCCCCGAACCGGCGCGAGTTCGTTACTCGCGCGCATTCCGGCCATTGTCTATCTGGCTCCTCGTGAGTGTTGTCCTTTTGGCATGGGATTTTCACCGAAATCATGCACCCCAAACGACGATCACCTTTAACGTTCGCGTTGATGGTAAAGCCGTGAACCCGGGAGAGTACTCGGCGACCCTCGGCACAATGTCCCTTCAGTCGGGCAGTGTCGTCCCCATCGGTTCGCGCACCTTGTGGGTCGCCATGCCCGATGCAGAGCCGTTCCAGAAATCGTTGTTTGTGTGGTATGGAGAAAACGCAATAGGCGAGGTTGATCTGAAGTGGAACCAAGGGGTTCTTGATTTGAAGATCGAGCCACAGGCGCGGGTTGTCCAACTCACCGGCCCGCACCACCGCTTTCGATTGGCCGATTCTTCGGGAACCACTGTCACAGTTCCGGTTGGCAGTTACCAGGTAGAGGCAGTGTTTGAGCACCTTTCAGAGCAGCACCAAGTCAATGTCGGCCACAATGAAACCAATCGATTTGTCCTAAAGCCGAACCTCGGCACGGTGCGCCTCGAAAGCGAGCCGAGCGGAGCACGGTTTCGTGTCTCATCAGCAGGTCGCAATCCAGTCAGCATCGAGGGTGATGCCCCTAGGGTCCTCGGTGGTTTGCCCGCCGGTGCGTACACACTCCGCATGTGGCGCGGAGATTATGTAAAGGAAACACCCTTCGAGCTCCAAAGATGGGAGACGGTCAAGGTGAGCTTTGCATTCGAGTATGGGGAGGTAACGGTACTCTCCGACCCCGAGGGTGCCACCATACTCCTCGCCGACAAGGAAATCGGACAAACCCCGAAAACGTTCACTGGCCTCAAGCCTGGGCCGTATCGGTTTCGTCTCCAAAAGGCAGGTTACGGCTCTGTCGAAGTGAGCGCCGAAGTCACCTCGACCAATTCAATCACCATCAGCACGAATTTGGTGAATCTCCGTTATATGCAAGGCATGGCTGCTGCGCGCCGTGAATTGAGCGGTAGTTCACCGGATTTCAGAAAGGCGTTGGCAAGTGTGGAGCAGGCCCTCAGCGAAAAACCAGCGGATGCCGAAGCCACCGTGCTCAAGTCAGAGATCGAGGTTGGTTTGACTGGCCAAGTGGGACGGGAGGCACGACAGGCGCAGGCAGCCGCACTTGAGGCGCGAAAGCGTGCCGCCAAGCAGGCTTTTCACCAGGCCACTTCCAGCATTCCCCAAACAGAGCTGTACGACGCGCATTTTTGGGAGTTTCGAGTGCCTTTAACCAAAGTGCGCGACGCTTTGCTCCGCACCATCACCAAGACCACCATCAAATGGAACCTGGGCAAAGAAATTCGCGTCAACGATGAAACACTCATTTTTTACGGTACGTCCAAGGGTTTCCTGAGTTCAGGAAAGCAGTTTGTGATTCTGGCAAGCCAGGTCGATTCGGATTTCGTGCAGGTTCATCTGAAGTTTTGGGACTACACGATGGCGACCAGTCGGGCTATTCCTGCTTATCGAGGGGCAATCGACGTTCCTCTGAACGCGACCTTCTTTCTTCCTGAAGAAGCGGCGAACATTGAAGCGCGCCGCCGCGAGATCCCTGAGAATGTCCGCAGCGTTCTGCAAAAGGAGTTGCAGTAATCTTATGAATGAGTTGCTAACATCTATCTCCGACTTCATGGGAACGCAACACGCCGAGGCCAAAGCCGAGGAAATCGGACGCAGCAAACCCATCTCCTACTGGTGCACCCTCTTCGATAACTGCGAGTATTCGCCCCAGGCTTTTTACGCCCTGGTCCAGCAAAACATTGAGCGGAGGCAGGTGCCTGATTTGCTCGTGAACTGCCTCCTCTTGCATGAAGGAACCATGTTCTCCAAACGCCGTTTGTATCATCAAATGCGACGTGAGCGGATCGTGGCCGAGATCTGCGCGGCACCTTTCGGCTCAGGATTCTTCATTTCTTCACGCCTCTTTGATCGTCGAAAGCGCGCTTTCTATTACGACTATTTCTTCGCCTTCCTGACCCTCATCCTGCTCTCCATGCCCGTGTTGCAGCGATACGGTCCCATTGTGGGCACGGTTGTTTTCGGAACTGTCTTCACCCTAATTTGGTCGATCATGCGTCTCGCCACCGACATTTCTTTTGCCTGGTTGGATGACAAAATCTGTTCTGTTCCCTGGTTTGGTCCCATTTACGAAAGCTGGTTTCACCCGGACACCTACTTCAGGCAAGATCAGCAGAGTATGTATCGCGAAGCCGTGAATCGCTCGGTTCAAGAGGCGGTGGCGGAGCTCACGACTGAAAAGGGAATCCGGCCACTTTCTAGCTTCGATACTCAGCCCGTCTTCCCCGAACCGCGATAGTCATGTCGAACCAGCTTTCCGTTCCCGAGCTCCTTTCCGAGCAATTCTATGAATGGGAACTGCGCGGGCGAGGTTGGGCGCTCTGGCCCGTGCCGGTCGATTTGGAGCCGCCTTTTCGCCCGTTCGTCGGCCATCGTGTCCCGAGAAGCAGGGTTTTGGATGACGGACAATTCGAAACGCCGCTCAGTTCTCTCGCCGATGCGTTTCTGGCCAGGTTCCGGAAAAAACTGCCGCCACCCTCGATGCCAGAGGAAAGCGAAGAGCCGGAACCCACCTTTGTCGATCCCTCGCGAGACCTTGTCGAACTGCATATCGTGCTTCCCCGCGACGGGGATGCAGAGACGGACGTCTTCGAACAATGTCTCTTCAGTCTGGGTTACTGCAAACATGCCCTGTCCTTTGAGGTTATCGGCACTGGCAAGGAAATCGTCTCTCAAATAGTTGCGCAGCGGTGCGATTCG
>CAMBEJ010000261.1 GCA_945865375.1 Akkermansia muciniphila | reverse complement strand
GTTATGGCCCGACCGTTGCGGATCGAGAAATTGGGGGGATGGTATCACGTTACTGCCCGCGGTAACGAGCGCAAGGCCATCTTCCGTGACGACGCGGATCGGCGGCATTTCCTGGAGATCGTGGCTGAAATGGTCCGGCGCTTTCGATTGCGCCTGCACTGCTTTGTGCTCATGGACAACCATTATCATCTGCTCCTAGAGTTGAGGGATCCGAATCTGAGCCGTGCGGTGCAATGGTTGAACGTCAGCTACAGCGTCTGATTCAACCCTCGCCATCGGCGCAGTGGCCATCTGTTCCAGAGCCGTTTCAAATCGGTAACGGTGAGTCGGGAAGAGTGGGGGCTGGCCTTGAGCCCCTACGTCCATCTGAATCCAGTGAGGATGCAAACGTCGGGGCTGGGGAAACATGAAAGCGGTGGCTCACTTGTTGAATTGTGAGATGTGACCCCACGGGCTGCAACGAAGTGATGGCCCAGAACGTCCGATCCGCCTGGACTTCTTTTTCGGCTTTGGGAGTTCTGGCATGATCCGCCTCATGAACTCGTCGAACAGGGGAACAGTGAACGCTGTATCTCCGTGCTGAGGACTGTAGATCATTCCCTTGCCGATCAGACCGGCCCGCAACGGAGCGACACTTTCGGACTTTACGCCTAGCATCTCCGCAATTTCGCCGGAACGCTGGGGACTGTTCCCCAACTCGGCGAGCGCGCGAAGATAATCCTTTTCACGGGGCGTCAGCCGGTCGAACCTCACCCGGAAGAAACTCTGATCCAGGTTCGAGATCGAGTGCTTGCCAGCCTCCCGCACGATATCAAGATCGATGGGCGATTGTGTTGCCAGATTCCATGATTGAGAACCCCACTCCTGGAGAAAATAGGGGTAGCCCTGCGTCTGGCGATAGGTCTCGGCCAAGGCAGCCTCGGTGAAAAGCACGCCTTCGGCGCGGACCGGTTCCTGCAACGCGATTCCGGCATCCTCTTCCTTTAATGCGCCGACCTGCGGAAACACAAACAACCGCTCCGCGTACGATTTGGCGCGCCCGGTGTTTCCCGCCAGTTGCGGCAGTCCCGCGCCGACGAGTATCAAGGGCAGTTTTTCCTGGGAAATCTTGTGAACCGCCATGATCAGCGCGCTGAGCTCGGCTTCTTTCAGATACTGAAGTTCGTCCATGATGATCGCTGCCGCCGTGCCGTTTTCCACCGCCGCTTCGCCAATCGCGACGAATACATCCGCGAGGTCCGACTCAAGCTGCCCGCTGTCCGCCGCGCCTTTTTCCGGCGGGCTATCCAGTCTGAATTCTACTTCACCAACCGCCACCTTGATGTTGCTGAGGAGACTTTTGAGCACCCGAAACCCTCGTTTGACCTTTTCGCCGAGAGCCTTGCCTGTATCCATGCTCAGCAGCAGCTTGCGCAACCCGGGCAGCAGCAACCTTGCGAGGGGCAACCCTTCCTGCGCCTCGACCATCATCGTTTTGTAGCCCGCCGCCTCCGCCTTTTTTCGAATTTCGACCAGCAGGACGGTTTTGCCCACCCCGCGCAACCCCACCATCAGCGGGCTGCGTTCGGATTTGCCGGCTTTGATGCGGCCCAAAGCCAGCAGTGCTCGCTTCAGGAGCTCATCGCGTCCTGCCAATTCCGGAGGACGATTGCCCGCGCCTGGAGAAAACGGATTCTTTATTGGATCCATGGATTTATTAGAATCTTATTCAATCTTATCAACCTTATTAAGTAAATTAAAAAGATTGATAAACATTCATAAGGTTCCTACACCTGCCCTGTTGATGACTTGCCTGTCCCATTGATAAGACTTTCCTTTCGCAGCCTCTCCAGAATAGATCTTGGCGATGGATTGGAGCGAGAAAGAACGCTGGGAAAACGATGAGAAACGGAGTTTGACGCCTTGGTGAGCCCTCGGTGGGCCGTCGAGGGCCCACCGAGGACTCGTGAAGCGGCAAGCGGCGCACTCCCGCTCCGCCTTGCGCTAGCCCCGGGCTTCAGTGGGATCGGTGGCGGCGGTGGGCGAAGCGGTCTCATCGGGAAATTCGTGGCGGATGCGGACCAGTCGAAACTGGTCGCCCGCAAGCATCAGCGTGTTCCACCATTCGGCATCTTCGTAGCGGTAGCGAATTTGCAGTCCGCGTACCGCCCGCGTCGCAAGAAGCTCGCGGGCCTGGGCCAGCGTGACGGTCGTCGTGTCGGAGACATGCCCGCGCGCGGCAAACTTGGGGATGATCTCGATGATCTGAGCGCAGAGTTCGATGTCTCGGAACAGTTGCTCGACTTGGTCGGCATCAAGCAGCGTCACGTTGAGGTCCGGCAGTTTCAGCGGCGCTTCCTCGGGCGGCGGCGGCCGGATGGGCATTTCAGAATTCATGTGGCGGCGGACGCCTGTGGGGACGCAATGAAGCGTGGAGCTCCTTATTTTGCAGTCGCCACTGCGGCTTCGAAAAGGAGCTCGTTCGCGGATTCCGTGCGTACGGTCACCGCAGCAGAGAAGATGCGTTGGTCCAGGCTCATCTTTACCTTCAGAAATCGGGACTAGACATCCCGATTGTTTCCGGAAGCCGAGAGCTTGGTGTGCTCCAGCGTGTTATAGCTCAAGGTCGTGGTGTCTTGAGCCAAAAGAACCACCGGTTCGGCTGCCATGCGCCGGCGAGTGTTGCTGAAGTGCGGAGCCAGCAGGTTTTGAAACCCCAGATCCGCTCGCGGGCTTTCAATGAAGGCATAAGCGGCCTTGCCCCCAGCGGCTCCGCCAAAACTGGTGTAAAAGCTCCAGTCCGGATGAGCCCAGCGGGCTTGCAGCATTTTGGCAAAGCGCTGATCCAGTTTGACATGGCCCAAATCCAATCCGTCCAGTTCCTCTTCCACCCAATGATCCTGCCAATCGTGACTGAAGATCGAACGGGGCACGACCCCTGGCAAGGTCCGCTCCTGGAGCCGAGCGCGCGCTTCCGTGTCCCATTGCCAGACCCACACATCTTTGATCCTAAATCCGGCAGTTGATTTAGCCACGAAAGAACTCAAAGAACGCAGAGAGAATGAGTTCTGAAAGGAATCTCTTGGCTTCATTATTCACTCGCTGGGTGAGCAACTCTTCGTTGACCTTGACCCCTGAAGCCCTTCTCTTTGAGATCTTTGTGCTCTTTTGTGGCCATTTCAATCGCAGTTTTTAGGTTGAGCGATTCTGGACCAGCTTTCACCGATTGCTTCCCGAACAGA
>CAMBEJ010000260.1 GCA_945865375.1 Akkermansia muciniphila | reverse complement strand
GTATTCGTCAACGGCACGCAAGTATTGAAAAGCGGCGAGCATACCGGCGCCAAACCCGGCCGCGTGGTGCGCGGGCGAGGGTGGACGGGAAAACGATGAAACGAATCACGCCAAAACCGGAAAAATGGTTTTGCATGGTTCCTCAATACCTGTTGGTCAATCAAACTGCCGACGGCCGGGGGAAATCCCAGTCCGAACCGAGGATGAACTCGTCACGTTCGCAGCGGGCCTGAAGTTGGACTTCGGGCCCGGGAACGATTGGAATTACAGCCTCAGAGTTCCTGATCCCGCCGGAAAATAACTAAGTTCACACCCCCTGATCTCACCCCCTAATTTCACGTTCGAACGCTGATATTTCCTTAGACCCTTTCGAAACATCAGCCTTAATGTCAAATGACTTACGCGTTAGGAATCGACTTGTCGTCTCAGGAATGCCTCAAACCGTTTTCTGTGGGGTTAGGAACTCGGAGTCTGCTTTCCAGACCAAGATAAAGGAGAAAAATGGTCGTAACTCAGAATCCAAAGAACCCCTTTCATCGCGCTCCGCCGCTCGAAGCGCAACATTCATCTCACCCTCTGTTTATCGAACCAAACTCCAAAACGGCACCCGGCTGCTCATCCCATGGAATCAGGAACTCTGAGCCTATGTCCTGCCTAGCGTGATCGTGCACCGGGTGATGGGGAAGTTCTACGGCGACTTTCTCCGGGATCGGATCTTCAAGCCGCTGAGGACGACCTCCACCCGATTATCGTGATGCAGTGCGGGCCGATACGTCATAGAGTGAACGCAAGGGAGCAGGCCCTCGCGCGACCGTTCACCCACACAGTCATTCCCTGCCCGACCAATTTTTGGAATGCCGCCCTCGGTGGAAAAGCGCGAAATGCACGAGTTGTATGCCGCGCTGGTCGGAAACAAGTGTCGCAATGATTTCATTTTCGAGGACCTGTTGACCTGCATCAAGGCGGGACGCTCCCCGATTCTGCTCACAGAACGCACCAGCCAAGTGGACGAATTCGCCTCCAGAATTGTCGCCCTACTGATAGGACTTTGCTTTCGCAGACCTTCCGGGATAGGTCTTGGAGATGGATAGGGGCAAGAAAAAACCCTGGATAAACGATGAGAACGCTTTCTCAGAACCTTGATTGGTGACCACTTTTAGCCGATACTGGGTCCCAAGATGCCTACAACACCTGATCAAACTGGAGTGCCTCGAATCAAACCAGGGCGTTGTCCACCCGAGATCAATTCCGATGAGCTTACATATCGCCTTTGAATAACTGACTCCAGCTTGAATGAAGTCACGACTATTACCCGTCAGGTGTGGAAGGCGGACAAGAAACTCCCAGGTGTCCTCGCGGCGTTCAGCTTTTTCTATTATCGAGTCGTCAACGTCCTGAAGAAAAAACCGGGGAGACAACCACGGATCACGTTTCAGTGCGCTCGGCTTGTTTTCCGGCAGTTCGCAAGCTGGAATGAGTGACAAAAGATTCATGCGCTTAAAGGCAGTTGGATCAGATTCTAGGCTGGCTTCGACGGTGCCACGGCAAACCACTTTTCCTCCTCGGATTTTGTGCAAAAACCCTTGTAACTCTGATGGATTATGGTGGGCGAGTTGCCGGCTTGCGCGGCGGTCAAATTCTCATTGCCGAACGCGGCGAAGTGGTGCGTGCAAAAACCGTGGCGCAATCCTTTCCTCTTGGCCGGAATCTCAAGCGATTCGAGCAGGCTCGAAAGGGATTCTTGAAAGGTGTCCCGGTGTTTGGGGAAAACCGGTCCCGAACATTCGCGATAAGGTTCAAGCCACTGGCGCAACGCCTCGCCCATTTCGCAGAGCCGACGCGAGCGGGTTTTGCTTTTGGCCGAAGAAATCTCGACGTGTTTTGGCACGCGCCACACATCCTGCCAGGTGAGCCGCAAGCACTCCTGCAAGCGCTCCCCGCCCAAAGCCTGGAGGGCGAGCACTGGCCGCAATTCCGCGTCAGCAGACTCAAGCAGCGCTCGCAGTTCGGTGGGGCTGTAGATTTCGGTTTCCGGCGCGTCCGCGAGTTCCGTGGCCATTCCGTCAGCCTCAAGCAAACGGTGCGAAGGGGTAAGGTAGTCGCGCTTCACCGCCCACCGCAGAAACATTTTGACCGTCTGTCTGTAGTGGTTCCGACTTTTGGTCGAATGCTTCGCGTACTTCGCCATGAAGATGTTCAGATGCTCCTTGGTGAGATCGGCAATGGCTGTGGCAGGGAAGGTCTTGGCGAAGTCCCGAAGCCACAGGCCGACCTGATAGGCATAGCCCGCGCTGAGTTGCGCTTGTTTTCCGTCCTGGGCCTTTGTCTTCGGCTCTCGGTTGGCAATGAAGTCCTCGACGGCTTCCGTGAGATCCTTCCGCCTCACGGTGGCAACAGTGCTCAGATAACCCTCCACAACCTCGCCCAGAGCGCGTCCGTTGAGTTTGCTTGTGGCCTCGGAGAACTCCGACACGGCAGCGAGAAGGGAAACGCGTCGTCCGGTGGACACGAAGAGGGATTGCAACCGTTCGAACGCGGCAAGCGCGTCGCTGGCCTGGCCCGAGCTTAACGCGGTGGCCTGGGAACCATTGGCCAGTTCGCGGACAATCCGCTCCGCTGCTTCCTTCGCCTCGCCATAGGTTGCGAAGGTGCGGAGATGGCGCCTGCCGGCGACGCGGTAAGCCAGCCTGTATCGGGGGTAACTGGGGCTTTTGCCGTAGATCGTCGCTTCGGCTTTGCGATGTCGGATGGTCTGGGGGAACTTCACTTTACGGCTCCCGGATTCAGCCGGATTCTGTGCCAGATTTGTGTCTGATTCAGAGGGAACCTCATTTTGTTGAGGAAAAGTGGCTGTCCGACATGGATTCGAACCATGACAAATGCCTCCAAAGGGCATTGTGCTACCATTACACCATCGGACAACATCGGACACCACTGATGGAAATTTAACCAAAGATGAGGAGCGCGCAAAGACAAATCTTGTGAGGACGTTCTCCTCGCGTTGCATCTCAGATTTTTCGTGCTCGCGTTTCCTACTCGTAATCGTAATCGTAATCTTAATTCTATGAACCGCCGATTCGACCACGAAAAGCTGGAGGTTTATTGAAAAGTGCCGCCGCCCTCGATGTGCTCGTGGCCAAAGGCCGATGTCCTGGGGAGGAAGTGCTGTCAGGAAAAGACCGCCTCTGGAGCGTCGTTTCGATGCTCGTCGCCTTGATAAAGGCCCACTCGGATTCCCGGTTGCACCAGGG
>CAMBEJ010000259.1 GCA_945865375.1 Akkermansia muciniphila | reverse complement strand
GCCGAGAAAAAAGGGGCAATGACTTGAACAAGGCGTCCTCGTCAGGCATCTGATCGACGAGTATCGAGGTCTGGGATAAATTGCCGGAATTCAACCCGGCTGTGTAAAACTTTCCGCTCAGGGCGCCACGGTTTCCTCTGGCGATGACAACTCGCCTTCCCAGCGCGCCATCACGGCCGTGGCGAGACAATTTCCGGCCAAGTTGACCGTGGTCCGCGCCATGTCCATCAGCTCATCCACGCTGATGATCAACACCACCCCCTCGAGCGGCAGGTCGAAGGTGACCAGCGTGCCCGCGAGGATCACCTGGGATGCACGCGGGATGCCCGCCATGCCTTTGCTCGTGAGCATGAGCGTCAACATCATGGCGACTTGTTGGCCGACAGAAAGTTCCACCCCAGCCGCCTGAGCAACGAATACCGAGGCAACCGCCAGATAAAGCGTCGAGCCGTCCAGGTTGAACGAGTAGCCCAGCGGCATCACGAACGACACGATGCGTTTGGGTACACCAAAAGCGATCATGCGCTTCATCGCGTCGGGCAGCGCCGCATCGGACGACGTGGTGGTGAAAGCGAGAATGGCAGGGTCGCGGATGGCCTTGAGAAATTTCACGACCGGGATGCGTGCCCACAAGGCCACTGGCAGCAGCACCAGCAGGCAAAAGGCGATCAACGCTCCGTAAAGTGTCAGAACAAGTTTGGCGAGGCCGACCAATACAGCCAGGCCGCTGTGCCCGACCGCGTAGGCCATCGCCGCGCCGATGCCGAGCGGCGCGAACTTCATGACCACGCCGACGAACTTGAACATCACCTCAGTCAGCGACTCGCAGAATGCGACCATCGTATGGCGGTGTGCGCCTGCTGGTAACTGGGCCAGCGCAATGGCGAACAGGATGGCAAAACAAACCACCTGGAGCACGTCGTTGGCGGCCGCCGCCTCGAAAAAGCTTTTTGGAACCGCACGCTCCATGATGCCCGCGAGCGTGATCTTTTCCGCTGGCGGTTTTGCGACCGAAGAATCCCGAGGAGGCAATATCACGCCGACGCCGGGCCGGGTAAAATTGACTGCGGCCAGACCCACCAGCAGTGCCAGGGTGGTGACGATCTCAAAATAGACGATCGACTTGAAAGCAAGTCGTCCGACGGTCTTGAGGTCATCGGCGTGCCCTGCGATACCCACAACCAGCGTGCCGAAAACAAGCGGGACTAAAAGGCATTTGATCAGGCGAAGAAAAATGTTTGAAACGACCTTGAGATGTTGTGACTCCGCTGGAAACAGCACGCCGACGGCCACGCCGACCACCATCGAGATCAGGATCCATTGGGTGAGGCTGATCTTTCGGGTAGGCATTTGCTGTGTCGTGGCCTCCTGCAATGTGGCAGTGTGAAGGCGTTGGGACAAGCTAAAAGCTCGCCGAAACACGCCCGTCGGCAACTCCGTTCCTTCCTTGCCGATTCGGCCCCGTTCGTAAATAATATCGGGATGCGAATTCCATCGGCGATGTTTTGGCAAGGTTTTCCGAGCTGTTCGTTTTCGAATGCGATCTCTGTCCTTCACGTGATCGTTGCATGTTCGATATCGCACCTAGTGCAAGCGGCTTCGGCCGGGCCGTCCCACTGGCCGCAATTCCGGGGCGCGGATGCGATGGGTGTCGCGGATGGATCGAAGTTCCCGGAGCGCTGGGGAACAAACGAGAACGTGGCATGGAAGATTGAAGTGCCGGGGCGTGGTTGGTCCTCGCCGATTGTCTGGGGTGACCGGGTGTTCGTGACTTCGGTGGTTAGCGAAGGGGACGTCGAGGACCCAAAGAAAGGGCTGTACTTTGGGGGTGACCGCAAGGAACTGCCGAAATCGGCGCACCGTTGGTCGTTGATGGCCTACAGCCTCAAGGACGGACGGGAGCTGTGGCGGCGGGAGTTGCGGCGCGGCACGCCGCTCAACCCGCTCCATGTCAAGAATACGTATGCCTCGGAGACCCCTGTCACGGATGGCGAGCGCGTTTACGCATGCTTCGGTAATGTGGGGTTGTTCTGTTTCGATTTGAAAGGGAAGCCGCTGTGGTCGACGAACTGGCCACCGGTAAAGACCCGCTTCGGCTGGGGTTCAGCGGCCTCGCCTGTGTTGCACGGTGGACGTTTGTTTCTGGTGAATGACAATGAGGAGCAATCTTTCGTGGTGGCGCTCGACTCGAAGACCGGGCGCCAGCTCTGGCGAGTGGAACGTGACGAACCCAGCAATTGGGCAACGCCGTATGTGTGGCAGAACGAACAAAGAACAGAGTTGATCACGCCGGGACGGAAGAAAGTCAGATCGTATGATCTTAACGGGAAGCAGCTCTGGGAGTTTGAAGGGATGTCCTCGATAGTCATTCCCACCCCCTTCTCCAAGTTCGGACTGCTGTACGTGTGCTCAGGCTATGTCGGGGACAAGACGCGGCCGGTGTTCACCATCCGTCCGGGGGCGACCGCAGACATCAGCCTCAAACCGGGTGAAACCAACAACGCATCCATTGCTTGGTATCAGCCCACTGCGGCGCCGTACAACCCGTCCCCTCTGCTCTACGGAGATCTGTTTTACGTGCTATTCGACTTCGGTTTCCTGAGCTGCCACGATGCGCGCACGGGGCGGCAGGTTTATGAGAAGCAGCGCATCCGCGAGGTGCCCACGTCCTTCACCGCCTCCCCTTGGGCGGCCAATGGGAAGATCTACGCGCTGAGCGAAGACGGGGACACCTTCGTGTTCCAGGCGGGATCGGAGTATCGGCTGCTCCACAAAAACTCGCTGGATGAGATGTGCATGGCCACGCCGGCGATCGCGGGAGATCGGTTGCTGATCCGCACACTGACAAAGCTTTACTGCATCGGAAAGTAGCTTCTGGCGGGTAAATAATGGCATCGCACACGAGTCGCAAATCCTCCCTTGGTGAGTGACATCCAACCTCAGCTTCAGACCTCATTAAAATCGGTTGAAATCGTGTTCTGGAGGTGCCCCCTCAATCCCTCTATTTTTCGCAATCGTAATCGTCATCGTCATCCACGGGTGTTGCCGATGAAACAGAGGGGTGGATTACGATTACGATTGGGATTACGATTGGGATTACGATTACCCTAAAAAGAGCAGTTGAGGGTCTCGAATTCTCGCAACTCATTCCATTTGCAATTCGTTGTACAAATCCATGTTGCAACCAAGAAGGTGAACTACGGAGCAGTTGGATTCCATATCAGTTCAGGCACTTACAAAAAGGAATGACT
>CAMBEJ010000258.1 GCA_945865375.1 Akkermansia muciniphila | reverse complement strand
TTGCGTCCGCCCGATAATCTCAGGCCTCGGCGGTTTGCATCCCTGCCGAAACCAACGGTTCGTGCAATTCACGGGGGATTCTCAAATCATTTTCCAAAAATACTCAAGCTCTCGGCTTGCGGAAACAATCGGGATATCTAGTCCCGATTCCTGAAGGTAAAGATGAGGGGGATCGTCCCACCTTCGTGCGCACGGTCACCACCGCGCAGTTTGGCTGGAAGCAAATAGTTGGCAACGGTTCAGGGCTCGGTCTGGCGGCAGTGGGGCCGAACAGCACGGACGATGGGCCGCATCACATCTCGCTTTACGACGTCGGCGCGGACGGCACGGCCAGCGCGTTTCGGACGACCCTGGAAACCCCGGGCCTCGCGGCGGCGGTCTCCATTTACAACGGGCTCGCCTACGTAGCCGACAGCGCGGCGGGACTTCAGGTGATCAACTACCTCGCTTACGACGCGCTCGGTGTGCCGCCCACGATCACCTTGCGGACCAGCTTCACCACGACCGCTGCGGAGGAAGGCAAACTCATGCGCTTCACCGCCTCTGTGACCGACGACGTGCAGGTGCGCAATGTGGAGTTTTACGTGGACGGGGCCAAAGTCGCCACGGATGGAAACTTCCCGTTCGAGCACCGGCTGCTGACGCCGTTGATCTCCAGCGGAAAAAAATCCTTCACCGTCCGTGCGCGTACGTCCGATACTGGGGGCAATGCGATGTGGAGTGATGAATTGACGCTGCGCCTTGTCCCGGATGCCACCCCGCCGCACGTCACGCGCAGGGTGCCGTTCAACGGCGCTTTGGTCGGCGCGGTGCGCAGCGTCTCCGCCTACTTCAGCGAGCCGTTGAATCCCGCCACGGTCAATGCCACCACCGTGCGGCTCTTGAGCGCAGGACCGGACGGAGTCTTTGGGACGGCCGACGACGACGCCACCGCCGGCACGCTCGAGTACCGCCAAGCGCTGAACGCCGTCTTCGTACAACCGCCGGACCGCCTTTCGCCTGGCAATTATCGATTGACGATCAGCCCACCGCTAGCCGATCTCGCGGGCAATCCACTGGCCGGTCCTGTCACCGCCCAGTATCGCGTCTTCAGCTTCAAAGATGACGATCAGGACGGCTTGCCCGATGAGATCGAAGCGGCGCTCGGATACGACCCCACGAAGGCGGACAGCAACGGAAACGGCATCTTCGACGGCTTAGAAGACAAGGACAACGACGGTTTGCCCAATGCTGGAGAGATCCTCGCCGAAACGGATCCAAACAAGCGGGACACCGATGGCGATGGCATCCTCGACGGCGCGGAAGACCCAGATGGGGATGGGTTGAGCAACGCGCGCGAGTTCGCAGCGGGCACCCACCCATTGATTGCTGATACCGATGGCGACGGGTGGAATGACGAGTCCCAACTGGCGGCCCGTAGCAATCCTATGGATCCTAGCTCCGTGCCGCAGATGCTCGTGGTAGGCGGGCCGGACCGGCTGACCATTGGCCTGTCTCAGTTCGCCTTCGCCGGAGTCGGTGCGGGCCTCACGGTGAGCCAGCCGGATTTGAAGATCGGACTGCCCGGGCTGGTTCCTGACATCGCCAACGGTGTGGTAGTAGGCCGCCCGCCGTTGCAAATCGCGCTGCCCGTTTTCAGCGAAGACTTCACTCGGGGAGTGATTGTCGGCCAGCCTCCGGTAAGGGTCGGTCTGACCACTCTCTCCGATGCTCAGATTCTTGGCGTCACCGTGGCTCAACCGCCGCTGGTTATCAAAATATTGCCTCCTTAATTTCTTCATCTATCGTGTTTTCCATTATGTCTTCGCACCTTGAAAAAAACTTATGAAGCCACTATCTCAGCTCCTTTTCCTTGGCGCGGTCGCATTCAGCTTTTCCGCCGCCGCACAAACTTTCACGTCGGGCAGCACCGGTTCGGCGGGTCCGCTCATCGTCACGGTCAACACCAACATCGTGCTGCCGCCCAACGGCATCTTGAACTACACGACCGTGAACATCGCGCCGAATCGAACGGTCACTTTCATGCGCAATGAAGCCAATACGCCGGTTTATATCCTCGCGACAGGCAACGTGACCATCGCCGGTCCAATTATTCTCGGGCGTTCTAACGGCAACAATGTCAAAGGCGGCGAAGGCGGTCCCGGTGGATTCGATGGCGGAAGTCCCGGATCGGTCTCCATTCCTTCTGGCGCTGGGTATGGTCCGGGTTCCGGGCGAGGGGGTCTCAATAACAACACAGCCGATGGAGCTGGCGGTGGAGCCTTTGCGACGGCGGGAGGAGGAGGCAGCACTCGAAAAGGCGCTTCATACGGCAACGCTCTGCTCATCCCCATGATCGGCGGGTCCGGCGGCGGAGGCACGGATGGCACCCCGGGCAGGGGTGGTGCCGGCGGCGGTGGTGCCATCCTGATTGCTTCGACAACTCGTATCGATTTGACGGCTGATATCTCCGCAGAAGGCGGTGGAAGCGTCTCGAGCGCACAGAACGGGGGTAGTGGTGGAGCCGTGCGACTGGTGGCCCCAGTGGTTGCGGGAGGCGGCCGGATTTTTGTTCGAGGCAGCGGCGGCGGTGGCCTGGGACGCATCCGCATTGACGCCACCGACCGTAGTCAGATGAACATTGTATTCTACAACCCGGAAGTGACTTCCGTAGGATCGCTCCTTTTGGTCTTCCCGAATCCGTTGCCCCGGCTGGACATCATCGAAGCGGCGGGCAAGGTCATCCCCGAAGGCTCCGGTTCACAAACGCTCCAATTGCCATTCGGCTCTTCTCCCAACCGGACAGTCCGGATACAAGCCCGTGATTTCAATGCGCAAGTGCCCATCACTCTTGTCCTGACACCGGACCACGGCACTCCTATCACTTACACAAGCACGATCAGAAACACCGCCGGGAACAATCCCGCCACGGTGGACGTGAATATCGTCATGCCGATTAACGAGCAGACGACCTTTCATGTGTATTCGAAATGATCAGCACCTCCGAACACCGTCCGGCAGCCGTCCGGGCGGCATTCCAAGAGGCTCCAGCGCCTGCGGTTGACGAGAATGATAAGGTTCTCCGCTGTTTTCGCTGGAATGACCCGCTTTCTTGAGGCTTGGAAAGCGGCTTTTGCCCTGGAAGGGTCGGAGATGTTAGCCAGGCGCAAGCGAGTCCGCGAGCGCGGCACCTGGTCGGTTTTGGAATTGGATTCACGCCCTGAAAGGGTGTTGGAGCAGGGTTCACCAAAAGTCAGGTGCATCAACAATCACACGGTTTCCATTCAACAACTCACGGTATTCCT
>CAMBEJ010000257.1 GCA_945865375.1 Akkermansia muciniphila | reverse complement strand
GCGGAACAAATGGTGGAGAAAGAATTGATCGATCTAGGGCTCTTGACCCGACGCGCCATCAAACGCCAAGACGCCGCCCAACCCGCCCTCAAAAAATATTTCATGCACGGAGTCGGCCATCCGATCGGACTGGATGTCCACGACGTCGGGATCACCACCGAGCCTATGCAGGCAGGTTGGGTCATGACCTGCGAACCTGCAATCTACATCCGTGAGGAGAATCTCGCAATCCGACTAGAGAACACAGTCCACATCACCGCGGACGGCCCCGTCGATCTCATGGCATCCATTCCCGTCGAAGCCGAAGAGATCGAAGATTTGATGAACTCAAAGTAGCCCGGAGCCAGCTCCGGACACGTCACAAGGCAGAAACGAGGACCTCCTAAAAGCACCTCTAAAGCAACCTCTAAAGCAACCTCCCCTCTCTCTTTATGAAGAACCGTTGGCAAGGGGTTTTCCCCGCCGTCACAACTCAACTTAAAAAAGATCAGTCCCTGGATCTGGAAGCCACTTCACGACACACGGAAGCGCTCATCGCTTCCGGCGTGACCGGATTGATTATGCTCGGCTCCCTGGGTGAGAACCAAACCCTCGACCCTCGGGAGAAACGCCTTGTGTTGGAGGCCACTGTCAAAACGGTCAAGGGTCGTGTCCCAGTGTTGAGCGGCGTGGCGGAAAATTCCACTTCCTTGGCATGCCTCTATGCGCGCGATGTGGAGCAATTAGGAGCCGACGGGCTCATGCTACTGCCCGCCATGATCTACAAAGGCGACCCTCGGGAGACGATGCACCACTTCCAGACCACAGCCAAAGCCACGGGGTTGCCGATCATGATTTACAACAACCCGATCAGCTACGCGAACGATATCACCCCCCAGATGTTTGCGGAACTGGCGGACACTAAGAACTTCGTCGCACTCAAAGAAAGCTCGGGGAATACCCGTCGCATCACGGACATCCGCACCACTGTTGGAGACCGATACAGCATCTTCACGGGTGTCGACGACCTGCTGTTGGAAAGCGCGATCCTGGGAATCGATGGCTGGGTGGCGGGCACAGGGATTGCCTTTCCGCGCGAGAACCAGCACCTCTGGGACCTCACCCGCAAGGCCCGATGGGATGAAGCCCTTCGTTTGTATCAATGGTTCACGCCCCTGCTCCACTTGGACACACACGTCAAATTTGTTCAATACATCAAACTCGCATTGCAAGAATGCGGCCTGGGAGCGGAATGGGTGCGCGCCCCCCGACTCCCTCTCAAAGGCCGCGAACGGGACCAAGTCCTCAGTGTCATCCATGAAGGCATCCGAACCCGTCCCAAGCTGCCAAAAGGCCGATGACTCCCACACTGCCCACTGCCCACTGCCCACTGCCCACTGCCCACTGATCACTGATCACCGATCACTAGTAACTGATCACTGCCCACCGGTCACCGCCCTCCCATGCCCCCGCGTTCTAAGCCTGGCACATCCGTATTTGCCCCCGCGCGGTTTCTTCCCTAGAGTCCGCGTATCGAATGATGGAACCTACACAAGACCTGCGCGTAGCGAGCGCCAAACGCCTGCCAACACCCTCCGCGGTCAAGGGGCGCTTGCCCATGACTGAGGGTGCCAACCGAACCGTCGTGGGGAGCCGCGCCGCCGTGCAACGCATCCTCGCCCGGCATGACCCGCGCCTCCTCGTGATCGTGGGCCCTTGTTCGATCCACGATCCGAACGGTGCCATGGATTACGCCCGCCGCCTTGCCGTGCTCCACCGGGAGTTGGGCGATCGGCTGTTCATTGTGATGCGGGTCTACTTCGAAAAACCACGCACGACCGTCGGCTGGAAGGGACTCATCAACGACCCGCACATGGATGGCACCTGCGACATCGAGGAAGGGTTGCACCGGGGCCGCAAACTCCTGCTGGATATCAACTCCATCGGGTTGCCCGCCGCCACGGAATTCCTCGATCCCATCGTGCCGCAGTACATCGACGACTTGATCGGTTGGGCGGCGATCGGCGCGCGCACAACCGAGAGCCAGACCCATCGCGAGATGGCCAGCGGCCTCTCCATGCCCGTTGGTTTCAAGAACGGCACCGATGGGGGGCTGCAGATCGCGATTGACGCGATGGGTTCCGCTCGAAGCGCGCACAGCTTCCTGGGCATCGACCAGGAAGGGCATACCAGCGTGGTGCGGACCAGGGGTAACCCGGATGGCCACGTCGTTCTGAGAGGGGGCAGGGCGCGTCCCAATTACGATCCCCAAAGCATAGCCGAAGCCTGCCAGAGCCTTGGCAAGCACAACCTGCCTCACGTGCTGATGGTCGACTGCAGCCACGCCAACTCTCTGAAGCAACACGCGCGGCAGGAGGAAGTTTGGAATTCACTGATCCAGCAGCGATCCACGGGCACCCGTGCGATCATCGGGGCCATGGTGGAAAGCTACCTCCACGAAGGAAACCAACCGGTGCCGCCGAATCCAGCAGACATCGCCTACGGAATCTCAGTGACGGACGCCTGCCTGAGCTGGGACACAACGGAACGAATGTTACGGCAAGGGCACGCCGCGCTACAGGATTCTGAAAAGGCCCTCCAACCTAAAAACTGCGATTGAAATGGCCACAAAAGAGCACAAAGATCGCAAAGAGAAGGGCTTCAGGGGTCAAGGTCAACGAAGAGTTGCTCACCCAGCGAATGAATGATGAAACGGCTCGCCGCCTGATTCGGTGGTATGGACGGCGGTGGGGGATCCAATGCTGGCATCAGGTCCTCAAAGATGTCTGCAAAGTGGAAACGAGGCAGATGAAAAGCGCCGAAGCTCTGAGCCGGGTGTTGACCCTGGATATGATCGTAGCCTAGCGAGTGCTGCTGTTGTGCCGTTTGGGAAAGACTCATCCGCAGCTGCCCGCCTCGCTGCTGTATAGCCCGGAAGAACTGGCCGTGCTGGAGGTGCTTTAAAAAAAAGCTCCCTTGAGCCCTCCGTAGAAGTTCCCGCACTCAAAGCTCCCCAAGAGATTCCCAGCCAGCCAGAGTCCAAAGACCGTGCGGCGACGGCCCAGGTGCCTGTCGCCAATGCGCCCGCAGATCTCATCCAACCCGGCCAGATCAAAGCCACCACTCTGACGCTGGTCCAAGCCAATTTACTTGTGGCGATGCACGCAGGTTTTTGGGCGCGCAAGGGCGATGGCCATCCCGGACCGGATTTAATCGGCCGTGCTTTGATCCTATTGAACGTGATCGTGGAATGGGAACGCCTGAGAAAATCTTGCGCTGGAAAAGATCCACCCGCCGAGGAAGCCTCCCGCAAACCTGGTTAGGCCT
>CAMBEJ010000256.1 GCA_945865375.1 Akkermansia muciniphila | reverse complement strand
GGTACACCTTGCGCGTGAATCTGGTGACGAAACCGACCAAATACTAACTCCGTTAGTCGAGAGCCAACAGCTGACATCCCCAAGCCCCGCCCGCGAACTTCTGCGTGCCCTGCTGGCGCGCCGTTGCCCTGTCCGGGCGGGGTGCGCGTCGTTAGAGGGCCACGAGCGCCGCGAGAGTAGGTATCCTTTAATTTCTGGAGACCCGTGGGGGCAGTTTCGGGGGGGTGGGGGCCGCGAATGATGCCGTGCCGCGCGTTACCACCCATCCCCTCGTGTAATCGACCTTTGCCAGGAATGTTCAGCGGCGTGCGGGAAGGGGTGAGACTCGAACCCCTGCACCGCCGCGTGGCCGGTTCCGTCCGGGATGGGGAAACGAAACGCTTCGACAGGGAAGTCTTGGGCGAGTAAACCTCCTGTCATGGCGACCAGACTGCTCATCATCCTTGTTTTCCTCCTGCCGCTTCGCTCGCTGGCCGGCGAACAGGCTACCCCCTCGTTCGCGCTTCGTTGGCGAACCCAGCTCCCTGCACCGGCGGTTGAACCGATCGCCCTTAGTCGGCAAGGTCTTGTCTACGTGCTGGGCAGCGATGGAAAGCTCAGAGCTGTTGACTCGCTGGGGCGCATTTTGTGGGAATACCCGGCAGTCGGAAAATTGCCTCCTACCTATCCCTCAAACTTAATGGCAGCGCCAGATGGATCGGCTATTGTGGCGGCAGGCACGAACATTTATTCAATATCCAGCAGCGGACAGGAGTTATGGAAGGCCTCAGTGGGCGAACAGAGCCCTCATTGGCTCTCAAAGGTCGCTTGTTCAGACACCGGCTTAATTTTTTGCGCGAGTCGCTCCCTTGTTGCAATCGACTCTTCTGGGAAAATCGTTTGGAAGTTATTTGAGAATCAAATTAAAGATGAAGGCCACTCGGACATTGCGGTGCATGGCAGCCTAATCTTTTTTGCCGTGTCAAATATCCTTCATAAGATCTCGACTGATGGCGTATTGATCAAAAGCCAACAACTTCCACACACAAAGATCTTTGGTTTATCGGTGATTGACGGCGAGCATCTCTTGGCAGCAGTCCGGGACGATCCAAGAGGTGTCACCGGATTCTCAAAGATTGACTCCGACTTGTCCGAGGTCTGGTTCTACTCGTTGCAAGGCGGAGACTTTGGTGACTCAGCTTCAGTGGATCCCACGGGGCGGGTCTTTGTGAACAATGGAGATGGCGTTTTCGCGGCCATTGACAAATCTGGTTTATCAGCTTGGCGCAGACAGACCGTTGGAAGCCAAGCTGGAGGCCACCCATCGTAACCGAAAGTGGTTTGCTGCTGTTTTCCGATGGTTCGCAAAGACCTGTAGCGTATGACCGCGATGGGTTTGAGGTTTGGCAATTTGGCACTCCGGGCACGTGTGGAGCTCCGGTCATCAGTGCTGATGGCAACGTGATTTGGCCATCGAATTCATATCCGTTGAATCAAGGGGAACTCTTGTGCTTTTCGACTTCTGAACAAGTTGCCGGATCCATCTGGCCGATGTACCGTGGAGATTCTCAACGTAGTGGACAATCTCAGGCAAGTAAGGTTTCGCCTCTTCAAGCGACAGCCGTGGCCACGGTGACCGCAGGGTATGTCACAGGCATCACGGTCACCTCTGGCGGGTCAGGCTACACGAGCGAGCCTGCCGTGATGATAAGCGGAGGCGGAGGCAGCGGTGCTGCGGCCAAAGCCATTCTGAATGGGGACCACGTGGCCTCTGTGATCGTGTTGAACGCTGGCGGCGGCTACGACTCGGGCGTTCCAGTAGTGACAATTGAGCCGCCTTCGGAAGTCTGGGGCCTTGGAGTGAGGTTGGTGCCAGAGATCACCGTTTATGGCCCTCCTGGCGGAGTTGGCCGTGTCGAGTGGAGTCCATCGTTGAGTCCGGTGGCCGTTTGGACCCCTCTGACAAACGTGGTGATCGGGATTGGCGGGGTGACGGTGGTGGATTTGGCTGCTGCTGCCTCTCAGCGCTTTTATCGAGTGGCGAACCCCGGAGCGACCGATGCGCCTGCTGGCATGGCCCTGATCCCAGCCGGGGCATTCCAGATGGGTGACACTTTCGACGACCGACATGAAATCTCGGGCCCAGAACTGCCTGTCCATACGGTTTTTGTCAGCGCCTTTTACATGGACAAGTATGAGGTGACGAAGGCGCTCTGGGACGAGGTGATGAGTTGGAGCGGAGGAAATGGGTATAGATTTGGCAATTCTGGTTCTGGAAAGTCGGCGAACCACCCAGCGCAAACCATGTCCTGGTATGACGCGGTAAAGTGGTGCAACGCGCGATCCCAAAAGGAGGGTCGGGTGCCTGCGTATTACATCGACGAGGCGTTGACGCAGGTCTACATGACCGGAGACCGGACACCGTATGTAAAGTGGAATGCAGGGTATCGCTTGCCCACGGAAGCGGAGTGGGAGAAGGCGGCAAGGGGCGGAACGAGCGGACATCGTTTTCCGTGGTCCGAAACGGACACCATTGATCACAGTCGAGCAAACTATTTCAGTACCTCCGGCATCTCCTATGACAACAGCTCAACGCGGGGATTCCATCCTGCCTACGCGGTTGGTGGCGAGCCGTACACCAGTCCAGTGGGTTCCTTTGCGGCGAACGGGTATGGGCTTTATGACATGGCTGGGAACGTATGGGAGTGGTGCTGGGATTGGCTGGGTTCGTATGCGAGCGGCGCTGAAACTGACCCGCGCGGTCCAAATTCGGGCTTGTATCGCGTGTTCCGGGGCGGCGGTTGGCAGGACCCCGCACTCTCCTGTCGAACAGCACAGCACGGGGGCAACCTCTATCCGATGAACGCGATCAACTTTTTTGGATTCCGTTCGGTTCTGCGGGTAGCTCAGTGAACGGGACAGGAAAGAACGAATGGGTATCCGCAGAAACCGAGTCGGAGCAAGAAAAGATTGACCGATGCTTGACACGGAGCGTCCGAATAAAAGAGCTGTCACGGTTCGCCAGTTAGAAGGAAGCGAAATGATCCACTACACATTCAACAGCGGAGAGCAGAACGAGCTAAACGGTTCTTGCCCGGTTCAATCTGGGGAGGGAGCGGCGAAATGTTGCCGTGCCAAATGTGCGCGGGTCGAAAGCACCACGAGATATTTGACTGACACAGGGCGATAAATCATGACTCAACATGAACTCAAAGGAACCCATGAAAAATAACAATCGACTGTCAGCGCTTCTCGTCATTTTAGCTCTTGGGTATGTCGTTGCCTGCACCCCTATGCGGTTCTCAGAATTCTCCGGGCGCAACCGGAGCTGGCCGGTGGCGTCGGGCGCCATGGCCGAGAAGCAGTTCGCGGTGCCTGTGTACCGGGGATGGCCGGAACGGCCTTACCACGTCACCGGAAGCATTCGCTTTGAAGACCCGCAGAAGTATTGGGATGACGGCATCATCAAGATGGCTGCCAGCATGGCCAAGGGTCGAGGCGGCGACGCCATCGTAATGCGCTACGGCTCCGAGTATGGCGTCGGGATGATCACCGGAGCAATTGGAGATCCGAAAGTGATGAGCATGAACCAGATCACCGCGCTGGTCATCAAGTGGAAGTCGCAAAGCGAGATTGCATCCGAAGAGGCGTCGGTGGATCGGCTTGTTGATCCTAAAAACGGCAGTTAGCCTCGCTACAGTCGCTTTTTTGCGACCGTTTTGCGACTGATTTTTCGGGGCGACGAACCGGCCGGCCCACTCAGGGGCTCGCCAACACCCTGGTCGGCAATTTCAAGGGGCGCCCACCCAGTTGTTTCTCAAATATTTTGCTTAAAATTCGATGCCATCGATCCC
>CAMBEJ010000255.1 GCA_945865375.1 Akkermansia muciniphila | reverse complement strand
AGAGTCATTCCTTTTTGTAAGTGCCTGAACTGATATGGTATCCAACTGCTCCGTAGTTCACCTTCTTGGTTGCAACATGGATTTGTACAACAAATTGCAAATGGAATGAGTTGCGAGAATTCGAGACCCTCAACTGCTCTTTTTAGGTTCAATGGTTGTCGGCGCAGGATCTGGGCGAAGGCGTCCCGGGCTTCCTTAAACTTGAGCCCGGATTGGAGAAGCTGGTCGCGCAACAGGAGATAATCGGCGTTGCTGGGATCGAGAGCCAGGGAGTAGTCGATTTTTTTCCGCGGCGGCGGCGAATTGGCCGTCGCCCACGAGCGATTGGGCCAGGGAATGTGGTTGGGCAAGCCCCAAGCCTGCTCCGGTGCCATGAACCCGAAGGAGCCCATCACGGTGTCCGCGCGAGTCAGGGAGCTCGCACTGGGTTTGCAACTGGGTGAAAGACGTTGGGAATCGAGTCGTGAGGGAGGATGAGTGTTCCTTCGATTCCCCCCTTCGTTGACTTCGTTCTCTTCTGTTTCTCCCACAGAAGGCAACAAAGGGAACGAAGAGGAACGGGATTCGAACGTGCGACCTTCCCTGTCCCTGGTTCCATGATCTGCTTAGCTGGGACGGGAAGCCTCGCCGACAAGATGCCGGCGCTCCCAGGGCACGGTTCACGGAGAGGGCTTGTCGCCGTTTCCGTCGTTCGACGCGGGTGGCGGGTTTCGGAATTTGGAAGCGGCGGCGACTCGAGTGTGGACATGCAATTTCCTATAGATTTGCTTGTTGTGGCCTTTCACCGTGCGCTCGGAGATTTTGAGGGCATCCGCGATTTCTTTATTTTGAAGACCTTCGGCGATTTTCTCGAGCACCAGAGTTTCGCGTTTCGTGAGTTCGACCACCGGGCCAGTGACACTCCGTGGCGCAACGCGGAATGACTGGACGACTAGGCGAGCAATCGCGGCCGTCATCGGGGCTCCGCCATTGGCGACCGAAACCACGGCCTCGGCGATCTTCTCCATCTCGTAGCGTTTCACGAGATACCCCAGCGCCCCGGCCTTCAGGGCCTCGAAGGCGGAGTTCGGGTCTTCGACCACCGTCAGCATGAGAATCGGCAAGTCCGGCATGAGGCGATGGAGTTCGCGCACACATTCAACCCCGCGACCATCGGGCAATTGAAGATCCATCAGCAGCACGTCGGGAGGCGACTTTGGAACCAGTTCCAAGGCCTCGCGAGAGCAGGAGTACGCACTCAGACACTCGATTTTATCTGTCGTATTCAACAATTCCACGAGGCATTCCCTCGTCTCGAGATCGTCCTCAACGATGCAAACACGAATTCGTCCGGTTGGTTTCTCAGTGGGAAGAGGGTTCATAAGTCTTTCAAAATGGGAACCGGCATTTCCATGGAGACTCGTGTCCCAGCGCCCGTCACGGATTCCACCCGCATCTCACCACAAATCGCCGCCATGTGCGACCTAAGGTTGGGGTATCCCTGCCCCTCTTGGCGTGACCGTCCGCCGTCTGGCGGCTTCGGCGATGCCATCGGCGCTTGTTCAAAACCGCAACCGTCGTCCAACACAAAGAGGCGCAACATTTCTTCCTGAAAACTGAAATGGAACGTTACTTGGGCAGCTTTGGAGTGTTTCAGGACGTTTTGCAACAGCTCCCTCACGGAGAGGATCACGTGCTCGCAAAACTCGGGGGAGACGTGCTTTTTCGGGAGCAACGAAGGGACTTCCAATCGGAGCCTCAACCCCGTCCCATCCACGGATTCCTGGGCGATATGACACAGAAACTCCGCCAATTGGTCCAAATCCCGCTGCACTGGCCCGGCCAGCCAAAGCCCCTCACGCACGGATTGAAGGGCGTCAGTGATTGCTCGCCCAAGCTTGACCAATTTGTCTCGACTTCGATCCACCAAATCTCTCTCTCTGGATGCGATTTCAACCAACTTCAAAGCGTGGGTCAAAGTTCCGCCAACTTCGTCGTGCAGTTTTCGAGCAATGCGAGCGCGTTCGTTGGCGAGCGACGCGGTGTGTTCCAATCGCGCGCCGCCAAGACGACGCTCAGCCTCCGCTTTTTCCTTGTCGAGGGCGGCCGCTTGATCGAGGACTGCCTGGCGGCGGACGTTGCGAATTCTTCGGGCTGAGGCCAGAATCAAAGCCGACACCGGAACCAAAACGCAGACCGTGGCAAACCACTTGGTCTGCCAAAAAAAGGGCGTGATAGTGAAAGGGACGCTTGCGACTGGGTTGCCTTGCGACCGACCCCGAGACGACACTCGAGCTTCGAAAACATAGGAACCAGGTCCCAGATGACTGAAATGCGCAGACCGTTGCCTTCCGGCATCCCGCCAATGTTCACTGGCACCGCGGAGGCGGTACTGAAATGCGACCCTTCCGGGATCCGAAAGCTCATGTGTGGTGAACTGAACCTCCAGGAGATCTCCACCCCCCGCTGGCAAGGGCAGCGGCCCGGCGCCGAGTTCGGAGGAAACCTCGACGCGTGAACCGTTGTCGAAGGGTTGGTGGTTCGGCTCACCCAGCTTCACGATTTGGGCGGATGGTTGACGAGGCTTCGACGTTTTCACGTCGGTAAACGCCGGATCGCCGTTGCTAAAGATGGCCTCAATCAAGACCCGAGGGCGGGCGGTTTCTTGTGCTTTGAATTTTCGTGGATCAATGACCACCAAACCACGCACAGTCGGTGCCCAAATTCGACCCTCGCTGTCTTTGGCCGCTGAAGGCTGGAACTCGCCACTGCACTCATCCGTTGGCAACCCGTCGGACTGCGTCAGCAACATCGGCTCAACGACCGACCTCTTGCCAGCAACAACTTCCTCCAATTGAGCCTTGGAAACTCGAGAAATACCGTGGTTGCCACCGAGCCATAAATCGCCGAAGTCATCCATGATGAGAAATTTGATCAGGTCCTCCACCAATCCTTGCCGGGTCGTGAAATTTGAGAATCGACCCTCCTTCAACCTTGATAGGCCGTTCCTGGTTCCAATCCACATCGTGCCATCGGGCTCCTCGCTCAACCCGAAAACATGGTCGGAAACCAGTCCTTGGCCGACCCGGAAAACCGAAAACCGCTTGCCTCGCAGGAAATTCAAACCGCCCCCGGCGGTGCCAAACCACATGGTACCATCAATGGATTGGTGGATGACTCGAACGTCATACTCCGTCAGCGATCCCGTTGGCGTCGAAGCCAGAAGCTCGGAGGGCGGGGTGTTTGGCTCATTCTGACGACCGGCACTGCGAGCAGTCGATGTCACCCACTCGCCGTTAGCCGAGAGTTCCCAACGGGTATGCCATGAGCTGTATGCAACCTGGCCCGGCGAGAGCATGAGCGCGTGGGTATGTTCCATGGCAGGCACTATGCCATCGCCGAAATCGACGGGCGTACGAGGCACAGCCAGATACTGGGTCAAAGACTCTTTGGACCCGATCCAAATGTGGCCCTCGCGATCCTGGTACATCGCTCGGATCTGGTGCTGGCCCACTGGAATCCTTTTAACAAAACGCAATCTGCGACGAGACTGCACCACCAAATCCACCGCTTCAACGCCCGTTGCAATCCAAAGGTGACCCTCGCGGTCCTCGATCACGGAGCGGCAACTCTTTACTGGAAGGTAAGGATCCTCGCAGGGTAAACTGTTGAACTGGCCCCGTTCCACCTTCGCAACCGAACGATCGAATCGCACACCTAAATCCGGCAGTTGATTTAGCCACGAAAGAACTCAAAGAACGCAGAGAGAATGAGTTCTGAAAGGAATCTCTCGGCTTCATCATTCACTCGCTGGGTGAGCAACTCTTCGTTGACCTTGACCCCTGAAGCCCTTCTCTTT
>CAMBEJ010000254.1 GCA_945865375.1 Akkermansia muciniphila | reverse complement strand
TACTTTGTCTATCCCTGGGGTTTTTCTTATACGGGCGGAGATTCTTGCTGCCATTCGCGAGTGACGGGCTTAGGTTCCAGCCATGCGCATCTACATCGAAAGCACGATTCCGAGCTACGTTGTGGCGCGCCCCGCCCGCGACCTCTTGCAAGCCGCCCGCCAGCAACTCACCCGTGATTGGTGGGACTCGCAACGCGAAAAGCACGAGCTTTTCACCTCGCATGTCGTTCTGGACGAAATCGCGTTCGGCGAAAAAGCGATGGGCCAACTTCGGCTGGAAACCCTCCACGCCGTCCCGTTGCTTCAAGTGACCGACGCCGTGAAGGATCTCGCCCGCAAAGTTCTGACTTCTGGGCTTCTGCCTGCCACCTCTGACCGCGACGCCACACACATCGCCCTCGCCAGCGCCTACGAGATGGAGATTCTTTTGAGTTGGAATTGCCGGCACATCGCCAACGCCGCCATCCAGACCCGCTTGCGGCGTTTGGTAGAGGCTGCCGGTTTCACCCTGCCGGTGATTTGCACGCCGGAAGAACTGATGGAAAGCGATTATGAACAAAGCGATTGAAAAGCAGCCCACCAAGGCGAATGGCGACTTGGTGCTTCAAGAAGTGTGGCGCGCGAAAGACACCCTTTCCGCGCAATACGGTCACGATTTGGATAAATTGTTTGCCGAGACACACGAACGCGAGAAAGTCTCCGGCCATCCGCTGGTGAATGCTCCACCCAAGCGCCGTCAGGCGTGAACAGAAACGTTTCGGTCATTGCGGGGTGATTCACCGAAGCGGAAAAATCGTGATGCCAAAGAACGAACCGCGAACTGAATCGCGCGATTGTATGAAACCAGCAACAGCGAAATCCGAACGGCCACCATCAACCCAACTCCGATAAGTGGTTTTCGAAGGTTCCCCGTGAAAATGTGACATCGCGTTCGGCTGATCGGCCTCGTCTGCGCCACGCTGCTTTCTTCCCATCCAGCACTCGCTCAGTTCGCGCAGCAGGGGCAGAATCTCCAAAACATGTCGATACGGTCGAAGATTCTTGCTGCCATTCACGAGCGACGGCCGTAGCTTCAAGCTATTCGCATCTACATCGAAAGCACGATTCCGAGCTACGTTGTGGCGCGCCCTGCCCGCGATCTCTTGCAAGCGGCCCGCCAACAACTCACCCGTGACTGGTGGGAATTCCGACGGGCCGGTCATGCCCTTTTTACGAGCTAGCTCGTTCTCGACGAAATCGCTTTTGGAGAATCTGAAATGGCCAATCGCCGGCTCGAACTAATGGCCGAGATCACGTTGCTCGAATCCACCGGCGAAGCAGGCGAGTTGACCCGAAACATCATGAGATCACGGCTGCTTCCGGTGAAAGCTGAAGGAGACGGAGCTCATATTGCATAGGCAACCGTTCATAGGATGGATATTTTACTGACATGGAACTGCCGACACATTGCCAATGCGCTCATCCTTGGACGACTGCGCCGCTTGATCGAGTCGTGCGGCCATTCCGCTCCGACCATCTGCACGCCGGAGGTATTTCTTCAGCAACCTCATGAATAAAATGGCCCAAACTGTCAACCCGGAAACGGAAGGCGACCTGGTTCTGCGGGACGTGTGGCGCGCCAAAGAGGCGCTCTCGGCCGCGCGCGGTCACAGCATAGACAGGTTGTTCGCGGACCTGCGCAAGCGCGAAAAGCAGTCAGGCCATCCGGTCGTTAATCTGTGCGGAAAAATCGTGACGCCAAAGAAGGAACCACGAAATGAATCTTGCGATTAAATGAACATCGTCGACCCTCCGTCCCGCGAATAACGCGACTACGGAAGACGGGTCAATCCAACGCCGAAAAGTGGTTTTTGGAGGTTCCCATCCCCTCGAGGGTTCCCCGTGAGAATGCGACATCTCGTTCCGCTGATCGTCCTCGTCTGGGCCGCGCTGCTTTCTTCCCATCCAGCCCTCGCGCAGTTCTCGCAGCAGGGGCCGAAGTTGGTGGGGACGGGCGCTGGTGGGGAACGCAGTACAAAATGAATCAGCCCAGCACCGTCATGCATCGATTGCCCCTATGCGCTTGACTTGAATGCAAGAAAGCTCAATTTCGACGCGAACTCCCTGGCGAGTTTTTGTTTGCCGCGAAACTTGAAACCAATTCGCTTAACCAACCATGCCCGCGAACAATGCCTGGAACGCGGCGCAGCGGAAGCCGAAGTAGTTGAGTCCATTCGCAAAGGCACACGGGAACCGGCCAAGCAGGACCGCGAACTTTGCCGTTTCAACTTCAGCTTTGGCAAAACGTGGCAAAAGAAATTGTACGCGATCAAACAAGTTGCGCCGGTCATCAAAGAGGAAGCCAACGAAATAGTTGTTATCACCGTCTATACGTTCTATTTCTAAAAAAGTTCCATTATGAAAATCAGTTACGATCCAGAAATTGACGCCGTGTATATCCGCTTGATCGAAGGGGAGCACGAGTGCCGCACCTTGCGCCTCAATGATGAAGTCGCGCTCAATATTGGCGCAAACGAAAAGCTGGTCGGCATCGAAATCCTTGATGCGAAAGAGGTGCTGGCGGCGGGTAAACTTCCACAGATCGCCATTGAAAATTTGCCTTTCGCAGCGGCTTAATTGTTCCCATCTCCCGGAGGGTTCCCCGTGAAAATGCGTTTTCGCGTTCCCCTAATCGTCCTTGTCTGCGCCAAGCTGCTTTCTTTCCCTCCAGCGCCTGTGCAGTTCTCGCAGCAGGGGCCGAAGTTAGCGGGGACGGGCGCAGTGGGGAACGCTTTGGAGGGCGCATCCGTCTCCCTCTCCGGCGACGCCGACGCTGCAATCGTCGCAGCGAACCTCGACAACAGTAACGCCGTGGCCGTGTGCGTTTTCGCGGCTCCTCCGTCCGAACGTGAAATCTTAGCCGCCGAGGCTTCGGCGGCTCGGCGAGGACGCCTCGCCTGCCCCCAAAACAGGTTGATGGCCTCGATGCACGTCCGAAGCGGATCGGAAGGTTTGAGCTGCCATCGTTGAGCGTTTCGGGCGGCGGAACAATCGATGTGCCTTTGAAGGTTTCCGGGTTCGACAAAGTGACCAGTTTTCAATTCACGCTGGGTTGGAATCCGCGGTTGCTTCGGTTCCAGGGCATGCAACATGACGGTCTGGCTGGGCTGGAATCTGGAAGCTTCAATCTCTCGGCCACGGACCAGGGACGGCTTGTTTGTTCGTGGGACGATTTGTTGGGAACGGGGCAATCGCTGGGACACGGTTCTGTCCTGTTACGATTGAAATTCAGCGTGATGGACACGCGTTCCGCTGTCAGCCCAGTGCGGTTCCTGATCTCCCCCGCGGCTCCACAGATCACGGTGGAAGCCGTTCCTTCTGGAAGCCATGGGGTCACATCTCACAATTCAACAATTGGCTCACTGCTTTCATTTGTGATAGCTCGGTGCGGTCGCTTTGTAACCGTTGTTCATAGCGTTTGGTGTTCGTCGCCACTACGGCGTAGTTCGGCAACCCTACCGCTGCCGCCAGTTCCTTCAGCTTCAGGCCACACAGCCGGCGTCCCAAATACAGCACCAAGTCCCGACCGCGATCTCCGTGCCGATCACGAAACTCATCCCATTTCTCCCCTTTCACCCGTTCGACTGCCGCGATGACCGCCCCCAAGCCCGGACGCACTTCAACCAACCGCCGCGCTCCCCTCTGCTCCTGGGCATCCCCGCTAATCTGTTTCCGCAACTCCGCCAAAAACTCCGCCCCGCCCAACACGACTTGCTCCTGGATCGCCTCCCATGGGCTTTGCTCCAATCCCTCCCGAGCCGATGTACCATCGATAGGAACTCCACCGGTAGGCCCGCAA
>CAMBEJ010000253.1 GCA_945865375.1 Akkermansia muciniphila | reverse complement strand
CCCGCTTCGCGGTCCAAAGCTCATTCACTGGCACCCGCGCAAATGGGACGGCTTGCAATCCGCGCGTCGCCAAGATCATGTTGCGAACAGTTTCGAGGGTGATGGGCGAGTGCTCCATTTCCAACCAGAGGAAATCGAATCCCATGGTGGCGACTTGAGCGGCTACTTCAACGGAATTGACGGTGATGGTGGTGCCAATGGCTGGCTTGCCTTCGCGGAGGAGTTTCTTGACCGGGTTTTCCCAGCGAGGCTGGTCGGGCTTGGTGGTGTCAGGAGGCATAATAATTTTTCAAAAGCTGTCTGCTGTTTTCATCGGCTCATTTGTTTGTCACGAGCATCGGGCACCGATAGGAACATCTAATGGCTCGGCTTTCAAGGCCGTTACTTTTTGATAAGCCAGACTTCCGAAACCTGGCAACCTCGGCCATTGCCGCCCAACCCCGTTTCGCAAAACCAACTCAACGTCAATTCGCCCGACCGAGTGGCTTCGTGTGGAATGTCAAACTCGACAGGCCGGACGGGAAATGCTTTGGCGATGAGTGGATGAATTTCGATGCGGCGGTTGGCGGTCAATCCGATCCTCTTCTTCGGGCTGTCGCCACCATAAACAACCCGAATCTTGTAATGCGCCTTCGGATCGAGATCTGAATAGCGCATCGTTAAGCGGGCGTCGTTCATTGCCTCGGCATGGTCCACCCATGAAACTCGCAATGCTCCCGAAGCCCGCTTCGTAGGCTCGCCAGTGAACGCACTCTCTCTAAAGCCCGAGTGAGGCGATTCCAGGAAAGCGGGGTCCTGGTCAAATCTTAACCCCTATCCAAGTTCGCTTCTCGAGACTGGTTCCCGAGATCGTCGTAAAAGCCGCCGGGTCCCGGATTCGTCCAGTTGAGGAGTTCATCAATCCTGGCCAATCGCTCGGGTTCTGTCTGAAGCTCGCGAATCTGATCGAACTGTTCTTTGAGCCAGAGACGATTGTTCAGCGGATAATCGATCGTGTCGAGATTGGCACCGCGACCGACAGCAATCGCTTTGTAGCGAGAGACGCTCAATTGCATGCGAATGCTCTGGTAGAGCTCTTCCGCCAGCCCAAAGATTCGCGCACGCCAGTCACTCGCAATCCGCTCTGTCACTCCCGCGTCCAGAACCTGCTCCGCCCTCGACATCGCCGCGGCCGAGCCATTCTTTGGAGCCTCGCGTAATTTGTCCATGGCACGTGCCTCTTGGTCTGTCTCGGAAAACAGACGACTGCGGGTGTAAGCATCATAGTAGGCCCGGTAGAGCGCCTGTTGAAGTCGCCAATTCTTGAGGTCGTTTGCCGTCGCTCTCTTCTCTAGAGACTGGAATTGTGCCAGCGTCGTATCGACATCCGCGTTCGCGATCAGCGGCCCTTCCCAGTTTCTTTCCAAAGCCAGGAGACCTTGCGCAAAATCGTCTGTGTAACGTTCACCGATGAAGTAGCGGCTGTAGTCTCGGAGGATGTCGATCACTTTGGCGTCGGAGTTCCAGCCCAAGGCGCTCCAGATCGTCTTATTGACATCGTCGTTGCAACCTTCCGAGTAAGTGATAAATCCGATCGTGTAGGGTTGCAGCAGTAGAGTAGGCAGGAGAAGACGGATTGAGAGGCCCGCAGGCCAATGACCGTCGTTCTCCTGCCCCTCATCAAACCGTGCAGGCGGTTTTCCCGCACACGGCTTTCCGGGTTCGTTCATCAGTCGGCCTTCAGCTCGTGGCTCGACGCCACTTTGTCCAGAGCGGAAATGGATTCAACCCATAATGATTTGCCAGTCGTTCGTTGGTGTAATGCTTGAAGAGACCCTTCCGACAACCGTGTTTGCGCCAAAGCCATCGCCTCAGCCGGTTGCGTGTGTGATGCTGCATCTGGGTGAAAACCGCACTGCTGTTGGCGTAATGGAAGTAGTTGATCCATCCCTTGACCACTCGATTGACCTTTTGCACCGTTTCCGGCACAGGTTCATGCAGGGTCCAGTGGTTGAGGTGTTGGCCCAGCTTCTTGCGCAGTTTGGCCTGGCTCTTGGCGTTGGGTTCGACATGGGGATAGCTCTTTGCTGTTTTGCCTTTACGCCAAGTCATGCCGAAGCCCAGAAAGTTGATTCCTTCCTTGGTCAGGTTGACCAGACGTGTCTTTTCCCCGTTGAGCTTTAATCCCCGCCGCTCCAGCCAACGTTGCGTCCGTTCCATCAGTTTGACTCCCTGTCCAGGCCGACACGCTATCACGAAGTCATCGGCATACCGCACCAGTCGCGGCTTCTGCTCGCATTGTTCGTTGACCGCATGATCCAACCCATTGAGGTAGAGGTTAGCCAGCCAAGGCGAGATCACTCCTCCTTGCGGCGTTCCCTGCCGATTGGCACAGACTCGTTGACGGCGCTTGTCTTCAGTGGCTTCCACCACCGGTGCCCGCAGCCAGCCCTTGATCAGACGCAGGATGCTCCCATCGCTCACCCGTTTGGCCACCAACCTCAGTAACGGACGATGCGGGATGCTGTCGAAGTAACCCGACAGGTCCGCATCGATCACTTCGGTCCGGCCTTGGAGTGCCGCCTCTTTGATCGCATCCATCGCTTGCTGGGCATTCTTCTTGGGCCGATACGCATACGAGTGCGGATGAAAGTCCGCCTCTCCTATGGGCATTAGCAGAATGACCAGCGCACTTTGCACCACCCGATCTTTGACCGTCGGGATACCCAACGGCCTCAGTTTCCCATTCTCTTTCTTGGAACGGTGTGGAAGAATTGCTTCCAAACACGCGGCAGGATGCTCTTAGCACTCGCGCCAACGGCTCATGGTGAAGCCCAATCGGATGGGAGATGTTCCGGCTCGCCCCCCGGTGATCCACGTCCCTTGAACCATTTCGTTTTACTCTTCACGTTTTCCGGAAAATATTCTTAATAACCGCTTGACAAGCAGGCAGTTATGGAATTTTTTTGGCATGATACATGCCTCTACTCCAACAGTTTACAACGAATTGTGCCAACCCGCCATCTCCCTGGTTCTGGAGTGCGCCTCCTACAGATCTTGCCCGGAACTCTCCGACTCTGCTTGGGTTTCCATGGGCATTGCACGCGTCCTCCATGAATGCTCAACCGGTCGCGCCTTCCTCCAGACTCATGGCACCCAATTAGATTACTACCCCGATTATTCCCATTACTTCCATACGCTTAAAAGCCAACGACGCCTCCAACTCCTCAATGAAGTCAACCGGTCCCTACTGCCCTCGCTCAAGAAATTCCTGCCCGATGAATTGGCCGTGTTCCCCCAGTTGGCGGATTTCGATATTTATGCCGGCGATGGTCACTGGCACCGCGCCGCCAGTCATGATCCCCTCATCGATGCCAAGACCTTTGCGACGGGTCATTTCTATGCCCTGGATCTGCGCTGGGGGATTCTTTCTCTTTTGACCACGGCCAAAGGCAAAAAAGAACACGATATGCACGCCCTCAAACGCCTGAGCAAGCAAACCCTCCGTCAAAGCGCCGCAGTGGGTCGCAAAGTGATTTACGTCTGGGACAAAGCCTCCATCGATTTCCGCTTTTGGTATGAACTCAAAAGCACCTCGGGAATTTACTTCATCAGCCTGGAAAAGCAGAACATGGCCTTGGATGTCATGGGGCTCAAAGCATGGGACAAAAACGATCCCATCAACCACGGCATCCTCAACGATGAATTGGTCGGCAGCAGTACCGGGGTCATGCTCAGGCGTGTGACCTGCCAGGCCCCAGATACCGGGCAGATCCGCGTCTTTCTGACCACCGAAATGACTCTTGTGGGCGGCGGCGGGAAAACGGGGGAAAAGCGGCGGTTTGAAATTCCGCTCGGAGAACGTGTT
>CAMBEJ010000252.1 GCA_945865375.1 Akkermansia muciniphila | reverse complement strand
AAACCCAGCACCAACTGAACCAGCGAGTGCTGGATGCTTTTTGCGTCGCCCTTCTTCGCATCGCAAAAGTGGATCGGGGGGAATTGCTGGTCAGACAACTTCAGGCGGGTGCGAAGCGTGTCTTGGATTTGGCTCAACCGCACCAAACGGGTCGGGCCATTCAGCTTTCAGGAACGCAAAATTGGAATCACTCGCCATTCAGGTCCTTCAACCCGGCTGGCCTGATTCCACATCGTAGAGCATGCGCCAGATGCGATCCATCTCGCCGCGTTCGATGACCTGCATTGGTGTCGAACCGTCGAACGCCGGGTTGGGCGTCTTCATCCAGCGGCCCACTTCTTCCGTCTCCATCACCCGCGCGAGACTGTCCAGCAGGCGATCCATCTCCACCAGCGCCTTCTCCTGCTTGTGCGATGGCGATTCACCCTGCGCCCATTTGGCGACGGAGCGCGGCGAAAACCCGGTCAACCGCACGACCAACGGCTGGGCGAGGTGAAACTTTTTCCGGTAAAGCTGCATCAACCCGGAGTAATCCTTCACGCCGCGATGACTGAACCGGAACGTCATCATCCGCGCTGCCGTCGGTTTCTTTCGAGCAATCGTTGGCATAATTATGCCTGCAAAGTAACCTGCAAAAGTGCAGGGGTGCAATCCTAATCTTTCGGCGCGAACCGATGCAACTTCTCCCCTTCCACGACCGCCAGGCTTTCTCCCTTGCCGAGATTGCCGGGAAACACCACCACGTTCACACCCGCGACGGCGGCGGAGCGCGCCAAAATCCCGCTCGCTCCGGCTTGAAATGCAGCGCGCCCCAGCGCCTGCGTAAAATTTTCCCGCCCGCTCTCCACCAGCTTCCGCCAGTCCTCCGCCGTCAATTCAGTCAACGTCACGCCCAACGCGCGACGCACCGGCGCGGACGTGACATCCAGCACCCGCGTCAGCCGTGCCTCGACCGCGACCAGCAGCCGGGGACTGCGATTCACGATGCCTGCATAGCGATCATTGGCTTTGCTTTCCTCCAGTGCCGTCGCATCCGTCGTGCTGCCGTAAAGGGTCGCGACTCCCGGCGGATTCCAACGCCCGCCGCGGTGTTTTGCGCCCGCGCCGCTCAACACGTCCTCAGGCGCGGGGAAATCCACCGTCTGAAAACGGAACAACGTGCCCGACCACGGCTGCAAAAGCTCCGGCTTTGCCGCCAGCAAACCTCGAAACTCGGCGAACCGAGGATTGGCGCGTAGCTTGATCATAACTCCCCGCGGAAGGCGCGGTGCTGGAGAGTGGCGAAGAGCGCGTCCAGCTCCGCCAGCGACGCGCGCTGCGCCGTCTTCAGCGCCTCCACCGCCGTCACTCGCCGGGCGAATTCGCGCTGCAATGTGATGGGGGGAACGGTCGCCTCGTCTCGGGCCAACGGCCCGTGATTCCTCAGCCCAGCCCAGCGGGCTGGGTTGAGGTCCATCAAAAAATCCGTGCGCCCCAACGGGGCGCGATACGATTCAATCCCAGACATATTTTTCGTCGAAGGCGACCTGATAGCGCTCCAGTAACCGCCGGTATTCGTCCTGAAATGTCATCTTCTGGTGGTGTTGCGCTTGATTGCGGATGTAGGCCACGACGGCTTCCGCATCCGACTGGCTGACGGAGAATGCGCCGTAGCCGGATTGCCAATGGAAATCCGCGAAAGCCGCGCCCTTGGTCTTGATCCATTTGGAAGAACTGGTTTTCACCGTCTCCACCACGTCGGCAATGGTGCGCGTGCGCGACAGGCCGAAGAACAAATGAACGTGGTCTTCCGCACCGCCAACCTGCAACGACGGACATTCGATGTTGTCCAGCGTTCCGGCTAGGTAGGGATGCAATTCCGTCTGGATGGCAGGCGTGAGGACGTGCACGCGATTTTTCGTGCTGAACACCAAATGAATCAGAATGCGGGACAATGATTGCGGCATACTCGTGGAAGGTTATCGCGGCCTTTCAGGCCGCTTGTTTTTTGAAGCATACCCAGGCCGTTGGCCTGGGCTGAGGGATGACGCGCCGTTGGCGCTGGAGAAAGAATTGGGAGTTGTGACTTCATGAGAGGCGTTGCTCAAAATGCTTCACGAAACGACGCAAGCTGCGCTGCAAGCTCGTCCTTCGCCGTCTCTAATTCCGATCTGCATCGCGCAACTTTGAGATTCATTTCCGAAAATCTGGCTACGAGGGCCATCTGTTCTTTCGTCGTTCGAGGCAGCGGAATTCGAAGGCGTGCTAACCGGTCAACATTGAGAGAAACATTCGCAGCTCCACGCATGAGGGGCACGAGAAGTTCATCTTTGTGTGCGAGCAGGTATGAATAGACGAATGGCACATGCACATCGACGCCCGGCTTTGGCGTGAGGACAGCAGTTATGGTCGCGGCCTCAAATTTCCCGTTCACATAGTGCAATGACTTCATTGAGGCGTGGCCGTGGCCCGTTGATGAAACCAAGGGAATGCAAATCGCCTCACCATCGAATGAATAGCGGCTGTGGCACTTTGGCTCTTCTGAAGACGTGAGGAACGGATACGAACCCTCCTCAGCTTGGGCAGCGCCAGCATTGCCTTTTGTGATGTTGAACAAATCGCCGAGTGGACTGAGTGGCACGCCTTTTGGATACTCATAGCCACTGAGGTAAACTCTTTCGCAAAGGTCGTAGCCATTCTCCAAGATTTCATTCCGGCTCACAAAGCGATGCTTCCCTCGCTTGGGAGAATAGCCTTTGTCACGTCGCGTTCTCCAAAGGTTTAGCACGTCAGGAATTTCACTTCCGGCCCGGACGCTCTTGATCGCATCTTTGTTAAAACCATCGTTCTCTAACCTGTAGAACCATACGGATTCAGTTTGGCCTGATTTTCCAAAGAGCAGGATGGCAGTGGCTACACTGGCGTAAGGTTTGAAAACCCAATGAGGCAATGCGATGACGCCTTCCAAACGATTGTCATCGAGCAAGGCTTTTCGCAATACCGTGTGAGCTTCGCTATCAGATTCCAATACGCCATCGGGCACGATGACGGCGGCGCGTCCGCCGGGCTTGAGCAGGCGCAGGAAGAGGGCGAGGAAGAGCAACTCCGTCTTCTTCGTCTTCACGACCTGGAGCAGATCTTTGGCGCAGTTCTCGTAGTCGAGCGATCCGGCGAAGGGCGGATTGGCGAGGATGAGGGTGTATTTCTCCTCCTCGCCCGCATGGTCCTGCCCGAGGGAGTCGCGGTAGCGGATGTCGGGATTTTCCACGCCGTGCAGGAGCATGTTCATGCTGCCGATGCGGAGCATGGTGTTGTCGAAGTCGAAGGCGTGGAACAGACCGTGGTGGAAGTGCTCCTTAAGTTTGGCGTCGCGGAAGATTTCCGGGTGGTGGTGCCGGAGGTATTCGCCGACCGCCACGGGGAAGCCGCAGGTGCCGCTGGCCGGGTCGCACATGATGTCCATGGGCGTGGGGCGCAAGAGTTCAACCATCAGCGTGATCTCCTGGCGCGGCGTGCGGAACTGGCCGTTCTGCCCGGCGCTGGCGATCTTGCCGAGCATGTATTCGTAGAGGTCGCCCTTGGTGTCGCGGTCCTCCATCGGCACGCCGTCAATCATGTCCACGACCTTGGCGAGCAGCGCGGGCGTGGGGATGGTGAAGCGCGCGTCCTTCATGTGGTGCGCGTAGGTGGAGTCGTCGCCGCCGAGGGTGCGCAGGAAGGGGAAGACGTGTTGATCCACGACCTCGAACATTTCCTTGGCCTCGAAATGTTTGAAGCGCGACCAGCGGCAGTCTTCGTAGGCGCGGCCCTTGGGGTCTTTGCCTTCGGGGAAGACACGGCGCTCCAGCTTCTTGAGCTTCAGGCGGGAGGCTTTGTTTTCCTC
>CAMBEJ010000251.1 GCA_945865375.1 Akkermansia muciniphila | reverse complement strand
GGGCGTCTCCCCGAGCCCCTCAAGTGTTCCAGGCTGCTGCGGCCAGGATGGCCGCGCGCCGGTGGGATGGCTGCTCTGCCGCTCCGAGTAACCCACGGTTCAAATGTCAAATCCATCTGGTATGCGCTCAGCGTGCGGCCCGGTTGATTTCGCCCAGTTTTTGGACCCGATCGAACCGCGAAAGCACGTCGCGGTCATGGCTCACGAGGAGCAAGGCGGCGTTGTTTTCGCCGCACACTTCGCGAATCAGTCGAAGCGCTTCCACAGAGTTCGCGTGATCCAGGTTTCCCGTGGGCTCGTCCGCCAGGACCAGCTTGGGCTTTCCCGCCAGGGCGCGCGCCACGGCTGCGCGTTGCTGTTGTCCGGTCGAAAGCTGCCGTGGATAATGATGGAGCCGCGACTCCAGTCCCACCCGATTGAGCAGCGCACGCGCGCGCTCCCGATTTGCGCCATGCCCAAAGTGCATTCCCAGCAGCACGTTCTCCAGACACGTGAACCCCTGGAGCAGATTGAAGGTTTGAAAAATGTAACCCATGCCCATCGCGCGGGTCCTGTCGCGTTCCGACTCTCCTAAAAGGCTGAGATCCCGGCCCTCGAACTCCACCGAGCCGGAGTCTGGCCGGACGATGCCCGCGATCAGATGGAGGAACGTGGTTTTGCCCGATCCGCTCTCGCCGCTCAACGCGACGTGCTCGCCGGCGTTCATTTCAAACCCGCCCACGTCCACCACCACGCTCCGGATTCCTTCCGGATCGATGTAGCCTTTCACCAGTTTACTGACGCGCAGCAATGCCATTTGAAATCGCATCCTCATGCTCTGCCGCGTTTTTTCGCTGTGGCCGCTTTGACGGGGATGGCTTTGAACCGGCGGGTCAGATTGGTAAGCGATTCCTCGATCGCCAGCCGTTCGAGGCTGGAGGCACCCACGAAGCCGACAGCATCCGTGTTTGCGTTAACGTAGGCGGCGTCTTCCGGCGTGCAGATCGGGCCGCCGTGTGACAAGAAAATAATATCTCGCCGCACTCGTCGCGCGCCCTCGATGATCGACTGGGTGCGGCGCACCGCATCGTCCAAGCTGCATGTGGCACCGGTGACACCGATGGATCCTCCGATGGTCGTGCCCACATGCGCGATGATGGCGTCAGCACCCGCTTTGGCCATCGCCTCAGCCTCATCGGGCTGCGCCACATAAACGATGCTGAACAGGTCCATTCTTCTTGCCAGGGCCACCATTTCGACTTCCTTCTTGAAACTCATGCCCGTCTCTTCGAGCACCTGCCGAAAATGGCCGTCCACAATGCTGTGTGTGGGAAAATTGTTCACGCCTGAGAACCCCATGTCTTTGACTTTCAAAAGCCAGTGCCACATCCGGCGGCGAGGGTCGGTGGCATGCACCCCGCAGATGACGGGGATCTCCTGAACCACCGGCAGGACCTCGAACTCCCCAATTTCCATCGCCACGGCATTCGCGTCGCCGTAGGCCATCAAACCCGCGGTGGATCCGTGTCCTGCCATCCGGAATCGGCCGGAGTTGTAGATGATGATCAGGTCGGCACCCCCGCGCTCGATGAATTTGGCGCTGATCCCGGTGCCCGCACCGGCGGCGATGATCGGCTCGCCGCGCTTCAGCGTGGCGCGGAGCCGGTCCACGACTTCCTTGCGGGTGTAAGGGTTCCCTTTTCCAGTCCATGGATTTGGCATACGTGGGGGGCACTATAGGAACACTAGGGGCGAGGAAAAGACTTTTGTTGACCCTGAATCTTTTTCCGATAGCCTTCGTCAATAGAATCAGCCCTTACGGTATAGCATGCGTGCAGAGCGCTTTTAACACTCAATCAAGGCCTATGGAAAACAATAAAAACAAACTTCCCGCGGCGGACTCAACCCGCCGGGACTTCATCAAAACCGCAGCCACGGCCAGTGCCGCTGTTGCGGTGACAAACATTTTTAAAACCCCGGTTTATGGACAGAACACAGCCCCCTCAACAGGCCGCGTTATCGGGGCCAACGACCGCATCGTGGTCGGTTACGTGGGCGTCGGAGGCCAGGGTATGGCCCACGTGCGCAGCCAGAAGGAAAATCTGACGGCCACCAACGTGGTCCAGGCCGCGGTGGCCGATGTGTCGAAAACCCGTGTCAATGAAGCCAAGGCTTACATCGGAGGCGATTGCCAGGGTTTCGCGGACTACCGCAAAATGCTGGATCGAAAAGACATCGACGCCATCTGCTGCTCCACCGTGGATCACTGGCACACGCCGGTCTGCGTGGATTCGATGAACGCCGGTAAGCATGTTTACGTCGAGAAACCCATGACGCGCTATCTGGGCGAGGCATTCGAGATTTACGACGCGGTGAAGAGCACCAAAAAAGTGCTTCAAGTCGGGTCGCAAGGATGCTCCGACGCGAAGTGGCACGAGGCTGCGAAACTGATCCAAGCCGGGAAGATTGGCAAGTTGGTGCTTGGCCAAGGCTCGTACATGCGGAACAATCCGAAGGGCGAATGGAACTACGATATCAAACCGTGGGCGACCCAGGAGGACATTGACTGGCAGGCATGGCTCGGCAAGCAGATCAAGGTGCGTTCTGACTTCAGCGCCGACCATTATTTTCGCTGGCGGAAATACTATCCTTACTGCGCGGGGTTGCTGGGCGATTTGTTTCCACACAAGCTGCACCCCTACATGCTCGCGACCGGAAGCCCTGAGTTTCCCTCGCGCGTGTGTTCGTTGGGGACTCGCAAGATTGAGACCGACAAGGCGGGTGGCAACCCGCCGCGTCACGTTCCTGAAAACGTCCAGATCCTCGCCGAGTTTCCGAGCGGTTACACCCTCATGGTTTGCAGCAGCACTGTGAACCAAACCGGCACCCAGGAGATGATCCGCGGCCATAAAGCCTCTCTTTACATGGCTGGAAACCGAATCGAACTCAAACCCGAACAACCCTTTGCCGAGGAAATCGATCCCATGGAGATCGTCGGCATCAAGCCGGGTGAAAGCGTCGCTGTTCACGAGGCCAACTGGTTCGACTGCATCCGGAGTGGCAAAGAGCCGAACGCCGGCATCGACCTCGCCATCAAGGTTCAGACAGTCATTTCATTGGCTGAAATCTCTGACCGCATGAGCATCATGTGCCTCTTCGATCCCAAGACTCGTAAGGTCACCACAGGCGACGGTCGCGAAGTCAAGGTGCCTACCTACGGCACGATGCCTCTTTCCTGATTGGCTCGCCGGATTTCAAGGGGTTTCGCCGATTTGTTGTCGGCGGAACCCCGTTTCTATTTCGCGCCGCTTATGAACTCGTGTCCCGCGGTGGTGCGGGTGGCCCGTCACTCTATGGCCACACGGTTTGAGATCCTTCTGTATGGAGAAAGAGAGGAAGCGCTGCGCGCCGCCGCAGAGCAGGCCTTGGATGTCGTCGACCGACTCGACAGGTTGCTCAGCCTGTACCGCGCCGATAGCGACCTCTCCTTGATCAATCGCCAAGCTTCCGCAGGTCCCGTCCGCGTGGACCCTCGAGTTTTTCGACTGCTCGAAAGAGTCAAGGAATTGAGTTCTGGAACCGGGGGTGCCTTCGATCCCACGGTGGCACCCGTTTTGTTTTGTTGGGGCATCATCGGGGGTGCTTGGCGGCTTCCAAGCGCCGACGAAATCGAGGAAGCGCGGACGAAGGTAGGCTTCGAAGGCGTTGAATTGGACCCAGACAAGGGGACCGTTCGCTTTTCGCGGCCCGGAATGTGGATGGATTTGGGTTCGATCGGCAAGGGCTATGCTTTGGACTGCGCTTGGGAGGTGCTTCGGGAGTCGGGTGTTGGCTGCGGATTGATCCACGGGGGAACAAGTTCAGTGTGCGGCATCGGAAGGGATCCCGGCGGTCGTCCATGGTGCATTGCCGTGAATGCTCCAGGTTCTGGAGACGAAGTGAGGACAAATCCGCTCACTTGGTTTCATGAGGGCCGTACGGATTGGTGGGAGGAGAGGGAACGGCCAAAGCAAGTCGGAGATGGTTCCTCCTGTAAAGTGATGCCTTGGCCGGTGGTTCGTTTGGAAAATTCGGCATTGTCGGTATCGGGGATTCGGGGCAAGCAGTTTGAGTTTCATGGGGAGACTTACGGCCAT
>CAMBEJ010000250.1 GCA_945865375.1 Akkermansia muciniphila | reverse complement strand
GTGCGATGGAGTGCCGGGATTCGAGGCGCTATGGAAAGGCTACTCCCGCTTCTCCGATATGGTTGAAATCATGAGACTCCTCCGAGCTGACAAATTCAATAAACCATGAGTCATTTGGTGCGACTTTGTTATGGGGCAAGCGCAGGGCTAAGCAGCGGGTTCGGCGTCCAATGCGGCGTTCACAAGCAGAGTGATGGCTATGCCAAAGGTGGCGAACAAGGGATGGACTCGTTTCATAGGTGGTTGGTGGTTGGAAGCTGTAATTAGAGTCATCATAAGGCGAGACAAACGGCGCGTCAATATGCCGGTATAGGCCGCCAGCGACTTCAGGATGCAGAGGGCTTTATCATGACTGACTTTTCAGGCTTCACTTGTGGCTTCGCGGTGTCTAGGTTTGTAGAAAAGATGCACGCAACGGACATCCCGAAAAACCCAACCGGCGATCTACTTTATGGGCCATCCTCGAACCTCATGTCAGCGCTCGAGCCTCGGGATGTCTGGCCGCTTCACCCGGGCATCACGTTCTTGAATCATGGCTCGTTTGGGAGTTGTCCAAAACCCGTGCGCGACGCCCAAGACCATTACAGGGCGTGTTTGGAGAGTGAACCCATCGATTTCCTGGTGCGCGACCTCGAACCGCTTCTGGACAAAGCCCGCGGCGCGCTCGCTTCGTTCATTGGGGCCACTCCAAAAAACCTGGTTTTTGTCCCCAACGTCACCACAGGGATCAACGCCGTTCTGCGATCGTTGAGATTTTCTCCCGGCGACGAGTTGCTCGTGACGAACCAGGAGTACAACGCCTGCCGGAACGTGCTCAACTATGTGGCGGAACTCTCTGGAGCCACGGTGGTTGTCGCGGAGATCCCCTTTCCAATCGCGGATCCCGCTCAAGCAATTGAAGTTCTGCGAAGTGCCCTCACGCCCAGAACCAGGCTGGCTTTGGTGGATCATGTCACCAGTCAGACGGGAGTTGTCCTGCCGATCCCCGAAATCATCCAACTCCTGAGGGAGCGTGGTGTTTTGGTGCTGGTTGATGGCTCGCATGCCCCAGGCATGATCCCACTGTTCTTGGACGCCTGGGCGCCTGACTTCTACACCGCCAATTGCCACAAGTGGATCTGCGCCCCAAAGGGAGCTGGTTTTTTGGTGGTCAACGAAACTCTCCAATCAAAAGTCAGACCCACCGTGATAAGCCACGGCGCGAATTCCTCAAGAACGGATCGATCTCGTTACCTCATTGAATTTGCCTGGCCAGGCACTCACGATCCGTCCGCGTTCCTCTCGGTACCGCATGCTCTGGAGTTCATGGCGACACTTCTGCCGGGGGGATGGCCCGCTCTGATGGCCAGAAACCGGGCTCTTGCCCTCGCCGCGCGGGCAAAACTCTGCGACACTTTAGGGGTTCCGCCGCCAGCGCCTGAGAGCATGATCGGCTCGCTCGCTGCAGTCCCCATTGCTGAGGCCCATTCTGAGTGCAGGCCGACATCCCCACTCTACATCGATTCGCTCCAAGAAACCCTCCGTTGGCGGCACAACATCGAAGTTCCTGTGATCCCATGGCCTGCGTTTCCCAAAAGGCTGCTGCGAATTTCCGCTCAGGTTTACAATTCCTTGGATCAATACGACGCCTTGTGCCTCGCACTCACCACCCTCAACCTCGAGTCCGAACCGCGCGGTTCAAATCGCCGGCATTTGTCGTGAGCAAAAAAGGCGAAAAAATCTCGGCGTTGCTCAATGAACTAAAGGGATCATCTAGTGGCAAGCATAGCCCTCATTATCTGGGCTACTTTGAATGTTTCAACAAAGGCCTTTATTACGAGGCCCACGATGTTCTTGAAGATCAATGGCTCCGGGAGCGCAAAGGGCCGCGTGACGCGTTTTACAAAGGGCTGATCCAACTCGCGGGCGCATTTGTGCATCTGCAAAAGAACCGGCTCAAACCGGCTGACGCTCTTTTCAGGCTCGCGGAGGCGAATATGCGGCTGTACCCCCCGCACTGCGAGGATTTGAACTTGTCAGCGGTATTGTTGCTAATCGAAAAGTGGCGTCAAGCGCTGGCCAGCACTGAATTTGCTCAGAATCCGCTGCTCACTCTGGCCTCGCCAATGCTTCGGCTTGAAGCCCATGCGCACTCCTAAATCGTTTTTGTCATCAGAGCTCTTGTTATGCCCGGGTTTCATCGCCATTTTTCTTTCCGTAGTTTGATGACAGAACTTTTGACATCGGGGTCGTCATTAACCACTGTGGGTTCATGTCCAGATCAGCCCTAGGAAGGGGTTTGGGAGCGTTGCTCATGAAACAGCCTTTCGCGAGCAAGTCAGACGCTCCACCCCCATCGACTCTCCCGCAAGAGCCACGCCCCACCACGCTTGTTCAGAGCTCCTCAAGCGGTGAGGCGGTGCTTGTGGTCCCCATCGACCAACTGCGGCCGAGCGCCCTTCAGCCGAGACGCGATTTCCCTCTCGAATCGCTGCAGGAACTGGCCGATTCCATCAGGGAACAAGGCATCATCCAGCCGCTTGTCGCCCGCAAGAGGGGCGATCATTTTGAGCTCATCGCCGGAGAACGCCGGTGGCGCGCCTCCCAGATGGCCGATCTCAAGGAGGTCCCGGTCATTCTTCGGGACGCGGGGGACGCTACCGTTCTCGAGTGGATGCTGATCGAAAACCTTCAGCGCGAGGACCTCAATCCAATCGAGGAAGCAAAAGGCTACTCTCAGTTGATCGAACATTTCAGCCTCCGCCAGGAGGACGTGGCCACAAAGGTTGGCCGAAGCCGCGTTTCGGTAGCCAACGCACTGCGTCTGCTGCGGCTTCCCAGTGAACTCCAGGTCCACATCCGCGAAGGCCGCCTCTCGGTGGGACACGCGAAGGTGTTGCTGAGCCTCGTCACCGAGACCGACCAAACGTTGGCCGCTGAAAAGGTGCTTAAAGGAGTGCTGAACGTGCGTCAGACCGAGGTTCTCGTCGCTGCCATCCAACGAGCGGCCGCCTCGGGCGTCGCCACAACGAGCCCCTCCCCCCACCCCCGGATTCAAGACGCCCACATCGCGGATTTGGCAACCAAAATGCAACAACGACTTGGCACTAAAGTGGGGTTGCGATACAACAAAGGAAAGGGTTCCGTCGAAATTAAGTTCTTTAGCGACTCTGATCTCGAACGCATTTTGGAGATCTTGGGTATTGAATTGAACTAGGCGTCCCGACAGGTTACTTTTGCACTTCATTCATGAACGACACCGATGGATATCTCTACAAAGTGTGGGCTGCGGACAATCTCGTGTACGGCCCTGTAGACCTGATCACCCTTGTGCAATGGGTCGAGGACCAAAGAGTGCTGAGTGAAACTTGGCTCCACACCCAACAAGACAACACATGGCGTCAGGCGAAGGATATTCCGGAGTTATACCAGTTTTTCCATACGGGCAACACCACCGCTGTCTTTAGGAAAAAGGCCGAGCCCGGCAATTTTTATACAGCGGATGAAGTGCGCCAATTCGTGATCTTCAGCGCCCTTTCAAATCCCCAATTGGATCAGTTCCTGAGGTTCTGCGAATACCTTGAGTGCGCTCCGGGAGAAGTTTTGATCAAGAAAGGGGACCCTGGCGACGCCATCTTCTTCCTGTTGAGCGGAGAGTTGAGAGCGCGTATCGTTGTGGGATTGCAGGACACGACAGTGGGCACAATCGTGGCGGGAGAGTTCTTCGGCGAGATGGCGATGTTCACCCACAGCCCGCGATCTGCGGACGTGGTGGTGGTGACAAAAGCGCGCCTTCTCAGGCTTTCTGCGGAGTCGTTTTTGTTGATGATCCGCGAACTCTCAGGCCTTGCTGGTCCAATTCTCTATGCCATCGCGCAAGTCATGGCCCGACGCATCTCGGATTCCAACAAAAACCTCCATCGCGAAGTCGCTTCCGGTTTCGTTTGGCGATGAGCCTAGCCTAACACTACAGCGACACTTCCTCTGAGAATTCAACCACGGATGACACGGATGGGCGGGAATCCACCCTCATCTTATCCGTGCAATCCGTGCAATCCGTGGGTGCGCCAGTGAAGTTGGTTACCTCGTGGGTGAAAGTCCCACCGGTCGAATTAGACGGTTCACGACCGAAACGCGGTGTCCGGG
>CAMBEJ010000249.1 GCA_945865375.1 Akkermansia muciniphila | reverse complement strand
AGTGCAGCGGTTTGCGTCGGACGTGCTTGAGCGAGGCCACGTCTTCTGCGTCCTCAACACGCTCCAAAAGTTCCTCGTAGTCTTTGATGGGAATGATGACGGAAACGGGTTTGCCTTTGCGCGTGACGATTTCGGGTTCGGGCAATGGTAGTTTCATAACTGATTGGTCATCACGTATCTCGCCTTCGCTGCAACCGCAGTCATCTTTTCCGCGAACTCGCGAGACGCTTTCCCCATCCTTCCATTCTCTAATATCGAAGGATGAGGAAATGGTTCTTACACCGGATGCTACAGTAGACACTTCAGAGGGGTGGGTGCAAGGAAAACGCCGCCCGAAGAGCAGTAACCTGGTCCGGATCCCGCCGTTGTCGGTTCAAGGCTTGAAGCCTCTCTTCCCGAGAATTTGACAGATCTCTGATTTCGTGGCGTAGCGCTGTCCTGCTGGTACGCGACCCATGACCGTGGTAGGATGCTCCTTGGATAAGCGGCTCACTCCGAGACGCCCACAGTTCACCCCCCGTTCGTTGAAAGGAGCATTCCCATGCCCAAATCCCAGTATGTTGACTTCAAGTCGGTTAAAACGTCCGTGACGATGGAGCAGGTGCTTCAGCATTACGGGTTGCTCGAACAAATGAAGCGCAGCGGCGATAGCTTGAGCGGCTGCTGCCCCCTCCACGGAGGCACCAACTCGACTCAGTTCCGCGTGAGCATTTCCAAAAATTGCTGGAACTGTTTCAGCGAATCCAAATGCGGCGGCAACGTCCTGGACTTCGTCGCCAAGAAGGAGCGCATCACCGTTCACGCCGCCGCAACGAAACTCTGCGAGTGGTTTCAGCTCCCGATGGAGGACAATCGCACCGCCGTGGCCAGCAGGCCTCCAAGACCATGGCCGCCGCCGAAGCTTCCGCCCAGCTCACCCGCCATCACGGTCCTGAAGGAGAAACCCAAGACGGAGGACGAGACGGCGAATCCGCCGTTGAAATTCCGACTGGAACATCTCGATGTCACTCATCCTTACCTGACCGAACGCGGCCTCACCCCGGAGACCCTCATGGACTTCGGTCTGGGCCATTGCGCCAAAGGCATGATGGCCGGGCGCATTGCCATCCCGATCAACGATCCCGAAGGCAAGATCGTGGCTTACGCGGGCCGATGGCCGGGTGAGCCCCCCGGTGATGTCCCAAAATACAAGCTCCCGCCCGGGTTCCGGAAATCGCTGGAACTCTTCAACCTCGACCGCGCCACCAAGGAGCCGTCGGACATGCCGTTGGTGATCGTCGAAGGTTTCTTTGGTGCGATGAAACTCTACCAGCACGGATGTCGGAAGGTCGTAGCCCTCATGGGCAGCAGCCTGTCCGCCGCGCAGGAGGGTCTCATTCGGAAGCACACAGCCCAAAGCAGCCGCGTCGTGCTCATGCTCGACGAGGATGAAGCGGGCCGTTTGGGTCGCGAAGACATCGCCGTCCGACTTGCGAAGTTCGTATTCGTCCGGATCCATGCCTTCGATCAGGAGAGCGCTCAACCCGAGAACCTGACCGCCGAGCAGATCTCGGCCGCCCTGGAGGTTTTATGAGCGACTTCAAGTTTCCCTTGGGTCGGGTGGTCGCCACCCCTTCCGCGCTTCTGGTTGTCCCCATGCCCGAGTTCATCGCGGCCATGCAACGCCATCGCTGTGGCGACTGGGGCGATCTGGACGAGCACGACCGCCTAGAGAACGAGCTCGCGTTGAAGAAGTGGCTGCGACTCCTCTCGGTGTATCACACCCAGGCGGGCCTGAAATTCTACATCATCACAGAGGCTGATAGATCGGTGACGACGTTGCTCCTGCCTGAGGACTATTAGCCACTCGATATCAATGAGTTGCGAAACAACTCGACCGCCCCTCAGTTCCTGGCGAACCGCCGCCCGTCAACCCCTCCCGCGCGTCGTCGATCGGTCATCCTACCCACGAACGCGCGAAATCAGACCTAAGGTAACCCGGTTCACCCGGGGGAGATGACCGAGAAAGGTAATCATGGAAGAGATATTGCAAGGGATCAGCCCGATCCCCCGTCCGAGACGCAAGCAACCACAGGAATGGAAGCTAATCTCATTGAGGGAATGCCCCACCCCGGAGCAGATGCAACTTTGTGAGACCCCCGAGGGAGCCTTGGAATACTGGCGAACCCATGTCATCCAGCATCCCTATTTCAGCCCCGAAGTCGAATGCTTCGTGGTTCTCCACCTCAACACCCGACGACGAATTCGTGGGCATCATCTGGTGTCTATTGGAATCATGGACTCCGTGCTCGTACACCCTCGCGAAGTCTTCCGGACCGCGATTGCTGCCAATGCCAGCGCGCTCGTTTTGATGCACAACCATCCCTCCGGAGAGGCCCAACCGTCTGAAGCGGACATCCGAGTCACCCGGGATCTCATCCGCGCGGGCCAAGTGCTTAAGTTGGAGGTGATCGACCATGTCATCGTCGGCAACCCCGGCCACTGCTCCCTTCGATCCATGGGGTATTTTTATTAGATTAACACGCCGACCATCACGATGGTCGGCTTTTCTTGCTGAAACCCAAATGCTGTGTTGCTGACAACGGGAATATTTGATAGCCCGTATCAATGAACAAGGACGCCTCCGTCCATAAAAATAGCGGGCATGTTGGACGCCGTGGAACAATTGTCCCATCCGAAGCGACCTTCCGAGGAAACAGACTCGACGACTGTAGCCGTGCCCTCGCCAAGGAATGCGGCGACCAAATCTTGATTCGATCAGCGGTCGCATTTCCGACAGACCTGCAAGCGGTTCGACTCAAAGTCCAAGTCGGCATCGATCAACTCAATCGGGGCGAAGGCATTCCAGGAGAGAAGGTGGGAGCGGAACTGAAATGCGTGAGCGCTGAGTTCCATGCCAAAAAGGATGGATCAGTTTGTCCCATTCGATGCTGATGGGTGAAGCGCTCTGGTTTTAGCCGAGACCGGCGCTTGCCAAGCAATTTTCGGAAGTTACATTGGTGCCATGAGCGATAAGCAGACTGTCTTGGAAGCGATCCGACGGTTGCCGGAAGAGGTTTCGTTTCGCGAAATAAGTGAGGAAATCGAATTCCTCGCCGCTGTCCGCGAAGGTGAACTGCAGGCCGATCATGGCAAGGTCATCTCGCTGGAACAAGTGGAGAAGAATTTCCAGTCATGGCTTTCCAAGTCCTCGTAACGGAGGTTGCCAACGAGGATTTGGCTTCGCTTGTCCTCTTCATTGCTCGCGACAATCCCTCCGCCGCCGAACGGTTCGGCCTGGCACTGCTTGGGAAATTAAAACTGCTCCGTGAGCATCCAATGCTCGGGCGCGTCGTGCCGGAACGTGCGGAACCAAACCTGCGCGAGATTATGCATCATCCTTACCGCATCGTTTATCGAGTCCGCGAACGCGAACAGCGCATCGAGGTGCTACGCTTCTGGCACGGAGCCCGTGGCAAAATCGAACTCGGACAGTAAGGGAAACCACTCTCAAGCGCGAGGGGTTCTAAATCGCTGGACCATCAGTCCTGGTAACGGAAAACCCGGGCGACTGCTGCAACAAGGAAAGCTAAAACCTTGCCCAAACTCTGCGAAAGTTCATGGCACAGTGTTGGCGTTGAGCGATGAACGCAGCGAATCGATCGCTTCCTTGAGGGGCGCGGTGTTCAAGTGAGTGTATTTTTGGTGGATGTCGGAGGATCGGTGGCCGGTTAGCTTCATCCGAATCTCTTCCGAAACCCCAGCATTGGCCAGGGCCGAGGCAAAGCCGTGGCGCAAGGAGTGGAACGAGCGTTTGCTGAAGTTCCGCGCTCCCTTGCCTTTGACCACCATGAGATCCATGCCGGAGCGCTTCACGACCCGCTTAAAGCCTTCGCTCAAGCCGTGTTTCCCGCCAGGGGTTTTTGCAAAGAGAGTCGGGCAGAGCGGACCGTCGGCGTTGATGGTGCTGATGTGGTGGAGGTGTTTGATGAGCCGAACGTGCATGGGAACGATGACCAGCTTATCGGTCTTTTTTTGCAGGAAGACGATGACGCCCTTGGCGATGTCCACGTTGTCCCATGTCATCACCACGCAATCTCCAAGCCGGGCGCCGGTGTAAAAACCCAGGAGAATGAGGGTCTGCCAATCCAGGTTCGGAGCGCCGGCGACCAGTTGTTCGACCTCTTCAATGGTGAAGGCCGCCCGCTCGCTGCTCGTGGATTT
>CAMBEJ010000248.1 GCA_945865375.1 Akkermansia muciniphila | reverse complement strand
GGAAATCGAATCGGTGAACAATAAGCAATGCGATGAATGGCCCTCGGAGAGCCGGATGCGGGAAAACCGCCTGTCCGGTTCGATGAGGGGCGAAGCGAGACGGTCATTGGCCTGTGCCTCTCAATCCGTCCGCTTCGCCTACTCTACTTCTTCCCATTTTGCGGTAGGTATTGTCCTCCGAACGACAACTCCCGGAAACCGTGAGTTGCACCCCCTTCGGGAGTGGTTTGCGGATGCGGCTCGACATCTTTGGATGGGAAGGGTAAATCAAGAAACAATCTCAACTCGACCCATCTATGAAACTCTTGGCGCTTCTTTGCTTGCTTGCCTTTTCCGTCGCTCAGCACACACCGCTTCGCGCTGAGAACAAGACGGTTCCGCTCTTCGACGGGCAGACGTTTAAGGGATGGGATGGCGACACCGTCAAGACCTTCAGAATTGCCGAGAAGTCGATCATTGCAGGGTCGCTTCAAGCTAAAATTCCCAGGAACGAGTTCCTCTGCACCACGCGCCTTTACACGAATTTTGTGCTCAAGCTCAAGTTTAAGCTCGTGGGCGCAGGAGCGAATGCGGGGGTGCAGTTTCGGACAAAACGCATTCCAAACCATCATGAAGTGAGCGGTTATCAGGCCGACATGGGGGACCCGTCCTGGTGGGGTTGCTTATACGATGAGTCGCGCCGCAACAAAGTGCTCGCCCAGTCCGACATGGCCAAGGTCAACAAGGTCTTGAAAAGAGAGGATTGGAACGACTACGAAATCCGATGCGAAGGCAAAAAAATCCGACTGAAAGTGAATGGAATTGAGACGGTGGACTACCTGGAGGTCGATCCTGGCATCGAGGACTACGGTGTCATTGCCGTTCAGATCCACGGAGGACCGCCGAGCGAAGCCTGGTATAAGGACATCACGATCCAGGAATTGCCCTGACCCGCCCGCCTCATGCACAGTTGGCAGGCGACTCCACAACGGTGTCTCATTCAGGTGTAACGATCGCTGAATAATTACAAACCTTGGCCGGTTCTTGTAATTGCCCTGGCCGTCTTTTTCGGACAATCTGAACCCTGGATTGGAACTTAAACCGCCCCTATTTGCAAATGAGCATCTTGAATTTTCTGAAGTCACAGGCGCTGGAGGTGATCGAATGGGCCGACGATTCCAGGGACACACTTTCCTGGCGTTTTCCGGACGAGGACAAGGCCATCAAGCGGGGTGCCCAATTGATCGTTCGAGAATCCCAAGCGGTGCAGTTTGTTTACCTGGGTCAGTTCGGCGATCTTTATGGCCCGGGCAAACACACGCTGACCACCGACAACATTCCCATTCTCACCAAGCTTGCTTCCTGGAAATACGGGTTTGAGGTCCCGTTCAAGGCTGACGTTTACTATGTGGTTACCCGGACTTTCACGGGGAATAAGTGGGGCACATCCAACCCGGTCATGCTCCGGGACGATGATTTTGGGATCGTTCGCGCGCGGGCTTTTGGCACTTACGACTTTAAAATCACCAACCCCTCCCTATTCTTGAAGGAGGTGGCTGGCACCGACAATCATTTTCGTTTGGATGAATTCGCGGAGGTGATGCGGTCGAAGCTCGTGAGTGTTTTCAGCGAGGCGCTCGCGGAGTCGCGAGTTCCCGTCCTGGACATCGCGACACGACATTCGGAGCTTGGAGATTCGCTGCTCCCCTTGATCAACCTAGCCACTGTGGCGCGATACGGGATCGAGCTTACCAGTTTCGTGGTCGAGAACGTGTCCGTACCGGCCGAGGTCGAGCAGGCTATTGACAAGCGGACCAGCATGTCGGCGATCGGGAACCTGAATGATTACGTCAAGTTTCAGATGGCGCAGCATCTAGGAGCCTCGGGCGCGCCCGGCGGAGGCAGTGGGGCGACGTTCGGTGCTGAGATGGCGATGGGAGCCGCCCTGGCGCAGCAGATGTTCCAGCCGCAGTCCGGGGGTGCCCAGGTCGTCCAAGGGGCGACAGGAGCTGCCGGATCCTCACCCGAAATCGGACTATTGAGCCCGGCCGACGCCGCGAAATTGATGGGAGTAGGCGAGTCGGATGTGATACAGGCAATTCAGGCTGGAGAGCTGAAGGCAAAGAGAATCGGCTCCGTTTTCAGGATCAGCCGATCCGCTCTCGATGAGTTCTTGAAATAACCGCATTTGGCTGAGGTTTTTTGGAGCGGAAGGGTTATGCCAGAGAGCGAAGTCATCGCGCACAAGAAGTTCGAGTGTCCGGCCTGTGGGTCCGACGCTCATTGGAACCCGTCCAGGTCCTCCCTGATTTGTCCTCACTGCGGCACCGCCAGCCCCGCGACCTTGGACCCCAAAACGGGGCGTGTGACGGAAAACGACCTCGTGACCGCTTTGCGCGGTCTTCCGCCTGACCGTCGTGGCTGGGACGCCCAGCGGTTGTCCGTCCTCTGCCAAAGTTGCAAGGCGGTGTCGGTGCTGGCACCGGGCAGGGTGGCCCAGAAATGCGACTTCTGCGGCTCAGCGCAGATCGTGCCTCACGAACAAATCAAGGCGCCCATCCGGCCCGAGAGCGTTTTGCCTTTCAAACTTGCCGAACCCCAGGCGCGCGAAATGGTCAGGGTTTGGTATGGGAACCGTTGGTTTGCGCCGAATCGGCTGAAGCAAGCCGCCACCACGGATACAGTAAAGGGAGTTTACCTGCCTTACTGGACTTTCGACGCCTTCGCTCACGCCGACTGGACTGCTGAGGCGGGGTATCATTATTACGAGACCGAAACGTATCGTGATTCGAACGGCCAGAACCAGACGAGACGTGTCCAAAAAACGCGCTGGCAACGGGCCTCCGGGGCTGTGGAACAATTTTTCGACGACGAGCTGGTCGCCGCTTCCAAGGGAGTGGATTCCGGGTTGCTGGCCAAGATCGAGCCGTTTCCGACCCGGGAATTAGTTCCGTACGATCCCGGGTACGTCGCAGGGTGGATGGTGGAGCAATACCAGCTCGATCTCATTTCTGCGGCGCAACGGTCCCATACGCGCATGACACAGAAGATGGAAACCCTGAGCGCGTCGGATGTGCCCGGGGACACCCATCGGAACCTTCAGGTGCGGGTTTCCTTCTCTCGTCAGACCTTCAAGCACACCCTGCTGCCGGTCTGGTTATTGACGTTTTGCTATGATCACAAAAGCTATCAACTCCTCGTGAATGGGCACACCGGCGAGATCGCGGGAAAGCGGCCGTGGAGTTTTGCGAAGCTCTTCTTTTTCGTGCTGGCGATCATAGTCGGCTGCCTTCTGGTGGCCTTGATAGCGCGATCCCAATGAACTTCCGCGAAGGATGGCGACGGATCAGTCCAGGACCATGCTGGATTTTTGAGAAGCTTTGTGCATCCGAACGATGCCCTTCAGCCAACGGCTCACGGCCTTCTGGCCTGCCATGATTATCCTAAAAAAAGCAGTTGAGAGTCATTCCTTTTTGTAAGTGCCTGAACTGATATGGAATCCAACTGCTCCGTAGTTCACCTTCTTGGTTGCAACATGGATTTGTACGACGAATTGCAAATGGAATGAGTTGCGAGAATTCGAGACCCTCAACTGCTTTTTTTAGGATTATAGGCTTGGCCTATTTGGTGAGAAATGTGGTGATACCATTGGACAAATACTGGTTCTTTGCTGTTTTGAGTGGAATGACCCGCTTTCTTAAGGCTTGGAAAGCGCCTTTTGCCATGGAAGGGTCGGAGATGTTAGCCAGGCGCAAGCGAGTCTACGAGCGCGGCACCTGGTTGGTTTTGGAATTGGATTCACGCCCTGGAAGGGTGATGGAGCAAGGTTCACCAAAAGTCATATGCATCAGTAATCACACAGTTTCCATTCAACAACTCACGATATTGCTCGGGTTCGTTTCTAAGACGAAATCCATCGCCCCTCCGGACTGCCCGCCGTCCCGTCCACCGTAGCTTCAGCGAAGGCGGAAGCCTTGGCGAAGGATGGGGCGACTGCCATTGGGGCTGGGATCCAGGGGCGGCACTCGCAGACTCGTTTGCCCCGTTTGCCCCTGGCTAAGCTCCTTCAACCCTCTCGGGTCATCCCAACTCCGAAACCTTTGCATTCCACTCAAGACGGGGAAATAGGGACAGACAAAGACGGGGAAATAGGGACAGACAAATTGGTGGCACCGGCTTTTCGGTTTCAATGTCGGTGGCGAGATGTGGCGCCCCTTCAGGGCTGGTTCTTTGATAGGGGAAATAGGGACAGACAAAGACGGCGTTGATTTTGTCAAACTCTGCGTGCGTGCTCACAACTCGGATGTGGACGATGCCGGTGTTCATCAACAACGGGGAAATAGGGACAGACAAATTGGTGGCACCGGCTTTTCGGTTTCAATG
>CAMBEJ010000247.1 GCA_945865375.1 Akkermansia muciniphila | reverse complement strand
CGCATCCAGGAGGCGTTGCCATTCCTGCCGCACATTCAAAACACCAGCTCGTTCTGGGGCGTGAGGCTTCTCCTGGGCAACCTTTACCAATGGCACGAGCCGATCACAGCCGGCAACTGGCGTCACCTGGACACCCTCATCCGGGAGCGCGCCGATGATCGTGCTTGGCATCATTCGATCCTCAATCGCGTGAACATCCGCCGCGCTGGCACCGAGATCGCCCGGCGCGGCCTCGGCGAGGATGACGACCGGTTGCAATACGCCCTTGAATGGGGTTTCTTCACGCGCTGCCAGTGGGGCGAGTTCGACACCGCGCTCTACGAATTGGAGCGATGCTGGGGCAAAACGCCCGAGAGTCCATCGCCCATCGGCGCGGGGGTGCGGCCCGCGACGGAGCGGGTGATTCGTTCGCTCACCGACGTCCACGCCGCTATCGAGCACTACGTGAGCGCCATGCCGCTGGGCCAAATTCTTTCCACGGCAACGCACATTTCCACCGACATCGATTTTCGGCCGGTGAGCGACCTCGAAATGGAGATCGCCCTGGCACGCCGCCCGCAGGCTGGTCCTGCGGAGAGGGACATTTATGCGAGTTACATCAACGAGCTCTATCTGACCGCGTTGGAAAAGCACGGCGAGCGGATCGTGTTTCAGTTTAGTTTCGGGGCGGAGCCGCTGCCATTTGAGACCTCCAGCCGGCTCTCACAATCCACGATTGCTCGGCTGGGCGAAATGATCGGGCGGCATCCTCGGCTGCGTTTTCAATGCTTTCTCGCCAGTCGCCATGCAAACCAGTCCCTCTGCACGCTCGCTCGGGAGCTGCCAAACCTAAGCGTTGCGGGCTACTGGTGGCATAACTTCTTTCCCGATACGATTCGCCAGGTCATGACCGAGCGCCTCGACATGCTGCCGGCCAACAAGCAGGTCGGATTTTTCTCGGACGCCTACTGTGTGGAATGGACTTACGCCAAAGCGATGCTGGTCCGCAAACAATTGGCTCGGGTCCTCGCGGAGAAAATCGACCAAGGCCAGTTCACGAGCGCCGAAGCATTGGCCGTGGCGCGAGCGACCCTGTTCGAAAGCCCTCAGTCCTTGCTCGGTTTCATCCCGCGCCATGAGATTGCCCTGTGAACATCGCCCGCTCTTATTTTGCGGCTCAAGCCGCAACAGGCCGGGTCAGACCCCTTCGGAACCTTCGCAAGGCTTGAATACGTGAACTCAACGAAGAAGGCATTTTCATTATTTGAGCACTCTGGAGACCGCCGGGAAGACGGCCTGGCAAAGGGCTTCACTCTCATCGAACTGCTCGTCGTCATCGCCATCATCACAATCCTGGCGAGCCTGTTGTTTCCGTCGCTAAGCCGGGCCCAATCAAAAGGCCGACAGATCGCCTGTCTGAACAACTACCGCCAGCTCCAGATTTGCTGGCTGCTCTACGTGGACGATTTCAACGACGCCTTGCCCCCGAACGCCACTCTGTCGAGCGGGAACCGGGAGGGCTACATCGCCACCGGCGAAACCTGGATCAACGGCAACGCCTGGACCGATACGAACAGCGTGAACATCGAGCGCGGCGTGCTATTTGCTTACAACCGCTCAACCCAGATTTACAAATGCCCAGCCGATCGATCGACAGTCCTTGATATGGGCAAGATCCCCCGCTCCCGCAGCGTCTCGATGAATTCCTACATGAACGATCATCCGAGCCTGGACAATCGCTTGTGCTGGCACAAGTTGTCCCAAATCAACGAACCCTCCCCATCCCAAGCATTTGTTTTTCTCGACGAACACGAGAACAGCATCGAGAACGCCCGTTTCACTGTGACGCAACCCGGCGTGTGGCGGTGGATCGATTTCCCCTCGGCCCGGCATAACAACGGTTGCGTGCTCAGCTTCGCCGACGGCCACGCCGAAACCTGGCGTTGGCTGGAGCCCAACACGCTGGAAATCTCAAAGAGACAAGGCTTCATCCAGGGGCCACTAGGCGTGCCCGGGACGGATCGTGACCTGATCCGCATTCATGCGGGCGTGCCAAAAATCCCGCTTCGTTGAGTGTCGTGGAGGTTCACCCCACACGGCAGGCCGTTCTGCCAGTGTCGATCCATCTTGTAGGCAATTGAAAGAAGTGCCCGCTGTTCACTGGCGAACGATCGAATGCCCGACCACATCCGAAGCAAGGCCGACACCGCTTTCCAGCGACAACACAATCCGCAAATCGCCCTGGAATCATTTGGGTCGTTTGTCCGGTACTTTGTAGTCGCGATGCCAGGAAAGAGTCCATAGATCTTCGAGCCTTGTCGCCTCGGCGTGCCCGTCGGTAAACACGACGATGATCGCTCCCGTCAGAAGCGCGCCGGCGGGAACGCTTTTGGGGATCGCCGCAGGACGGGAACCATGACGAGCTATACAAAAACGTTGCATCATGGCGGAATTGCCGCCCGCTTGAAGGTCGCGAGGGGGAGTGTCGGTGGCCAGCGGCCAGGAATCCGCCCAGTTGCAGTCCGCGAAAATGGGTGTCTTCACGGGGTTCTCGTAGCTGGCCTCTCCCGCGAATTGTTTCTTTGCGTCCTGAACCCCCTCGCCGGTGGGGGAATACATCCAACCGTTCATTCCGTAGCTGCTTTCAAACCCCGTGTTCCACTGGATCGGCGTCTTGACCGGACCATACCATGCTGCGGTAGCCGTTCCCACGGATTCACCTGTGGGATTGCGTTTCGGGGGCACCGGAGCGGTAGGACAAATCCTGACTTTATCGGACTGCACATCCCGGCGAATTACCGCCATCCAAAAATCATTCGGATTGTAAGCCACGGGAAATGTTTTGCCGGTGTCCGTGACATACATGATGTGTCCCAAGCCGAGCTGCTTGAGATTATTTAGACAGAGGGCTTGATGGGATTTCAATTTGGCCTTGCTCAGGGCCGGAAGGAGCATCCCGGCAAGAATGGCGATGATGGCGATGACAACGAGGAGTTCGATCAAAGTGAATCCAGAGCTCGAAACCCGGAGCGAGTGGTTGAAATATCTCCGAACAGGGAGGAGGGACATCAACGATCATTAACAGAGGGCATGCCGCCTGTCAAACTTGCATCGAGACACTCTTCTGTGGCTTCGCAGCCCGTTCCGAATGCTCGATCAAAGGGGTCTGTTCAGCAGGCCGTCTCTCAAATCCGGATGGATTGTTCCTTGGAAATTCAAGGGCGAATTTCTCGAATCAAGACCGAAGAAAAGAAAAATGAAATATTTGAATTTGAATCCCTCTGAGTTCTCTGGGACTGTGGCTCCCATCATGCGGTATGCAACCATCGACCCCCGTTTGTTCAAACAAAATCGAGCGCGCGTCTGCAAAGCGATGGCGCCCAACGCGCTCGCGATTGTCAACGGCAACGATACGATGCCGACCAACGCCGATGGGAGCTTGCCCATGCGCGTCAGCTCGGACCTGTTTTATCTCACGGGCGTGGAACAGGAACAAACAATCCTGCTTCTTTACCCCGATGCCCAGGACGAAAAACTTCGCGAGATTCTGTTTCTGCGGGAGCCAAGCGCCGAGGCTGAAACGTGGGAGGGACACAAGCTCACCAAAGTTGAGGCGCGAGCGCAAACAGGAATCCGGACGGTCGAGTGGCTGCAAGCTTTTCCCCGGCTCTTCCATCGGTTGATGTGCGAGTGCGACCATGTCCACCTCAACTCAAATGAGCACAAACGGGCCATCATCGATGTGCCCACCCGTGAGGCGCGTTTTGTCGCGGAGTGCCAGTCCCGCTATCCGTTGCACAGCTACCACCGTCTGGCCCGTATCCTCCACCGCATCCGCGCCGTCAAATCCGACCTTGAAATCGAAGCCCTTCGAAAAGCCTGCGCACTCACAGAGAAAGGATTCCGCCGCATCCTCGCTTTCACCCGCCCAGGGGTCTCAGAAACGGAGGTGGAGGCCGAGTTCGCCCATGAGTTTATCCGCAACCGAGGACACTTCGCCTACAGCCCCATCATTGCATCAGGCGGGAATGCCTGTGTTCTGCACTATGGCGACAACTCCGCGGTCTGCAAAAAGGGCGATCTCCTTCTCCTCGATGTCGCCGCGAGCTATGCCAACTACAACTCGGACATGACCCGAACCATCCCAGTGAGCGGACGGTTCACACCACGCCAACGCAAAGTCTACAACGCGGTGCTGCGTGTGATGCGCGCATCCATCAAAGGCCTGGTTCCAGGAAAACTTCCCAAAACCTGGCAGGAAGAAGCGGAACAAATGGTGGAGAAAGAATTGATCGATCTAGGGCTCTTGACCCGACGCGCCATCAAACGCCAAGACGCCGCCCAACCCGCCCTCAAAAAATATTTCATGCACGGAGTCGGCCATCCGATCGGACTGGATGTCCACGACGTCGG
>CAMBEJ010000246.1 GCA_945865375.1 Akkermansia muciniphila | reverse complement strand
CTTGTGGTTCGGCTTCGCAGCCTCATCCCGGACACCGCGTTTCGGTCGTGAACCGTCTAATTCGACCGGTGGGACTTTCACCCACGAGGTAACCAACTTCACTGGCGCACCCACGGATTGCACGGATTGCACGGATAAGATGAGGGTGGATTCCCGCCCATCCGTGTTATCCGTGACATCCGTGGTTGAATTCTCGGATGAAGTGTCGCTGTAGTGTTAGGAGCAGGGAATTGGAGTTGCTCGAGCATCACGCTAAACAGGGTCGTTTTACCGAGTTCAGTTATAACAGAATCCCCACAATGCAGGCCGTCGCATAGCAGGCGAGCAATCCCCCGACCATGGATCGGAGCCCCAATTGTGCGAGCTCGCTCCGGCGTTCGGGCACGAGAGCGCCGATGCCTCCAATCTGGATGGCAATACTGCCGAAGTTGGCGAAACCGCAGAGGGCGTAGGTGGCCAGGACGAAACTGCGCGGCTCAATATCTGACTGATGCTTGATGAGCGTGACGTAGCCAAAGAATTCGTTCAGAAGGATGCGCTCTCCCAGGGCTTGCCCGATGGCAGGACAATCCCGCCAGGGAATTCCAAGGAGCCAGGCAATCGGTGTGTTGAGCCATCCCAGGACCTCGCGGAGGGTCCAGTGTAATCCGAGAGGGCGGAGAGCCCAGGCAAACAGGAACTCCGCAAGCGACACCACGGCCACAAAGGCGAGCAGCATGGCCAGCACATTCAACGACAGCATCAGACCATCGCTCGCGCCACGGCAGAGGGCGTCGATGCTGTTCCCTGCGGTGCTAGGCTCGAGCACGGGGGTCGTTCCGACAGTCCTGCTTGAAGGAATTTCGGGCATTAAAATCTTGGCGATCATCAGCGCGGCGGGGGCGCTCATCACTGAGGCTGTGACGAGGTGGCCTGTGTCGGCACCCATGGAGGCGTAGATGACGAGCACGCCGCCTGCGATGGTAGCCATCCCACCCACCATCAGGGCGAGCAGCTCGCTGCGTGTCATGAGGGCAATGTAAGGGCGCACCAGCAGCGGAGCTTCGGTTTGGCCCATGAAAACGTTGGCGGCCGCAGCCAGTGATTCGCTGCCGCTGGTGCCCATGGCGTGTTTCATCACCCACGACATGGCCCGCACAACTCGCTGCAACAGGCCCCAGTGGTAAAGCAGGGAACTCAGGGAAGCGACCACGATGATGCTGGCTGTGATCGAAATGGCAAAAACAAACGAGTTCGACGGGCCGAAGCTCCTCGCGAGGGTAGCGCCCTCGGCGAGTGGGCCAAAAACCATTTTGGCACCTTCTGTCGAGACCTGTCCCAGCTTGGCGACGACGCGGCGGGCGAGTTCGAAGGCACCGAGGCCCAGCGGGGTTTTGAGTATGAGAATCGCCACCCCAAGTTGGAGTCCGAGACCCCACAGGACGGTGCGCCACGGGAACCTTTTGCGATCTGTGGAGAGAGCCCAAGCGATGGCGATGAAAGAGACGAGGCCTAGCAAACTGACAAGTTTGTGAGACATGGCATTAGAGTTGGATGTCTTGGGCAACTTGGTTGGCAAGCGCTTCCAGCAACGAGGCAGGGGCCGATCGCCATGCCGCATCAGCATCAGAAGCGAGTGTCAGCGAAACCGCATGCACCGGTTCGACTTCTGGAATGTTCGACGCCGATCCACACGACGTGTTGTCGAGGCTGCCGTGGGCATCCAAGCGTGCGATATCAATGGCACTTGCGTCGTTGTCGATATTGAAGTTACCAATCATGACGATGCAGCCGTCTGTCTGCGCGGCGAACTCATTCACGGAGCCGGTATTTGTGCCGGCCTCCACCACCACAACTCCTCGGAGGGCCGCGGCGGGTTTTCATAGGCAAACTGACTGGCATTTCTTGGATCAAAAGTCGCCGAGAATTATTGCATCAACAACTAACTCTTCGCAAACCAGGAAGCCTCTGCTGTCGGTCGCGCCACGCGTGCGCATCTCACATCTAACCGGCATGATCGCCAAATAGCTCGCTCCGGTCGAAAAGTGCGACGACGCGATGTCCCAGGGCCTCGATTTTCGAACGCCCACCCTCCTGACGGTCGATCAACACCGCCACGAAAGCCACCCGCCCGCCTTCATTTTCGACCGCATTGATGGCGGCGATCGTTGAATCGCCGCGAGTGACGACATCGTCGATCACCACGACCGAATCGCCCTTCTTGAAATTGCCCTCGATCAGCTTCGTCTGGCCGTATGCTTTAGGCGATTTGCGGACAGAGAAAACCTGGAGAGCGGGAACGCCTTCCATCCGTCGCGCAACCATCCCGACCGCGAGTGCGATGGGATCCGCTCCCATCGTCAAGCCTCCCACGGCATCCACATGGATGTTTCTGGACGCTTGTTCGTTGCGGATGAGCGCGTGCATCGACTGTCCGGTCAACCAAGCTCCCTTGGGATCGAGCGTCGTCAGTTTGCAATCCACATAGTAGGGGCTCTTGACTCCGGAAGCGAGGGTGAAATCACCGCGAAACACGGACCGTGCTTGCAGCGAGATCAGCAACGCGGCCCTGGCTTCGTCATCGTTCAACATCCCGGCATCATTCACTTCATTGACCTTCCCCGAAACCGAAAGTTGTTCTTACTTGTTCACAAGATATTCGCATCCCGGCCACCCCTGAGTTCGGTGACGAGCGAACTCTGACTCTCCTGGGCTTGCGCTCCAGACGCAGAGGTTTTAAAAGGCGAGTCAAGGGAACCACGCGGATGTTCCTGCATCCAGATTAAAATATGTTCCGGAGCAAGGCAATTGTGTGGGACCCTGAACCTCTCCCTTGACCGTCCTCATCGCCGACGATACCCCTCCTGCCATCCGAGGTATGCTCAAGCGGTGGTTTGTAAAACCGTAAATTACAGTTCACTTTTTAATTGTGGCAACAAGCTTATCAATAATTACTTAAAGCAAATTTAAAGCCTCTATTTTGCATTTTTGTTGAAAAAAGTGTAACACTTATGTAACAGTGACGCATGAACACGAAAGCGTCACGAAAGCCTCTTCAAAAGCCGAGTTGGCCGCGCAAAGTTCAGCTTGGACGTGTTACCGTTTCAATTTACCAGCGCCGGACGCCATCGGGAGGCGAGGGTTACATGGTTGCGAACTATTCCAGCGGCAAACGCCGGTTCGACAGCTACGCTACCGAGGACGAAGCCCTGGAAGCCGCCCAGCGCCTTTGCCGGCAAATGAGCGAAGGACAAGTTATAGCGGCGAGGCTAACAGACGCGGACGCCGCCGAGTTCGCCGCCGCCAAGCAAGCCCTGCAACCGTTCAAGGTTAACTTGCTGTCCGCCGCCGATACACTGGTAACGTGCCTAAAGATCGTTCCCGACTTGTCCGCCCTGGTCGCCGCCGCGAAGTTCTACGCCACCCGCAACAAACAGGTGACGCGCAAGCCCGTCTCCGAAGTCGTCGCCGAACTGATCGCCATCAAAAAGGCGCGCAAGAGCTCCGCCAGTTATCTTGCGGACCTGCGTTCACGGCTTGGAAAGTTTGCCGACGCCTTCCGGAAGGATTGCTGCGACGTGACGACGGCCCAGGTTCAATCATGGCTGGACGGCCTGAAGTGCGCCGCCCAGACAACCAAGAATTACAGGACGGTTCTGAATCTGCTTTTCGAGTTCGCCGCTGCCCGTGGATACGCCGCCGACAATCCCATTGAAAAAGTCGAGTCTCTCAAGGTCCGCGGTGGTGAAGTTAAACTTTACAGCCCGGAAGAAGTTCGCCGCTTGCTGGCCGTTGCCTCCCATGAATTCCTGCCGTGCCTCGCGCTTGGCGCGTTCGCCGGACTTCGAAGCGCCGAGATTCAACGCCTGGCATGGTCGGATATTCACCTGGCGGAACGGCACATTGTCATCGGAAAAAACACGGCGAAAACCGCAAGCCGCCGTGTTGTGCCTATCTGCGACGCCCTGGCCGCATGGCTCGCGCCATACGCTTCAGACACAGGCCTGGTATGGGCGGGAGCGTCCAGAACCTTCTATGGCAGCCAGCAATCGGCCGCAGAGGCCGCAGGCCTTCAATGGAAAGCGAACGCCCTACGCCATTCCTACGCTTCCTATAGGCTCGCCCTGATCGCCGACGCCGGACGCGTGGCGGGCGAACTTGGAAACTCCGCCAGTATCATTCATCGGCATTACAAGGAATTGGTGAAGCTGGCCGACGCGCAACGCTGGTTCGCCGTGACGCCCGTCACCGGCACAGGTTTCGTTGCCTTTTTATGATATCTTCACAAGATGGCAGATACGAGAGGGTTACATCAACCTGACATTTTGGCGATAAAAGCAAGGTAGTTTGTCGGCCATTGTGGCACTATTTCCAAGGAAATACTTACGTTTGGATGCGAGGGCTGTCAAAAATGTCGAGTGTTCGATGAGTTCGTTGACTTTGGCAGCCGCATCTTACCCATTCGA
>CAMBEJ010000245.1 GCA_945865375.1 Akkermansia muciniphila | reverse complement strand
CATCGCCATCAGTTACATGATCGATTAACAAAAGTCCCGCTTTATTTTACGGGGCAAGCGCAGGCTTAGCCTGATGCTCGAGCAACTCCAATTCCCTGCTCCTAATCGTAATCGTAATCGTAATCGTAATCGTAATCCACCCCTCTGTTTCAAGGGCAACACCCGAGGATTACGATTACGATTACGATTAGGAAAAATGTAGGCCTTGGGGTTGCGCGCCCAGATCACGATTTCAACCGGTTTTACTGAGGTCTGAAGCTTCAGCAATCTGTTCCATCCCAACGTCATCAACGTCCCTCCCAGCGCAACCTATGAACTCACCAAAACGAGCCTGTTCAGGGAAGAAAAAGGGGCCGGAGTTTCCTCCGGCCCCTTGAAGACGAGCGCCAAGTGTGTTGACAGCTTACTTGATCCGGAAGAACTGCGCGGACCCACTAGCAGGGACACTCAGGGGGGAAGCCCCCGCGACATCGGTCCACGGCCCCGTAACGTTGGAAGCCTGTTGCAAGCTGCCAGTGTAATCGATGACGACGTTGGCACCGGCAATTTTGATGCCGTTAATAGAGCCTCCCGCTGCGACAGCCCTTGGCCAAGCACCGTATTCACGAAACTTTGCCACCGCTGAACGGGTCACAATATCCCCGCTCAAGATGCTGTTGTTCGCAAACTCAGGTGCGTAAAACATCCCCACATAGAGCTTGTCGGTCCAGAGTTCGTTCTCCTCCGTGTCAGGATTGTCGCTGAAGACCACATAAGCCGCATTACCCCAGTTGACGCCGTCTTGGGACTTGTAGACGTTGATTCGCTGGCCAATGCGCTGCATACGCATCCAAGCGTTCGGATAAGGCGGCACACCACCAAATCCATCTATCACATTGTAAAGCGCGCTCAATCCGTCGTAATTCCAACCCGCTCTAGGACGGAGGATGATTTCGTAAGAATTATTTCCGGGTACCACCGTCCCGTCTGGAGCGGTCGCTCCTACGGTCGGATTCACTCGGATTGTGAGGGTTTGAGAGATCCTTGTTCCCGTGGGATTATTGGCCTCGTTGTAGGAGTCGGCGCGCTTGAGCCCCTCATCCAGCGCTTCGCGCACCATGAGCCCCGCACGAGCCCATTGGCTCGTTGGATCTTGATACTCAACCCTTACCACTCGGTCAAAGTCGCCGGTGACCTCTTCGTAAGCGAACGTGATTTCGTCGTAATTAGACCAGTGCGCCGTGCCGCCGCTGACCAAGTCGAAGTCGGTTTCATTCAGCGCCACCGCGTCGTCGTTGAACGCTGTCGAACTCTTCTCCTGGTTGGCTTCGTCGCCGCCGACGCCCACCCAAGCCAGCTTTGTGGCGAGCTTGACCTGGACTGCGGCCGGTGTCGTTGCAGGGATCTTGTTCCCTTTGATGTCTTCCACATTCTTGACTGTGACAGTGACGCTGGCACCCGCCGCCACACCCGCCACCGTGAGGACCGCGTGACCGCTCTGGGGAACAAATCGGAACGATTCGATCGTGCCAGGCGATACGGAGTAGTTGGCCTGCAACCCGACGGCCTCAGGCTTCACGTCCTCGTCGAATCCAATGCCGATCTCGAACTTGGAACCTTTCAGGATCACACCCGCCGTGGGTTTCGGTGGAAAAGTATCCGGAACAACCGTCAGAGTGACTTCATCCGAGGTTTTCGACTGGTTACCCAACGTTTTGACCACGGCTCGGTACTTGGCTCCGCTGTCGCTCAACGTGAGAGCTTTGAGGCTCAAGGTCGTGGCGTTCGCACCGGAGACATCCGAACCATTCTTTTGCCATTGGTAGCTGATCGGAAAACCAAACTCCGCAGGCGAAACACTCCCGCCCACCGTGAACGAAGCATTACGTCCTTCCACGACGGTGACATTGCTCGGTTGCTTGGTAATGCCAACAACGCCGCTCGGATCCCCAGGGGTACTGAAGTAAACGCCGGGGATCGGTTGAAGCTGGCCGGCGGGCGTTGTGTCGCCTTCAAGCCGCCATGCCACCTGAAGATAATCGCCGCCGCCACCTTCCTTCACCAATCCGTAGATCGCATAGGAACGTCCTGCAACGAGGGACTGGGGTTCGGAAGTCTCCGCGTTATCGGGTTCCTTGAATGCGTCGCAGCAGCCAACCTCCTCAGCGATCATCACGGCTTTACTCGGGTTGTTGTCTGGGCTCAACCACAGTTGCGATGCGTCATCGCTTCTAAGAAAGAATCGATATTGTCCGGTCTTGGGAGCTATCAAGGTGCCGGAGATTTTGGCACCATAGTTCTCCCCATAACCATCCGGCGTCGCAAATGAACCCAGAAGGCGAACCTCATCGGGAGTGTTGTCGGTGTACTTCGCGCTTTCAACGAGCAGATCGATCGAAACACCGTTGATAGCGTTGAAGAAATCTACGGTCAAAAATCCCGGGCTTTCCACATTGCTGATTGTCTTGACGCTCACATCCGCAATGAAACCCGAAGCATTAGCGCTGAAATCAGTGGCTTGCACCGAGTAGGCATACGCGGTGTTCGGGGTCAACCCCGAGTCAGCAAAACTAGTCCCGGTGACGAAGGTTTTGACCACCTGACCATCACGCCGAATGTCGTAGGCAACCGTGCCTGAGTCATCCGTGGCAGCGGTCCAAGACAGCTTGACTTGTTTGACACCCACCGTGTCGGCCTTCAGGCTCGTGGGCAGTGTCGGCTTCTGTTTGTCCAGCACCACGGCGGTGGTGGATAACTTGATGTTGTCCACATGCGTGTGCTCGTTGGCACCGCCGGTGCGTCCCGCAAACACGAGACGACCAGAAGTCGGGAAATATGAAGTCTGAAACTGGTCGAGGAACGTTTTTCCCTTCCATTTCACAGTCAATTTGCCGTCCGTGGTCAAGCTGATGGAGAAGGGCCTCCAAGCAAGACCTGCCCAGGATCCCGCTTCTTTCGGATCGCCACCAGCCGTCCAATAGGCGGCATCGCGGGGCCCGGTTTGCAATGTGGTTAAATCATCGGCCAACCCATTCCGTGTAGGAAGTGCAACCTTCTTCACAGTGACGTCGTCCACTCGGATGATAAAGCCTTCGATGTCGGCTTTATCCTTCGGATCGTTCGGGAAGGTGTTTCCAGACCAGGTATCGAAGGAAACCGCGATACCGGTCTTGGTTCCCGTTTCCGCGCAGCAGGTGCCGCCGAAACTATCGGAATTGGCGTCCTCCAAAATCGGATCTCCTTGACGAGCAAAGCTGATGCTGAATCCATCCGCCGCCCGGTCGCCTGTGGGGTTGCCGACCCGGAGATCGCAAGAAAACTCGTAAACATTCGGTAAACCCGGTGGGAGAAAAGATTTCCACCGATTTGTCGGGACACGTGGCCTACATCCCGTTAATGTCTGTTTGGTGATATCTGAGACAGAGAGATTGACTGGTGTAGCAGAGGACAACGCGCCCTCTGAGGGGATGAGTGATCGGCAAGGGTTTCATTACTACAAGGCGCAGCACGCCCGCGCTGTGGAACGAGCCAAGCAATGGGAAGAAAAGACGCGTGCAGCGGAGAAGATCGTTGTCCAATTGATGGTGCTTTTGGGATATTTTTCGGAACGAATTCAAGATTTATGCCACCAGTTGGCCTGGTTGAAAAAGCAACAGTTCGGACGCAAATCTGAAACCTCCAAAAGCACCGAATCTGGGTCGAATCCTGGCCCAGCGGAATCGGATGCTGCGGAGGAGTCCGGCCCTTCGGCGGATCATCAAGGGGAAGAGGAGGCCAAGACTCCGAGCAAGACCGGACGAGGCCGAGGACAGCAGAGGGGAGCCAAAGGTCCCAAGCGCCAAGGGCGTGGGAAATTGCCGGAGCAGATTATCGATCATACTTTGGAGGCGTCGCAGCGGACCTGTGGAGCGTGTGGCAAGGTTCATCCCGAACTGGGGATGTGGGAGGAAAGCCAGGAAGTGGGATGGGAGGTGCGTCTGGTGCGGCGGGTGCATCGCCGGTTTCGATATGGCCCCAGTTGCCAGTGTTCTGGGGGCCGGAGCATGCCCACCGCTGCCAAGCCCGCCAAGCTGATCCCCAAGGGACTTTTTGCGGTGGATTTCTGGGTGCAGGTGTTGTTGAAGAAGTTCGAGTTTGCCCAGCCGATCGCGCGTACGATCCGGGAATTGCAGACGCATGGGTTGCACGTTTCGCCCGGAACGTTGAGCGGAGGTCTGGAGAAGATAGGAGCGATGCTGCAACCGCTGGCCGGGCAGTTCGTCTTGCAAGCCCAAGAGGGGGCGCATTGGCACATGGACGAAACGCGCTGGCCGATGTTTTGTTTGCCGGAGGCCAAAAGTCGCAGCATGTGGTGGTTGTGGGTGGTTGTGAGCCAGGACGCCACCGCGTTTCTGCTGGAGCCCAGCCGAGCTGGCAAGGTGGCGCGGGATTTTTTCCCCAAAGGAACTCAAGGCATTGTGAACGTGGATCGGTATAAGGGCTATTGGGGACTGCTGGGTTCGGACTGGTTGCTCAAACTGGCCTTTTGCTGGTCGCATCAGCGTAGGGATTTTATCAATTTGGCTGA
>CAMBEJ010000244.1 GCA_945865375.1 Akkermansia muciniphila | reverse complement strand
TTTCTGCCCACCGTCCTGGTGGTCGACGATGGTTCCTCGGATCAAACCGCGGCCCGCTCGGGTGCCGCCGGAGCCGAGGTGATTCGCCATGAGTCGCCACAGGGCAAAGGGGCCGCACTTGTCCGTGGATGGACCCGAGCCCGAGAACTCAAGTTCGCCTGGGCGCTCTGTCTCGACGGCGACGGGCAGCATGCACCCTCCGACATCCCTCGGTTTATCTCCGCTGCGGAGCACACCGGAGCTCCGCTGATCGTGGGGAATCGCATGCGGCAGGGCGCAGCGATGCCTTGGCTCCGCCGCCATGTGAACCACTGGATGAGCCGCCGATTGTCGGCGTTGACCGGATGCGCGTTGCTGGATTCGCAGTGCGGCTTCCGTTTGCTCAGACTCGATGTTTGGTCACAACTCGTGCTTGAAACCCGGCATTTCGAAATCGAATCTGAACTGCTGGTCGCATTCGCCGGTGCCGGGTTGCCGATCGAGTTCGTGCCCGTGCAAGTGATCTATCGTCGCGAGCGAAGCAAGATCCAGCCTTGCCGGGATACGGTGCGCTGGTTCTGCTGGTGGCATCGGACCCGGCTGCGGAGGCTATGCAAACCAACATGAAAAACCATGGCCCGGAACCGTGGAGCCCTCCGCCCCGCAGCCGCCCTGACGATCGTGGACTGAGAACTCGATCATGGGTTTTCGCGCCAGCAAGAAGACCCGCGAGCCGAAGTCCAGACGAACACGCGCTCCGACCATCCCCGCACGCTCGGCAAGCGCCTTGAACTCCGACACGCGCCAACCGCGGGCCACAGACAACAATCCGTCCGCGCGAAATTGCGCTGGCACGCGCAATGCCATGAGCAAGAGCCAGAGAAGAGAGTAAAACACGACGTTCCTGTGCAGATCATGGATGAACACGGCCTCGCGTGAAACCCGCCAAGCTTCCGCGAAATGCTGAGTGACTGCGGCCTCGTCCCTCAGGTGGTGAGTCATCTGCGTGCCGATGACCACGTCGAAACTTCCATCACGAAATGGCAGCGCCATCGCCGAGCCAGCGACGTTGCATCCTCGCGCATTGAGCTGCAACGAAAGCGGATTCAAATCGAGATTTGTGAAAACCCAGTCCCAACCGCGGTGGGGAGCCCACATTGCCAACTCGTGCCCGAGCTGGCCGTTTCCCGACCCAAGGTCGAGAAAAGAGAGCCTGCGACAGCGATCCTCACCCAACCAGCCTGGCACAATTCGACGAAACGGACCGGCGTTCTGAACGATGCGATTGACGCGATTCAGCAATCGATATCCCTCGGCCACCTCCGCAAGTCCACGATTCGGCAAATCAAAATATTCTTCTTGCGTACTGCGCCGGTTCAAAAACATGCTTCGATCGTAATATGCTCTCCACTTTCGGCAAAGCACCATCACCGAAGCCCTCTACACGCCACTGGTTGCCGAAGCTGCTTCCAGTTGTCGTGATCTTGGTGATGTTCGGTTTCATTGTGCCGACCGTTATCCGCACGAGCTTCGCCGACAAGACTCCCGCCGGGTTCAGCCGCGGCATCGCGCACGGGGCTTTGATGCCTCTGGCCATGCCTCAACTGCTCTTCGGCAAGGATGTCGCGATCTACGCCTCGGAGAATTCGGGCCGCCATTACAAGCTCGGCTACACTCTCGGCGTCAACGTCTGCGGCGCTGTGTTTTTCGGCTTCGCTTACTGGCGTTGGAACCGCTGGAGACGGGCGGCAACCACACTCTCGTAGTCCGACCATGCAGCGCTGTTTTCAATACCACCATGTGTGGTAAATCTGGTACGCGTTCACTTTTCCACCGATAAAATAGTCGTTCGATGAGAAGATAAAAGTCCGGCTCGATCGATCGAATATGAGGGTGCTTGGTTTTTCCGGCTGGTTCGGATCGTAAATAGAAAACTCGATCGTCTTTTCTGTTTTACGTGAGGCGAAAGTGACAACAGCGTGGTTGATGGTCAGTTGCGGGAATCGGATCAGGTGAACGACCGCGGAGCGGTTAGATGTCACTAACTTCTCCAAGGAATCCGCAACCCGTTCCTGCCCGGCCCGGGTGAACGGCCAGACGACTCTCCAATGGCCCCTCTGAAAGTAGCTCTGCCAGGCGCCTCCGCACTCAGCTTTCAGCAGCCTGGCATGATCCGAACTGAAGGTCCGCAAGTTTGCGTAACCAGGAAACGTGATCTTTTCATGCTCAGGGCTTTCGGTTCGCAAGCTCCGCGCGCAAACTCGTCTGATCAATTGACGATACATCGCATCGCTGGCTTTGGGCTGCGAACCGTCGAACTTTGCATGTTGAAAAAACTGCTGCACCGAGCGGGCGAGGACGAAACAATGGTGCGTGTAATCAGGCTCTGGCTCATGACGCTTGTGCGACCATTTACCTTCGGCATCGAAGTAATAGTCCCAAACCAGTTCGTTCGCGAACGCAAACGTGTCGTTTTCAAACTGGAAGGGATGGGAACTCCTCGCCTCTGGTCGCGAGGTCGCACATCCTGAAACCACCAAAGCGACGAGCAGGAGCGCCAAGAAAGAGGCAGCGCTTGCCATCGGAGCCGCCGCCCGGTGCCTTAAAAGTGGAAATCGCGGACACAATCGCATCACAACATTCTTGCCCATGACGCTACTGGCGCGCTACTAACCTGGCAATGCTTTACGACCGTTGGCGGGAAATCGCACGCGCCCACAGTTCCGAAGTCGCTTTGCGCGATCTCGGCAGCCAGAGGGACTGGACATTCGCGCAGGTGGCCGCCGATGTCGAGGCGTCGCCTAAGGCAAATCGGACGATCGCATTTCCGCAGGGTATGTCTGCCGACTTTGTGTTTGAGGTGCTTCGTGCCTGGAGGCACGGCCAGGTTGTTTGCCCCCTGGAAATCGGGCAGTTGCCCACGTTCTTCGAACATCTTTCAATTGACTGCGTCCACCTCAAAACCACCAGCGGCACGACCGGCGCAGCGCGAGCGATCGCATTTACGGCGGCACAACTTGCCGCCGATGCCCAGAATATCGTCACCACCATGGGACTTCGCCCGGAATGGCCCAACCTCGGCACGATCTCGCTCGCGCATTCGTATGGTTTCTCGAATCTCGTTCTTCCGCTGTTGCTGCACGGGATACCGCTGGCACTTGTTTCATCACCCCTGCCTGAAGCCCTCCGGCGTGCCGCCTCAAGCGAAGCCTGCGTCACGGTCGCGGCTGTTCCCGCGCTGTGGCGGGCGTGGCATGAAAGCAACTCAATCCCACCAAACCTACGGCTCGCGATCTCTGCCGGAGCTCCATTGCCACTCGCTGTGGAGACTGCCGTGTTCCTGAGAGGCGGGCTGAAGATCCACAACTTTTATGGAGCGAGCGAGTGTGGCGGGATCGCTTATGATCGCACAGCCACTCCCCGAACCGATGCCTCTTGTGTTGGCTCCGCGATGGAGAATGTGCGGCTCTCCGCCGCCGATTCTAGCTGCCTCGAAGTCCAAAGCCCCGCCGTGGGTGAAACATACTGGCCCACTCCCGAAACGGTTCTCGCCAACGGACGATTCCAAACCAGCGATCTCGCCGAGATCCGCGAGGGTCAAGTGCATCTTCGCGGTCGTGCGAGCGACCAGATCAATATCGCCGGCCGAAAAGTTTCACCCGAGATCATTGAGCGAATGCTCCTAACCCATCCAGCGGTGAGCGAGTGCCTCGTGTTCGGTGTGCCCAGCCACGACGCGGCACGCTCGGAAATGATCGTCGCGTGCGTCGCGTCACGGCAACATCTCGCGCCGGAATCACTCAGGGAATTTGCTCTCGATCGACTGGCGGCGTGGCTGGTGCCCCGTCATTGGGTGATCGTCGACTCATTTCCCGTCAACCAACGTGGCAAACTCTCACGGTTGGAGTGGCGTCAACATTTTCTCGAAAATGTCCTTTGACCTCCGGATTGCCCGCCGCTCAAGGTCAACTGCGCTTCAAGCACAAGCTGACCCCCCACCCGCGCCGTCGCCTGGGCTTGAATCAAATTGCCGAGCCGTCCTGTCACCCGCGCTTCGAGCCGGATGATTTCACCAGGACGAGCCGCACCCAGAATTTTGACGCGACTCAACGCCGCTAGCCTCAGCTCCTCCAAGGGCTTGATGTGCGGGTCGCTCTGAGCCACGACACCTGCGAGCTGCGCCACTGCCTCAACGAGCAGCACTCCGGGCATCAACGGATCACCCGGAAAATGTCCGCGTAGGAACGACATTTGTCCCGGCACCTCGTATTCTCCACAGCCAAAGACTCCAGGTTCAAGCTCGAGCAGCCTGTCAACGAACCGAAACTCTGGCCCATGCGGCAACCCTTGTAGCGCGTAGATAAACAGGCAACACCGCGCAGCCCGTGGCTCGCGCGAGTTCTGCGGCGGCGATGGACGCCTCAAAGGGCTGGCCGAACAATTCCACTTCAACGGCGCTGGCCGCTGACGGACGGTCCACGAGCAACGCGACGGTCCCCCCGGCCTCGATTCGTTTGATGATCTCGACGAAGGCGAATGGATTCTCCCCGATGACCAGCGTCTCGGCGCCCCAACGCGCACGCGAAGCTCG
>CAMBEJ010000243.1 GCA_945865375.1 Akkermansia muciniphila | reverse complement strand
ATTGATAAGGATCCCTTCCTTGGGTCCCCACGATTCATCAGGTGGTAGAGGGCTCCTTCATATTCCAAACGCAGCTGACGTGGCATGCGCCAAATTCTGCAAAAACTCCTTGAGTATACCAATAGTCATCTCTGACCCGAATGGCGCTTCCGATCATTCCTTCTGGTATATCGAGGATTGATGAACTCTGATTAAAGCATAGTTCGTCCGTGCTCCTTGAGCCAGCGCTCGTGTTGTTCGAAATCCGGACAAGCTTCTCTGACATGTGCCCAGAAACGGGGGGAATGGTTCATCTCTCGAAAATGCATGAGTTCGTGCACGATCACATAATTTCGAACCTCATCTGGCACATGGGCAAGCCGCCAGTTTAGCGAAATGGTGCCACGACGCGAACACGACCCCCACCTCGACTTCTGGTCCCGAACAGTCACACGCCGTACCGGGCTCTTGTGGATCGCGCCTAGGATGTTCACACACAGGGGAAGTTCGACATCGGCGATCTGGCGCAGTCGGCACTCAACGATCCCCCGCAAATCCTCATCCACCCTGGCAACGCCGCAGAACTCAGTCCCCAGGAGAACCCGCATGCGATCCCCGTCAGGTTCGGATCGGATCACGACCTTCGCCCCCCGACACCACACCTCGGTGCCAAACTCGCACGGCTTGACGGCTTGCAGTCGCGATTCCATCCGTCGCCAGGTACGCTCAATCCAAGGCCCCTTTTTCCGCAGAAATTCGGCGGCATCTTTCATGGAACCATGCCGGGGGATGGTCATTGAAAGCTCTGCGGAACGTCGCACATAAAGCAGGTAGTTCCGGGCGCGCCGGTTGACCCTGAAAGTAACCGGAAACATCCGCCCTCCCACTTCAATGCAGGGCGGAAACGGAAGGACGCTCACCGTTGGCCGCAGCCATTTAATAACATTTTGGAGCTCCACGAGGCTATCTTGGCGAGGGAGACACCCATCTCCATAAGTAGCGGACCATCATGATCCAGCTCTTCCTGGTTTTTTCTTCCGGCTCGCTGCCTTTGCGGAAAAACCGGGTTCCGAGCGGGGTGAACAAATGCCTCACAACAAATGCCGGCTTAGATAGGTGGCGTAGAGCTGGCATCTAAGCCGGGCGTCCTGCTGTGAACTGCCTGAAATCACGCCCGCGCTGCGCAAACGATAGAAACTCTCCGGGGTGGGACATGCTTGACCTTTGAGAACAGCGCGTAGCGCATCGGTCAGTCCGTGATCCTTCGCCAGCAAAACCAAGATACGGCGCAGATGGTCCCCGAAAATGCCTTCATCCCTGGCCGCTTCCGTCTCAAAATCCGCCAAGCTTGGCTTCTTTGTCGCCATCTGATGCAAACTGCGCCGCGACAGGAACGGATGCCCCTCAATGAGGACGTGAAATCTTTCCAGCTCGTCATCGGTCGACAGTGGGGACCCGTAGCGCTTGTTCAAATCCTTCAGTTGCGAACGGTCAAAGTCATCCAAGGAAAGACGTGTTCCCACATTGAAGGGCGACTGATTCATGTCCGTGATAAACAGATGCGCCTCGGTCGCGTAAGCGATCGCCAAGGTCAATCCTGACCAGGGCCCGCTTGGATCCAGCGCCCGTTCATTGTGCCAGGACCTAAACAATCCAAAAACCTCGCTCGCGTAGGAGCAAACAAACAGCCGGTCCACCTCATCCAACCCCCAGACGAGCGGCGCATTGAGGTGGCCAAGCACTTCCTTTCGCATGAATCGTTCAAAGTTCACGTTCGGCCCTCTTTTCTCATCCCAAGTGTCGGAGGGCAGCACCTTAAGCTCCAGTTGGTCCGAGATGGATTCCGCAAGGGACAGGTAAAAACTCCCCACACTTTCAAGATTGGAGGCGTTGAATTTTTGAAAATCCGTCAGCGCTACCTTCGCCCCACGCTCCCGGGCGAACTGCAAGCCGCGCGCCAACATCGATGTCTTGCCAATCTGCCGGCCGCCTTTGACAAGTATGATGCTGTCGTTCCGAACCAGCGCAGTCCTTAACTCCGTGTCGGCCGAACGGGTTATATAAAATTCCGATGTCAACGCTACTGCCCCGCCGATGGCCTCCAGCGAGAGAGGCTCCAACGGCCTTTCCTCGCTCACACGGAATGGGATGCGCGGGACGGGCTGTACCGCTGGACGAGGCACCAAGCGCAGCCCCTTGCTCGGGACAAGTCGAACCGCGGGTTTAGCACTGGCCATGGCTCTCAGCAGGTTGGTCAGGGCCTCCGCAACCCCGGTGTCATCGTCCTTGTCCTCCCATAAAAGGTACTGGATCGGATCTAAAATCCCGGCAAGCGGCTCGGGCAATCCGCCCGTAAAGCCAACCCGCACAGGAAACAACTTCGGACGCCCCTTCTGCGATTGTGCCGTTTCATGAGCATTTTCCACCTCGAAACAGAGCATCTCGCTGATCGCGGAGACGGCGGAAATCAGCGGAACCACCGCGTCCGCAGTTCGAATTTGTGCCTCAATCTCCGCAGCCCAGTTCACGCCCATCGCCAAATGTCGATCGATGAACACGGCAAACCCCTCCCGGATGAGATGCCTTTCCAAGGCCCATACCAACCGCTCTTCTAAGGCGCAGGTCCTGCGGTAAAGCAAAACCACTCGCACCGGTTGGGTGCCCACGGAAACCGTGACAGGGGTTGGGGTTGGGGCGGTGGAGTCGTTTGATGAACCGGATGTAAGCATGTCGGTGCCGCCTGAATCGTGTGTTCTATAAATCACGACGCACCCCCGCAAGCCAGGGCCTCGGCCGGTGCGTCTTTCCCCGGATTACACCCTCCGCGCCCTTCCTTGTCAAATGCGGCTCCGAAAAAACAGCAGTTCATTGCCCATCCCACATCCCCCCCGCCGTTTCTCACTCCCAATCCTAGCCAAAGAGATTTGAAATTTTAACGCACCCGTTCAGAGGAGTGCCCGCGAATCAAGCGCATGGGCGCGAATCTGAAAGCGGAAACGGGAAATGGGGTTCTCATGACCTATCATTCACGTTCGTCAGCGTCATGCGCGGGCACACCTTTTTTGTGGTCATCCTCGTTTTTCGGTGACTCCTTTCCTCGCTCTTGAGGGTGATCTTAATCCTACTCGCAAAGCTAATGTCCTGGGAAGGAAGTGCTGCCTGGAACTCAAGGGGAAGCAGAAATCAAAGCTCGACCTTGACCTCGATTCAAGTCCCACTTCTGGAAATGCGGCTTTCCATGAACCGACCCTGGGATCGCCGGCATCTTGTCGGCCAGCCGGACGAGGGTGGGAAGACTCGTCGGCAGGGAGGCGAGCGCTCCCACGTTCATAGGCTGGATGCGCGAGCAACAACTGGAGGTTTTCCCTCCCAATCATCATGAAATGCATTATCAGTCTCCTGGCGGCTTCACTCAGCGCCGCGTTTCTAGCGCAAGCTCAAGGGACCTGGCAGCTCCATACGTTCGCCGGAACAGGCGCAACAGGAGCCTCCGGCGACGGCCGCACGGCGATCGAAGCCCAGTTTAACAAACCTTTCGGACTCGCACGCGGGCCGGACGGAGCCCTTTACGTGTGCGACACCGAGAACCACAAAATCCGTAAAATATCCAGGGAAGGAATCCTGACCACGGTCGCCGGAAAGGGAACACGCGGCTACTCCGGTGATGGCGGACCCGCCACACAAGCCGAGCTCAACGAACCCTACGAACTCCGGTTCGACAAGTTAGGAAGTCTCTTTTTCGTCGAAATGCAAAATCACATTGTCCGGTGTGTCGATCCCAGATCCGGCGCCATCCGCACCATCGCGGGTTCCGGCAAAGGAGGGTTTGGAGGCGACGGGGGGCCCGCTATCAAAGCCCTCATGAAGCAACCCCACAGTATCCAATTCGATGCTGCCGGAAAGCTCTACGTATGCGACATAGGAAATAATCGGATCCGTCTCGTGGATCTTCAAACGGGCCTGATCACCACCTTTTCAGGGTCCGGTGCAAAGGGATCCACGCCCGATGGAGCACCGGCTAGAAACGCTCCCCTGAACGGACCCAGGGCCATCGATTTTGACCAGGATGGCAACCTCTGGCTCGCCTTGCGCGAGGGCAATCAGATCTTGGAATGGAAACGGTCCACGGATACTTTCCATCTCGTCGCGGGCACAGGCAAAGAAGGTTTCTCGGGCAACGGAGGGCCGGCCACGCAGGCCACCTTGTCGGGTCCAAAAGGGCTGAGTGTGGGACCGGATGGCAATGTCTATTTCACGGATACCGGAAGCCATAGCATCCGCATGATCAACCTGGGAACCGGAACGTTGGAATTGCTGTCAGGAACCGGTGTTCGTGGGGACGGCCCCGAAGGGCCAGGTCACGCCGCCCGCCTGGCCTCTCCCCATGGCGTCTTCGCGGACTCTGATGGAAGCGTCTTCGTGGGGGACACCGAAAACAATAAGATCCGAATCCTGCGGCGGTGAACCTAAAAACTGCGATTGAAATGGCCACAAAAGAGCACAAAGATCGCAAAGAGAAGGGCTTCAGGGGTCAAGGTCAACGAAGAGTTGCTCACCCAGCGAGTGAATGATGAAGCCGAGAGATTCCTTTCAGAACTCATTCTCTCTG
>CAMBEJ010000242.1 GCA_945865375.1 Akkermansia muciniphila | reverse complement strand
TAATCCCATGAACCGCCGATTCGACCACGAAAAGCTGGAGGTTTATTGGAAAGTGCCGCCGCCCTGGATGTGCTCGTGGCCAAAGGCCGATGTTCTGGGGAGGAAGTGCTGTCAGGAAAAGACCGCCTCTGGAGCGTCGTTTCGATGCTGGTCGCCTTGATAAAGGCCAACTCCGATTACCGGTTGCACGAGGGAAACCCGGGATAAGATTACGATTACGATTACGATTACGAGAAGATCTGGAAAAATCTGAGATGCGCACCACCCCGTGCAAAGGAGCTTGTCTTCGGAGAAAAGAAGGCGTATGGTGTCTGCGGAAGTTGCGCATGAACGTTCCGCTCTGTTCTGTGGAATGGGCTGTACACTTCAATCATCAATCATTATCCCAAAGGAAAAAGTCATGAAGAAGTTTCTCATCGCAGCAGCCGTCGTCGTCGCCTTATCTTTCTCAGCAAACGCCAAGGAGAAAGAGTTGACAATCACCGGCGATGGATGTTGCGCAAAATGCACGCTGAAGGAAAAAGATGCGACCGCATGCCAGAACACCGTCACCGTCGAAAAATCAGGCAAGAAGACGGTCTATTATCTCACAGGTGACGTGAGCAAGGAGTTCCACAAGAACCTTTGCCAAGGGGTCGCTAAGGTGAAAGCCACCGGCACTGTTAAGGAAGTACACGGCAAGCAGGAATTGACCGTCAGCAAGATCGAATTGGTGAAGGACGCCGCTCCCGCTAAGTAGCCAGCAGACGCCCTTTCAAACCCGCCTTGCGGAGGGCTCCGATCAGGAGTTTTTCCGCAGGCGGGACAGTTTTTTTGCGAGGCAGATTGCGGCGCTCATGCTGCCGGAAGTGGCGGTTCCTTTGCCAGCGATGTTGTAGGCCGTTCCGTGATCCGGTGAAGTGCGCGGGAAAGGGAGTCCAAGCGTCCAATTTACACCCGTCTCGAAGCCGATCATTTTGAGTGGAACCAGACCTTGATCGTGGTACATCGAAACCACCACTTCGAAATCTCCCCTGAACGCATGGTAGAATAGGGTGTCGGCCGCGAGGGGACCCACTACGTCGTATCCCGCAAGCGCCGCTTTTTCCACTGCCGGGCAAATGAGTTCGATCTCTTCTCTGCCGATCTCACCGCCCTCGCCCGCGTGTGGATTCAAGCCACAAACGCCGATTCGAGCTCTTTCTAATCCTAGATCGAGGCAGGCTTGAGCAGCCAGTTCAATGGTTCGAACTATTTTTTCCTGGGTGAGGCTGCTTGAGACTAATTTCAAAGGTATGTGGGTTGTCACCAAGGCGACCCGAAGCCATTTGTTGCGGTCATCGCACCCTAACAACATCATCCCTGCCCCTGGTGTTGCGGAAATCTGAGACAGGAATTCCGTTTGCCCCACAAACGCCGCCGACACACCGCTACGGATGATAGACTGCTTGCTGACGGGAGCCGTGACCAGCGCGCTCAGCTCCTGGGCTAGACATCGTTCGGCTCCATAGCGGAGCCAAGACAAGGCGGCTTCAGAGGCCAGAGGTGACCCCGGCTGAAGCGATTCTGGCAGAGAGTTTCCTGGTTGCAGAACTAGAATTGCGCCGTGGGGGAGGGGGTCCGACAATTCACCTCGAAACAACTCTATCGATAATCCGAGGTTTGTGCGGGTCTTTTGCAGAATGCCATGATCACCAATGATGACGAACTTGGTGGCACTCTTGTCGCATTCATTGGAGAGAGCTTTGAGGGTCACCTCGGGACCGATTCCTGTGACATCCCCCAAACTGATTGCTATCCATGGGCTCATGATTTCACCGAGGTAGCTCCGTTAAAAACCACTTGGAATCAGTAGTATTGAACGAACGACTTGGCCTTCAATTTGTCCATCCATTTCTTCCGCAGTCTATCCAGCTCCTGGGTGCGCAGAGTTCCTTCGATTTGGTCGCGAACCTCGGCCAGAGGTCGGATGTGCGAGGGCTTCGTTTCTTCAACAAACATCAGGTAGTAGCCATCATCCCTCTCAGCCACGGAACTGACCTCGCCCTGTTTTAGGGCGAATGCGATATCGGCCAAATCCGCGCCGAGCACGGACTTTTCGATCCAGCCCCAGTCCCCCCCCTGAGCGCGTTGGGACCCTGTGGAATAGATCGACGCCATCTCGGAGAAGAGGGCGCCATCCTTGACTTTGGAGCGTATCTCTTCGGCCAATTTCTTATGTGCTCCAGGCTGAGGCTCAGAGGTTTTGTTCAGCGAGATCATGCGCAGCTTGACCTGGTCGCCGACTTTGAATGAGTTTTGATTTTGGTTGTAAAAAGTGTCCATTTTCTGCGGCGAAATGATGAAAGCGGCTCCGACGTTCTGGGCACGCATGGCTTCCACGATAAACTTTTCGCGAACATCCTGCCTAAACCCTTCGTAAGTCATACCACGGTCCTGGAGTGTACGGGTTAGGTTCAGTCGGTTTCCAAAATCCTTGCGAATTCGGCGGCTGATCTCATCGTCGATCAGGGACTCAGGGAGATTGTAGCCTGCGGCTGTGAATTCATGGAGGATGAGCTCGCGCTCCACCAGCGCCTCCAAGCGTTCCCGGCGAGCTTCGTTGAGTTTTTGCTCGAAGAGTTGAGGCTGACGTCCGTACTGACGGCGGAGGAGGTCGAACACTTGGGCAGTGGCCGATTCGACAGCGGAATGGGTAATGACTTTGTTGTTCACTATCACAGCGACGCCGTCCATCAAAGCAGGCTCGCCGAGGGTGGGATAGACGCCGATGGCGAGATTGATCGCCGCAGCCAGTACCAAGGAGGGGAAGCTGTAAGTGAGCCGCATATTCCTTAAAACCTAATCCTGCCTAGCATGACGGGTCAAGTTTGGAGAATCAATTGAGCAATTGGTACCAGTTGTCGCGTTGGCGGGGCTCGAAACCCAAGTCGGTGATGAGTCTGTGCATATCTTGCACGGTCATTTTGTAGGTGGCACCGGCCTTGCTGACGACATTTTCTTCTAGCATGATGCTCCCCAGATCGTTTGCTCCATACCGCAAGGCCACCTGTCCCACCTCCAATCCCTGAGTCACCCAAGAGCTTTGCACGTTGGAGATGTTATCGAGATAAATGCGGCTCAAAGCCTGCGTTCGCAGGTATTCGCTCACGCTTGCCGTGGATACCTTGAGATGGGTGTTTTCCGCCTGGAATGTCCATGCTATGAAGGCCGTGAACCCGCCAGACTTGTCCTGTTGGCGCCGGATGCGTTCAAGGTGTTCGATTCGTTCATCAATGGTTTCTACGTGCCCAAACATCATCGTTGCCGAGGAACTCAGGCCCAGCCGGTGCGCAATATCCATGACTTCGAGCCAGTCATCGCTCATCGCTTTGAGTGGAGAAATGCGTTTTCTGACCCGATCAACGAGAATTTCGCCACCGCCACCCGGAATAGATCCCAGGCCGGCTGCTTTGAAAGCTTCGAGTATTTCCCTCAGCGGCTTTGCGAAGACTTCCCGAAAATGGATGAACTCGCTCGGGCTGAAGGCGTGGATGTTGATCGTTGGGAATTTGGTTTTGATGTGCGAGAGAAGGTCGAGATACCAGTTCATGCTGATTTTTGGGTGGTGCCCCCCCTGCATCAAGATTTGAGTGCCCCCGGCCTCCAACGTTTCATGAATTTTGTTATCCAGTTCGTCCAGCGAAATAATGTAGGCATCTGCGTCCATCTCAGTTCGATAAAAGGCGCAGAATTTGCAGTAAACATTGCAGACGTTGGTGTAGTTGATATTTCTGTCGATGACGTAGGTGACGACGTCATTGCCTTTCCCTCCATACGCGTCCTTTTTTGCAAGCCGACGTCGATGATCGGCCAGGGCACCCAATTCTTGCAGCGGTAGATCGTACAACATTTGGGCATCGCCCTTGTCAATGCGATCTCCCCGCCAGACCCGCTCGAGGCATGATTGCAAACCGTCAGCGTCATCCATAGCTCAAGATTTTAAGGTGAGCATCGGAAAAAAGAAATTTCTAAATCGACCACGGCGATCGAGAGTCGATGATCACCGCTTGAGCTCCGAATAAGGGTGAGGAGTGCCGGGTCGCTTAGGGTGGTTGAGCCCCCGCTGAGAGGTGTTCGTGCTGACTCAATCCGATCGGCCCCAAATGTTGCGAGATCGCTCTGCGGCAGCAGTTCTCATTTTTTTCATTGTCCCCTCACCGCGTGCGTGGGAGATTGGTTGGAGTTCTAAAAAAGCAATGCCGAGGCAGTGAATAAGGGCAGGACAATTGGTTTAAAACTCCCGTCACCGCGCTCGATTAGATATTGTTTGGAACCGTCCTTGGAAAGTGGAAAGGGGTCAGTTCCTAACTTCTTGAATTGTGGGTCTTTTCCTCCACTTTTCGTTGTTCTTACAGTCGCCGACTCAAGTGAGTCCACGCACCCATAGCCAACCGGTCGCTGATCCATTTCATCGTCACAGTCGTCTCCTAGCGGAGCCGCGTGGCCATCACCATTTTCACGGCGTCGCCTTTGGGACGCTCGCCCAAATCAGCTTCTGTCCATCTGGCACGAGCCAGTTCCTCCTGCACGATCCTCGCGGCCTTTGCTTCCGCGCTTTCAGCCCGTTCCTCGCCGTCAT
>CAMBEJ010000241.1 GCA_945865375.1 Akkermansia muciniphila | reverse complement strand
GAAAGCCAGTCCTACTTGCAGCGCAACGCCGACATCTTCGAGTTCCTCACGGACACAGAAAAGGACATCGAAGTTGAGATTAAGAACACTGAGATCGACGACTCGACGGTGGCTGACCTCCTCAGCAAAGTCCTGTTCGCCGACGTGCTCCGCGACCCGAAGATCCGTTACGAAGGGAATGGGCAGGATTATGCCTATGCTCGCAAATTGGATGATGCACTCATCGGACGGGAGGCCGACGTCGCCCTGAACATCATCACGACGGAGCATCCGAACCACACCAACGCCACAACACTGGCCGCACAGAATACGGGGAAGGCCGAACTCCTTGCAGTTCTGCCCGCCGACACAGGCCTCACTGATCAAGCCCGTCTCTTTCTCAAGACACAAAAATACGTCCAACAGAACACCGGCGCGGGCGATGCCTCGCGCAAGGCCATCCTCGATCAGCGCAGCCAGCAGAACAGCATCCGGCGGACAGCCATGCAGGAGCTGGCCAGCCAGTTCCTTAGCAAAGCCCCGCTATATCTGAATGGCGCTCGTCTCGATACCGTGGGTGAAGGCGATGCCCGCAATCGCTTCGCCAAAGCCTGCCAGGAACTCATCTCCTTCTCATTCCCCAGCCTGCGAATGCTAAAAGGGGCTTACGATGAGACCACTCTGTCGCAGGCCCTGCTCGCCCAGGACGACCTCCTCACCAGCGGCGCTCAGACGCCGTCTGAAGCGGAGCAGGAAATTCTCACCTATGTGATGCGGAACCAGAACAATGGCGAACGCACTTCCATCGAGGAAATCCACCGGAACTTTGGCAAGCGTCCATACGGCTGGTATCCGATGGCGGTGCTCACCCTGGTGAGCCGTCTGTTCCGCATGGGCAAAGTGGAACTGCGCACCGCCGAGCTGCTGGATGCCCGCGGCGCGTTTGAACTTCTTAGAAACACCCGGCAGCACGGCAGTGTTCGGGTGCGGTTGCAGGAACAATTTGACGCCACCAAGGTCAACGCGCTTAAGAAATTCCATCACGACTTCTTTGACCGTCCCAACGGCGGAACGGAAGCCCGTTCCGTTGGGCAACTCGCCTGTGAGGCCCTGGCTGCTGAAGCTCGCGATCTCACCGTGCTGCTTGACCAGGCTGCTCGCTATGCTTTTCTCGAACCGCTTCGCCCTATCGTCGGGAAACTGAACACTTTCGCGGAGAAGGATTATACCTACCTGCTGAATCATCTCTCCGATTTTGAGGACGACCTTCTCACCGCGAAAGAAGATCTCCTGTCCCCGATCAAGGCGTTCATGCATGGCCCGCAACGCACTGCCTTTGATGAAGCCATCGCCTTTCTGCGGGAAGAAGAGGCCAACTTTGCTGAAGTCCCGAGCGCCGAGGTCCAGCCACTGCGGGAACTTGCGGCTTCGGCTCATCCTTACCGGGGCAATGGCGTGCCCACGGCCAAGGCGGCTGTAACCAAGTTGCGCCGAATCCTTGCGGACCTACTCAAAGCCGAGCGCGACCGAGCCCTCGCCACTGTGGATACGCAACAAGCCCGGCTTCAGACCATCGAAGACTTTGCGTTGCTCAACGAGTTCGGCCGCACCCAGGTGATGGCGCTCACGGTTGAAGCCCGCGCTGCCATTCAGTCCGCGCGTTTCGTCACCGGCATCCGCGACCGGCTTCAGCGCTACCTCACGCAAGATTATCCGGCACAATTGGCATTGGCATCGCGGCTCGCGGCTCCCGCTCCGCCGCCTCCTGGAAAACCGGGGGATCAGACGCCACCGCCCGCGCCACCGGTCCGTTACACCTCAGCGACCAGCCTGCGCCCGCAATGCAGCCTGCCCTACATCGCCACCGAGGCCGACCTCGATCAATGGCTCGCGGCTCTGCGCACGGCGGCCCAGGCGGAGTTGGAAAAGGGAAACCGTCTCAGCCTTTAAAATGCCTGCCCTCCAATCCATCACCGACGGCTTGCTGATCGACGCGATCAACCGCGCCACTCAGCGCGTGGTGATGATCGGTCCGGGTGTCTGGCCGCTGCTGGCGAGCGCCATCGCGAAGGCATGGCAGCGGCTCGGTCCCAAGGGTGTCACTGTTATCCTCGATGTGGACCCGGAGATTTGCCGGATCGGCTATGGTTCCCTGGAGGGTTTGCAGATTTTGCAGCACGCCGCCTCAGCTGCCGGCGAACCCTTGGGCGGCGAGCCGGGCGTCCGCATCTGCGTGGTCATCGCCGATGATCAGACGTTTGTTTTCAGCCCGACCCCGCGCCAGTTGGAGGCGCCACCAGGCCAATTGCCCCTTTCTGCCACCGCGCAGCCGCGGTCCCAGCCCAAGGCGAACGGCATCGTGCTGGCCAAGCCGCCCGCCGCTTTGGAAACCGAACTGGGCAGCGGTCCCGACGGCGAAACAACCCGCACCTTGGGCTTGGATGTTTTGGACCAGAAAAAATTGGCGGCAGTCCAGCAAGACTTGAAACAAAATCCGCCCAAGAACTTCGATCTCGCCCGCGCCGTGAAAGTCTACAACGCTCGTGTGCAGTTTGTGGAACTCAAACTCGGAGGATGCAAACTGTCGGAACACAAAGCCCAGCTTCCCGATCATCTCATCCAAGTCCTGAAGAAGAACCCGGCGCTTTCAAAAAAGATCGGGAAAAACATCAAGCTGATTGACGAGGATGACGTGTTGGTCACCGACCCAAGGCTTTCTCAAGCGACTCTCTTCAAACACCGGGAAACGATTCATAACCAATACCTGCGTCCAGTGAAAGGCGTGGGAACCGTGATCGAGCGGTTGAAGAAGACTGACTTCTCGAAAGCGGTTGAATCATTGAAGGCGGAAGTGGAGAAGTTCGCAGCGAGCGTTGAGACAAAACTGGCGGAGCGATTTCAAGCAACCGCCGAGCAGATTGCCGATGAGATCCTGGAGGATGTGCTCGCAGACCTGCCCGAACACTGGCGAAAAAGACTCGGTCCTAAACCCGACCCGAAACGCGTGCGGTGGTATGTGCTCGAGGATTTGCTCAAGGCGTTCGGAACCCCCGCCGGGAAGGTCGGCAAGATGAAGGTGGAGACCGTCTTCAAGGACGTCACCTACGACATGCTGAACGAACCCGAGTTTCGGGAGCAGATGGCCAAATACTTTCCGGACCTCCCGCTCATGGAGGAATTCAAAGCGGCCAAGGAGCGCCCCGCCGCCAATCAGGACGCCCCCGACGACCTCTTCTCGTGAACACCTCCGCCCTCAAGACCTTCGCCCCCGCCGTCCGCCGCCAGCTCATGGAGGCCGTCACCCGCAAGCTCGACTTCGCCCTCACCGCCCAGACACCGGACTACCTCACCACCTTCGCTCCCCAAGTCGCCTCCCTCCGGAAACTCGCCGCAGCCGACCGCCCCGGGCTGATCGAGCGCGTCGCCTACACTTGGTTCAACCGCTTAGCCGCGCTCCGCTTCATGGATGCCCGCGGCTGGCATCCCTTCCGCGCCCGCGTCCTCACGCCGGGCAGCGCCGCGGAGACGCAGCCCGAGTTGCTCAAGCTCACCCGCACCGGAGCCTTGCCCGAGGAGCTGAAGTCCCACACCGACCCCGCCCGACTAAATGACCTCCTCGATGGCCGCATCCCGTCGCCGGATGCGCAGGGCGAAGTCTATCGCCACCTCGTCCTCGCCGCCTGCCGATTCTACCACGCCCTGCTGCCGAACCTCTTCGAGAAACTCGACGACGAAACCGAGCTGCTCCTGCCGGATGACCTCCTCACCGAGCACTCCGTCGTCCACGGCTTCCGCACCGAGATCAGCGACGAAGACTGCGGCGACGGGCAGCGGGCCAATGTCGAGATCCTCGGCTGGCTCTACCAGTTCTACATCTCCGAGCGGAAAGACCAGGTCATGGCCCGCAAGAGCGCCGTGCCCACCGAGGACATCCCCGCCGTCACCCAGCTCTTCACCCCGCACTGGATTGTCCGCTACCTGGTGGAGAACTCTCTGGGCAGGCTTTGGTTGCAGAACAGACCGCAGTCACGGCTCAGGGATCATATGCCCTACTACGTTGAGGAAGTGGCCAGTGGTCAGTGGCCAGTGGTCAGTGGGGAAAAAGCCGGAGTGGCCAGTAGCGAGAAAGAAGCTTATGCAAATCAACACTTACAAGGACCTGATTGTGTGGCAAAAGGCGATGGATCTGGCGGAAACAGTCCATCGGCTCAGCCAGTCGTTTCCGAAGGAGGAACTCTACGGGTTGACCAGTCAACTCCGCAGGGCGGCGGTGTCGGTGCCCTCGAACATCGCGGAGGGGCAGGCGCGGCAGTCCACGGCGGAGTTCAAGAACTTCCTCTCGATCTCCCATGGGTCGCTCGCCGAAGTGGAGACGCAACTGCTGCTGGCCATCCGGTTCAAATATCTGACGTCGCAGCAAGCAGCAGCAGCCCTCAGTCTGCGGGAGGAAATCTCCAAAATGCTGTCCAGCCTCCGATCCAAACTGGCCACTGGCCACTGACCACTGACCACTCTGCCGCCGGACAGGGCGCTCCCGATTCGTATCTAAAGCTAGAACGTCCCGAAGAAATCCGCCTCCTCGACCCGGCGGCAGGCTCCGGCCACATGCTCACCTACGCCTTCGACCT
>CAMBEJ010000240.1 GCA_945865375.1 Akkermansia muciniphila | reverse complement strand
CTGCCAATCAGCGAGGATTTGCGGCAGGGTGTTCTGGGCGCACAGCTCTTGAGCTCGTTGAGCGTGGTCGGAGATTTGCCTCAACGTCACCTTGGGATCATGCCTGCTCATAGATAGGCAATGCCTCCTGCAAGACTTTAGCCCGGAAGTATTGACTCAGGCTTTTTGGGGTATGCAGATCCACCTTGCGTCCGACGATGAGAGCGAGGTCTTCGCTCCAGCCGAAGAATTCCCAGCCAGGTGTTCGGCCGGGACTGAATTCTACCAGCACGTCCAGATCGCTCCGGGCAGGGTCGAAGTCGGCACGGAGCACGGAGCCGAAAAGGCTCAATTTGCGGATGCCATGCTCACGGCAGAAGGTCTCAAGCTTGTGGCGGTCGATGGCGATGGGAAGTTCGGCGACGCTCATCGGGGAATTATCGTCACGCGAGCCTTCTAGCGCAAGCGTGAGCTTTCTTCATCGCGGCTGCGCTGATGAAAGTCGGCGTCCTTAGAAAAGATGGAGTAACCCTGTTGTTGCGCAAAAGCCCATATGAGAACGTCGTCGCTGTGAATCAGGTCGTGCGACTTGACGTGGGTCGATCCGGGATAGAGATCGAGAATTTGCGGAACGACCCTGTCGGACAGGTTCTCATCAAGCAGGAGCTTCACGCTGCGGCGTTGAAAAGCTTGCGTTCACGGTCGGCTGCAAACGCCAAACAAGCCTTGATGTCCTCACGGGTCAACTCGGAGAAATCGGTGAGCATCTCGTCCTCGGTCATGCCGGAGGCTAAATACTCCAAGACATCATAAACCGTGATCCGCATCCCGCGAATGCACGGCTTGCCCCCGCGCTTTCCGGGCTCGACCGTGATGAGGTGTTCGTAGTTCATATCAGCAGGATGATGGATGTCACTGCTCCTGTTCAACCAGCTCTCCGGCGAACTGAATCGCCGCACGAATGTCCTTCAAGGTCAGAGCGTATTCTTGTTGAACATCCTCGAAGCTCATACCTCCGGCCAAGCTGCCGACAATCAGCGACACCGGCATTCGCGTGCCAAGCACAACCGGTTTGCCGTGGCAGACTTTCGGATCAATCACGATTCGATCATTCATACTGACTCCGCCATCCTACCCCGCAAGACATGTCTTGGCAAACAAGGAACTGTCAAGAAAGCCGGTGCTAACCCTGTTTATGACACACAACGCGGTTGCGCATTTAGCAAGTGTATGGTTGAATCTGAAGAGCATCAGGAACGAGCCCGGAGAACCGGGTGAGTAGCAACCGAGCTTTTTGAAGATAGCCACGGTGCCTAGGCGGGGTAACCCGTTCGATGTGCGAAGCGCTCAACGCTTCGAAAAAACAACTTCTCGGATGATGAGGCCGCCGCCTGATGCTTAGGTCGGCGGCTTTTGTTTTCCGCCCAAGTCAACTCCTGGTGCGTCAGCTGAAAAGGCCTACGCATTATGAACCAAGCTCGACTCGCCGTCCGGGTGAACCCGCAAAACCCGGACCATCACCTCTGGAACAACCACGGCATCTGGTGGTGCCATTTCACCCTGCATTCCCCTCAGTTTACCAAGCAACGGCTCCGTCGTTCGCTCGGAACCCGTTGCGTTCAGGAGGCGAGAGAGATCCGCGATTTCCTCTTGGCGACGTCCTTTTCCTGGGGCGCCACCGCGGTCGTCCAACTCCTTCCGGTAAACTTATAATAGAATTGAGGCGCGCCATGAAAATCTATCCCGGCATCGACTACCAATACCGTCCCACCAACTACTGGGAGGATGACCTCCTGCTCCAGGCAATCCTGCGCAACGTCAAAGGCACCCTGCGGCGCGAAATGATTATCGACCACTGGGAGGCCGGACGTTACGAGATATTGAAGGATGAGCTGAAGACCGCCTCGCTCCCGAAGAAGGTTCGCCGTGAACTGGGCCAAATCCACCCGGCGTTCATGGGCGGCGAGTATCTGCCCGACAACCGCGCGAGAGAGACCGAGATCGCCAGGATCGAACTTAAGTCGACCACGTGCGACGTCATCAGCATCCGTGCCCGTCCGAAGGACCAGGACATCCTCTATGCCATCGTCGATGAATACGAATCGGAATTCGACCTCGCCAGGGACTCCAGTCAGAAGCCGTTTACGCTCGCGGAATTGATCGCCTTCATCGACGGCTCAACCCAAGCGGACTTCGCCCAGGGCCTGGCCCTGTGCTACAGCGATATGAATGCCGAAAGCTCCTCGCGAAAGGATATGCGCCACTTCACTGTCGTCAGCTCGGACGTCTATCCGAAGCTCAAGGAGCACTACGAGCACGTGTTCGACGACTGGGTCAACGAGGAGGAGATCGATTGTTGAACCCCTGTCGCCAGCTTCTCGACAACGGCCTGAGCGGCGCGGGTGCGGGGAAGTTCATCAACCGCGACTCCGGCTCCGCCCAAGGGTTTTGGTATCTCCCTGAACTCGATGTGGGAACTATTGAAACCACCAAAGCCAAGTGTGCGCATCCTGGATATACCATTCCGTGGAACCGCGGGTGGAGGCCCACACTTTCGTCTGTTTCCTGGCGTATTGCCTGCAAGTGACCCTGCGGCAACGATTGCGCGCCTTGGCACCGGGGCTGACACCCAGGGCGGTCCTGGAAACCTTGGCCGGAGTGCAAATGCTGGATTTGGAAGTGCCGACAACCGACGGACGCTGGCTGGTGATGAGCCGCTATACACAACCGGAGAAGGCCGTGGACTTGCTGCTGGCACGGCTCAAAATGAAGCTGCCCGATCAACCACCCCCCCGTCTGAGTGCAGAACAAACGATGATCAACTGACGTCGGAGTTCAAAAAATGTAGTGAAGACATTTGCCGATAAATTTCGAAAAATCCCAGGAAATCCTCGGGTCGCCAGAAAAAAAATGCCCCAGTGTAGAAAGTTGGGTTATGGTATCCCACTGGATGACGCGAGGGAGGATTGCTGAAAACCGGGCGAGTGTTCAGACTGGAGGACCATGGGCGAGCGTCAGTTGATCGTGTTTCAGTTCAGCCGCGACAAAGTGGAGCGCGGCGATTTCTCGGCGTTCCTGGCGAAGTTCGGCACCGACCGGCTGCCGAGCGGGCCTGCTATGGCCCAGATGCTGGGCGGAATGGTGTTCGCTGTGGAGGGTTACGATTCCGACGTGCGGGAAATTTACGCGATTCCCGAGGTCCGCAGGTTCTACTCGGCGTTTCATCGGGCATGGCCTTATTGGCTCTACTTCTGTGACCTAAACCAAGACGGCTTAAAAACCATGGTGATGTGTTGCCTGCCGGGCTTCACGGCCGTTGCCAAGGATGGACGACCGCTGGTCGGGGTTGAACTTAATCCCATGGAGTTGCTGCGATTTGTTGCCGACGATTTCGGTTCCATGAATGAAATGTGCGATCGGGCTCGGCTCTCGGAGCGGGCGATTTACGATCGGACCAAGGAGGTCATTGAATTCTTTGGATTTCCGTTTGATGTGCCGCCGCCAGCGTGATGATGTCACAGGGGTGGGAGAGTTGGATCGTGTAATGATAATCGAACTCGAGAACGGGGCATATTGGCATCCAGCAGGCAGCGCATAGAGCCACGGCAGCCCGGCAAACTTCCGGCCAACAAGGATCTCCTCTAAGGTCAGCACGCGTTCCTCTTGAACGTCCACGAAGCTCAAGACAACGGCCAAGCTGCCGCCGAGAATGGCGACCGCGAGCGGTGGTGTCGTCATCCACACTCCTATGCGGGCGTATCATCAATAGAGTCTCTTTTGACTCATTTTTAAACACACTTGTACTTGACGGGCACGACGCATTCGCGTCTTCTCGAAGGTATTCCAGGAAGAAGACCAAGCGTTTGTGCCTACGTCTGCACCTTAAGGGAGGTTTAGGAGCGGATCTTCTGTTGAAGTTCGGGAATCAGAAATCATGCCGTGGGGAAGGTGTTGAGCCGGAGGTCTGTTTTTGGAGTTTGTGCGATGCTCTCTTGGCGGTTTAGGTCTGGTTTTTGACAAAGAGTGTGAACCTGGATGGGTTCGAACGTCGCTGTCGCAAAACCTATGGCACCGCAACCGTCTCCTCCTGGGCGAAAGCCCTCATTTCGTCGGGCATTCTTGCCGTTCTGGGTCGCATTGGTGTTCGGCATTCTCATCATGGCGCGGGATTATCACGCCCGCCATTCCATCCTCACTCGGCTCGCGGTCAAGGTCACGGTGGATGGCAAGGAGCCGGAACAGGGATTCTCTGTGACCGTCAATGGTGCGAGACAGTCTCTCAATTCACCGCTGCCGATGGGGTCCGTCGAGATCGGGATCCACGCCCCGGATAGTGAACCAAAGTCCCAGAGCCGGTTTGTCTGGTATGGTGTGACGGACCTCGGGTCGGTGAATCTTTTAGGGAGTCGAGGTTCGCTTGAGGCGAAAGTGGTGCCGACCCCGGACATCTACGAACTCGCAGGGAAACGGGGGAGTTGGACAAACACGACGGGTTCCTTTTTGGATTTGCCCGTCGGACGCTACGAGTTGGTGAGCCGATTTGGCTCCCTGATCGAGCGCACCCGTGTCGAGGTGGAGCGGAATCGAACCAGCCGGGTCGATGTGGCGGCCAAAATTGGTTCGCTGGAGCTTTCGTCAGACCCTCCTGAGGGGGCATTTGAACTCATGTCGCCCGCAACCGAGAGTTTTGTCGGCGCGTTCCCCGCGAAATACACGCGACTTCTTGAAGGCGAGTATCGGTTGGTCGCAAA
>CAMBEJ010000239.1 GCA_945865375.1 Akkermansia muciniphila | reverse complement strand
CGAGTGTTTCATCGACCAGACCAGATTGCCCTTGCCTCCGTTGGAGTCCCTCTCATCATCATGATCCACCGAGCCCTGCCCTTCCATGTTCGACTGTCCGGCAAGGATGAAGACTTTGATCGGTTTGGCGTCCGCGCTGGCGGCGGCGAGAAATATCGTGATCAGGAATGTGGCGATCTGTTTCATGGAGTTGTTTTTGAAAGGAGCTTCATTTGATCCGGATGAGTTCAGGGGATTCCGTCGAGGCTTCGATCGCACTGATGGTGTCGCGGACGCTCTTGGCTTTCACGAGCATCAAATTCTTGGGAAAGTCTTTTTCATCCTTCTCGAAGAAGTCGGCGAGCCGTGTCAGTTCTGGGATCAACAACTTCGCGTGGGTGCCGTAGGTGAGGAGGATTTTCATCAGTTCCGGCGTGCGCTCCTGGCTGGCCCACGGATTTTGATCGCGGGTGTATTTCAGGCACGCGCTGATTCCTTCTTCGATCCGGTGTTTGGCCAGAAGGCGGAGTCCTTCCACGCGGATGCCGTCGGCGAACATCTCGCCGCTCGGGGCGGGTTCGACGACGGCCTGGTAGATGGCCGGCAAAAGCGGTTTGATGTCTTCGGTGGAGAGATTCCGGTAAACCGAGCCGATAGCTCCACGGGCGCGGCCGTCCTGATTTTTCAGCCCGGCCCGCACGGCTTTGTAGAGCGCCTCGCGATCCACTCCATCGAGCGACCGCCGGAGCATCCCGCCATCATCGAACAGCGCGAAGGAAAGATACCGCTGCTGCATCCCCCGCGGATCGTTCGCCGCGTCCACCTGAGCGAGCAGTTCGAGGAGTTGCGGCACGGCTGGCATGGCCGGCTTACCGATACTTGCGAGCGCCTCGGCTGCTTTGATGCGCAGCCACAGGTCGCGTTCCGCCAGCAATTTCCTCAGCGGCTCAATCGCCGACGCTCCACGTCCGCGAAGGGAAATCAGCGCCTGGCAGGCACCGTAGCGGGATTCGAGGCGCGGGGAGTCGAGGAGCTTGAGCAGCGGTGGAATCGCAACATCCTTGCGGCGTCCCAGCGCCATGGCGGCCCGCTCGCGGACGATCGGTGACCAACTGCTGAGACGCTCGAAGAGTTGGTCATCGCTGAGTTTGTCATAGGCGCTATGGCGGTCTTTGTTATTCCAGCCGCGCCCGTCGAGGATGAGTGATTGCGCGGCGGCGGTATCGAGCTGCCGGGTGATGGCCGGGCGTTTGCCGGTGAGATAAATTTTCTTCAACGGCATCGCATACGCCAGCAGGTAGCCGCCGGTGCAGTCCCAGCCCGCGTAGCTGTCTTCGTCCGGCTCAGGCGGGCCTTGGTGGAGAAAGCTTCCGTCCCACCGCCGCGCGAGATCGAAATACCAGCCGCCAAACTCATTCATCCACGCCCCTGTCGCGTTCGGGCCGGATTGGGCGACGCCCGGAAGTGCCCACAGGATGTTGAAGAAATTGCCCGTGTGCCCAGTGTCGCGCTCGGGGCCGTGAGAGGCGACGCTCATGCGAGAGAAAAACTCCCCGCCCTTCGCTTCGCCGAGCAGATTGAACAGGACGGCCGCCATGCCGCACTTGCCGTTGTCGTCGTGGTTCTCAATCCACGGATGATGGTCGCCGTAGGGAATTGCGCCTTTGCCAATGTAGAAGCGCAACAAGCGGGCGCTGAGTTCGATGGCGCGGGACACCTCCGGATCTTTCACGCCGGCCTCCCGAGCCATCACCAGCGAAATGGTCAGCGGCAATCCAGGAGAGTTCATCATCCCGTAGCCGCCGAGACGTCCGCTCGGCGTCGCGAACCCGTGGCCCCACGAGCCGACCGCGCTCTGCCCCTTGGCCGCTTCCAGCGAGAGACGCCGCAGGCCCGGCATGACTGACTGGTCACCGGTCGCCATCACATACTCGGAGAGCAGCATGATGACGTAGCCGTAGTGCCAGGTCTGCATCGAACGGGACGTGTAGGCCGCCGCCCATTCCGCTTCGCGCTTCACCAGCGGGAGGTAGACGGGATCACCGCTGGCCAACAAGGCGAGCGCATTGAGGGAACGCACGATGGCATCCTCACTGTTTGAGAGTTTCGCGACTTTCTCAGCCAGCGCCTTGCACCCTTGCTCCAGAATGCGCTTCGATTTCGCGCAGTCAAAAGGCGCGGTGCCGCTGTAGCTACCGAGCACCGGGAGTTTCACGACGACCTCCTCCGCCTTGCCCCCCTGCCAGCGGGTCAGCGTGAGTTTTCCACCGCCCGCTTCCGATTCCGCAACCGTGAGGGCCTTGCCGATCTCGGTGCGCGGGTCATAGGAAAACGGCTTGCCGCCGACACCGAGCAACACGTCTCCGACGACGAGGATGCCATCGGCGGGTGAACCCTTCTCCACGCTGGTAATAAAAATCTGGCGAGCGTCAGCGGTCACCATTTTATCGCAAAACATCCAGCCCCGCAGCCCCGTGGGGCCGAGGTTCCAGTCGTGCTTCGCGTCTGCGGGAATGGCGTCGCCTTTGGTGAAGTCAGGCATCTCAACGGGCTTGAGATTGCCTGCGACCAAAGCCGGAAGCGGCGCTGCGAGGAAGACTACAAGGGCAAGCGAAAAGAGTGAGGTTTTCATCAATTTTTTGTGCGTGGTCAAATCAAACCGGCCATGTGAGACGAAGCTGCTGCGAAGGACGCAAGGATGTCGGTGTTCAGGGTCACGGGACGACGATCTTTCCGAGCGTGAGCCAGCGCGAAGCGACCCAGCGTCCTCGTTGGCAAAGGGCAGCGCGCGTCCGCCCCCGGGAAGGTGATGTGGAATTTGCCTCTGGGCGACACCTTGCCTTCCAACGCCGAACGGTGACTTATTACCCCGCCTGAGTAAAAATTCGCTATGATCTCAAGACGGTTCTGATGGACAATCTCCTCCAGTGATGAAGTCAAATCATCCGTGTAGAGCTTCGATGCAATCTTACGCATTCTGCCAGCTTTTACGGCTCGCGTTATCGTACCCGAGGTGCTGGTGGAGCTAGAGAAAACGCACATAATAGAACCATCGAGAAACCAAAAAAAGTGATTTCAATCAAATTAAACGGCTAACTTGCGATTTTTCATTGAATGGGATCAAGAGGCAAAAAGCAGAAGGCGTTTTAAGGCTGATTGCTCTTCGTGTTTTGGAAAAAGTCAGACATCAGTCGGTCGACCTTTTCCGGCATCTGATTGAATGCGTCGTGATTGGCGTGCGGCAGGATCACCAACTTTCCATTCCGAATATTTTCTCGGTATTGCCTGTAACAGGCTTGTTGATATGCGATCCACGGACCAAGGTCGACATCGGTTTTGTTTTTAGGCCACCGCTCTGGGGAAATGACATCCCACCAAGGTTGCTCACTGGAGATCGCGAGAGAAGGACATTGGATTGACCGGAAGGTACGTCGCCAACGTGGGTCAGGATCCAATGCCTCTTTACTAAATCGTTCGTTCTCCACAGTTGACGTTATGAGTTGCACTGAACCATCAGCTACGATTCGAACGTTGTCCCGCAGTTTCGCTTCCAGAGCATCATTCCAGAAAGGCGTGCTCGGTTTACCTCCCCAGCACGCTTTCTGTTCGTATGCTCTGTAGGAATTGATGTTCGCTAGATCAGTGCTAGTCGCCGAAGGATAAGGGAAAAGAGCATAGAACTTTTGCCATGCTTGGTATTCTAGAGGGGAATAGTCGAAGATTCCATCGAGAAAGATCAAGCCTTGAACTCGGCTGGGATATCTAGTGGCCAATAAGCTAATGATCTGACCCCCATAGGAATGCCCAACGAGGAATGCTCGTGTGATTCCGAGGCCATCCATAAATCCACGCACCTCTTCCGTGCAAGTTGCCGGATCGTAGCCGGTTTGCGGTTTGTCCGATTGCCCGGAGCCGCGACGAGTGAATGCAATGCAGTGAAATGTGTTCGTAAACCGAGGAGCAAGAACATCGAAAGCATGAGCGTTATCGCCCCAACCATGAATGAACAGAAGCACTTCACCTTTCCCGCCCCAGTCCAAATAGTTCAGCCTAATCCCATCAACCCGGACAAAGCCCGTTGTGTGAGGCGACGGATCCCTCCAGTCGTGGGCATTCACCCCCACCGCCAAAAAGTAAAGTATCAAAAGGAGAGGCTGATTCATGTTTATGGGATTAGTAGATATCTACGATAATAGTGTGTTTGATCCAGGACAACTGTTCCTCCCCGCTTGCGAAAATTAAAATGTGGGGTGGTCGATCCCCAAACGATGCGAATCACGGTCGTATCGTTAAGCCAGAAAGGCAAGAGCATTTCCATTCGCTGTCGGCGACGGTTCAAAAGTCGAATTCTTGCCGGAACAAAAGTGAACTGAAGTTTAGAGGTTGAAAGCCACTAAAATCGGGAGCCAGAGCGTTGTGGGAGGGTCCTCCAGAACCCAAAAGTGGGTTTGGGGATGGTGCAGGATAGTGACGGTTTTGCGCTGGGTGGAGGCGATCTCGTAATTGCACCCTTCAAAGTCGATGGTGTGATCGTGGTCAGTCCAAGGCTTGACAATACCACTGTGTCAAGCTCGAATACATCGAACCCAACGCACACCGTTAATCGGCCCTTTTTCAGTTTATATGTCCAACATGGCAATTCTTTTGGTCGAAGACAACGAACTCAACCGCGACATGCTCAGTCGGCGATTGGAACGAAAGGGTTACCAAGTCAGCATCGCCATTGACGGTGCCCAGGGAGTGGCCATGGCCTTGGAGT
>CAMBEJ010000238.1 GCA_945865375.1 Akkermansia muciniphila | reverse complement strand
CGGTGGAATGACCCGCCTTCTTGAGGCTTGGAAAGCACACTTTTACCCTGGAAGGGTCGGAGATGTTAGCCAGGCGCAAGCGAGTCCGCGAGCGCGGCACCTGGTCGGTTTTGAAATTGGATTCACGCCCTGAAAGGGTGTTGGAGCAGGGTTCACCAAAAGTCAGGTGCATCAATAATCACACGGTTTCCATTCAACAACTCACGGTATTCCGCTGGTTCGTTTAACAGCGAAGAACCCAGAGCTTGAGGTTGTCGCTGCCTCATCCAAAGGCTTGCGGACGACCATCGCTAGGGCGGCGGGCCGCGCTGGATCAAACGGATCGCGTCCAAACGAAGTCGAGCGTTCTTGAGATGTTGATCTAAATCGTGCATCAGCTCCTGCAGCAACGCGATCTCTTCAGCCCGCACGTTGCGGTTGACCTTTTGGAGCTCTTTGAGCCGCTCGATTTCGTGCCCTAGTTGAGCCGTCATTTCCATGCGAGCCTGGCTAATTATCCCCTGGACTAAACGGCTCGCAAGGACTTGCGACTGTCCGATGAGCCCTGGTAGCAATTCCTCGCGGAATTCGGGCTTGTCCAAGAGCGCATAGGCATTGCCGTTTCTGAGACCACGACTGAGGATTTCGGGCGTGATCACTTTTCCTAAGTCGCGGCCATCGTGATCGACCACCACGCGCACTGGAGTCGGTGGCAGAAAGCGATCCACATGCAACGGGGGTGGAGCGATGCACTCCAAAAGATAGATCGTTTCCACGTAGAGCCCGGCCGTCCTGGCATCCGGCCACTGGGCGAAGCTGCTGTTGCCTTTCTCCGAACCGAGCAGCAGATCGAGCGCGCCGGTGACGAGCGGATGATCCCATGTCAGGAATTGAACGTCCTCACGCGCCAACGCCCGCTTGCGGTCGCATGTGACCGTGAGCCCTTTCGTTGGAAGGCCGGGAAAGGATTCGGCGAACACACCGGCCGAGCCGAGTTGGTAGGTGCGATCCGTCAGTTCCTCGACGTGGATGGAATAGTGATCGAAGATCGCGATCATGAATTCATCCAACGCTAGATCGGCATCCGGTCGGCGGATCTCCCGCACGAGCGTAGCGCCGGTTTCTGGGCAGAATGAGTTCAGCTCCAGCAGTCGGTCACGGCCCTGTTCCAATCTCACGGCAATTTCCTCTCGGGCGGTTTGAGTTTCTGCAATCAGGCGGTCCAAGTCGGCGCGGGCGGTTGTCTCGGTTTCGTGAAAATCCTGGGCCAGATCGAAGAGGCGCGGGCCAAATCGTTCCAGCAACTCATGACCGCCGTGCAGGTTTTCTTCGAACGCATTCAATCCATCATGATACCAGCGCGCGAGCACCTCCTGAGATCCGCGCGCGACGTAGGGCACATGGATTTGGATTTCAGAGGTCTGGCCGATTCGATCGAGCCGCCCCATTCGTTGCTCCAACAATTCCGGATCAAGAGGGAGATCGAACAAAACAAGGTGATGGGCAAACTGGAAATTGCGACCTTCGCTGCCAATCTCCGAGCAAATCAGGATCCGGGCGCCGTCTTCCTCCGCGAACCACGCCGCATTGCGGTCACGTTGAACCAGCGAAAGCCCTTCGTGAAACAATGCCTGCTTCAGATTCAATCGCTGTCGCAGGGCCGCATCAATCGCCGCAACCTTGGCCTGTGTGCGACAGATGAGGAGCACCTTTTCCCGCCCCAGCGTTCGCAACAAACTCGACAACCAATCCAACCGCAGATCCTTTGTGAAATCTGGCTGGAAAGTTGTGAACCCCTTAGGATCTCTGTCGCTGGCGAACTCTTCTGCCGCCGCGTCAAGCACCGCCGTATCCCCACCCGGCACGTTGAGAGGCTGCATCCTGGCGATGCGCCTTGGAAACCCGGCGATGGTGGCGCGCGTGTTACGAAACATCACACGGCCTGTGCCGTGCCGGTCGAGCAGGGCATCCATCAACTCATCGCGAACGCCGGCTTCGCTCCTGGCGATCTGCGCCACCTTGAACTGAACGTTCGACTCCGAATCCGCCAGCACGCGGGCCAGCGTCCGGATATCCTCTGCCGTCAGGGTGAGATTATCCAGAATCATCTCCGCCAGGCGGGCGACGTCGCGGTATTGGTCCGCTTCGTGCAGGAATTCGGTCAGATCGTAAAACCGATCAGGATCAAGCAACCGCAGACGGGCAAAATGGCTGCCCATGCCGAGTTGCTCGGGAGTGGCGGTCAGCAGCAGCAGCCCCAGTGTCTGGCGGCCCAGCGCCTCGACCACCTCGTATTCCGGACTCGCAGACGAGGGGGACCAGCCCAGGTGGTGGGCTTCGTCCACCACGACCATGTCCCACCCGGCGCGCAGCGCCTGTTGAACCCGATGATGGGCCGCGGTGAACAAGCTCATGCTGGCGAGCACCAGTTGGTCGTCGAGAAACGGGTTGGTGTCGGGGCTCGCTGCTTCGATGGCGGCGCAGCGTTCTTCATCGAAAATGTGAAACCAGAGATTGAAGCGGCGACGCAGCTCAACGAACCACTGATGCACCAACGAATCCGGCACCAAAATCAACACTCGCTGCGCCCGACCTGTGAGGATCAGGCGATGCAGAATCAAGCAGGCTTCAATGGTTTTTCCAAGACCGACCTCATCGGCGAGCAACACTCGGGGCACCATGCGTGACGACACCTCAGAGGCGATGTAAAGCTGGTGTGGGATCAAATCGATCCGGCCGCCCAAAAATCCGCGCAACGTGGATTTCCGGCGACGATGCTGATGCCCAAGCGCGGCAAATCGAAGGTCAAAAACCTCCGGTGGATCGAAGTGGGCGGAGAGCAGGCGTTCCTCGGGTTTGTTAAAGCTGATAACGTCGCTCAGTTCTGTTTCGCACAATTCCTGACCGCCATCGGTGTAGAAAATAAGCCCATGCCGCTCGGTCAGAGACTGCACGGTCAGGGTCTTTTCTTCCTGGTTCTTTATCGAGTCACCCACCCGGAACTGCACACGGCGAAGCGGCGCATTGTCGCGAGCGTATTCCCGCGTCTCGTTGGTGGCCCCGAACTCGATGCTGACCGTCCGATCCGAGACGCGTCGGACCGAACCGAGTCCGAGTTCCGGTTCGCTCTCGCTAACCCACCGTTGGCCGGGATGAAAGTTGTCTGATGTCACGGGCACAGGCTCCACGGTTGCGGAATCAGCGGCTGTGCTCCGACGCCCTGTGAACCTCTATGATTGTGCGAACGGCCGCCACATCGAGTCGCGTGAAGTGCGCATCGTAACTGATTTTCATAATGGAACTTTTCTTAAAAGAAGAACGTCGAGACGGTGATAACAACTATTTCGTTGGCTTCTTCTTTGATGATCGGCGCACCTTGTTTGATCGCGTAAAATTCCTTTTGCCACGTTTTGCCGAAGCTGAAGTTGAAACGGCAAAGTTCACGTTCCTGTTTGGCCGGTTCCCGTGTGCCTTTGCGAATGGACTCGACTACTTCAGCTTCTTCGGCTCTTTTGTCGGCGGGAGCGGGCGCTCCATGCGAAGCAGTGCGTTTTCCAGCCGGAGCATCAACTTCTCCCGTTCATGCCCCTCGCGTTCGCTGATGCGCTGGACCTCAAAAGCAAGCTGACGAAGGGCTTGGTTTGTTTCGTGGAGGCCAGGTTCCAAACCGGCGATATTCTCCTTGAGTTGCCGGACATCCTGCTGCAGGAAGAGCGCCTGCCGGACAAATTCAAACAGTGGCTTGAACACGGTGGATGATGGCCCAGGTTTCGTCCAACTTGCGGCGACTCGATGCCCGCAGCCGCCGGATTTCTGCATCGGTCTTCTTCATGCTCTTGCGCACGGCAGCCATCTCCTTCAGGCAGTCTTTGATGGCACCGAGGTAGCCGACATCTTGCCCGCTCAAGCGGTTCACCGCATCCGTTTTTGTCGTCATGCGGGATAGCCTAATTTCTCACCGAGCGGGTTACAATACCCATTTGCAGCTTCCAGGCGCCCGGCTGACCAGTGCCCGGCACGGGTCGCAGCGGTTCCGAGTCGCGTGAAATCCAGCTTCGCCAGTTCGGTTGTGGCCGCCGTCGGCAGAGAGGAACACGCAGATGCCTTGTCCAGAGTTCCCCACAGCGCCCGTCCCCACTCACTTCGGTCCCTGCTGCCAGCACTGCGCGGGGGCTGGATGGGAAGAGAGCAGGGCGGCGTAGACGAGGACGATCAGCGGAACGCGTAATCGTAATCCACCCCTCTGTTTCAAGGGCAACACCCGAGGATTACGATTACGATTACGATTACGATTAGGAAAAATGCAGGAATTGGGGTTGCGCGCCCAGATCACGATTTCAACCGGTTTTACTGAGGTCTGAACTTAATGCAGGCGAGCCGACGGTGGCCGCGAGCGACGTCATCGACGGCCTTCTCGTCGAACGTTTCTGGAATTGTCGAATCAGAATTGGCCCAGCATGATGGCCGCCCTATGAAGACAACAGCACGCCTTGGCTGGCTCACAACTCTGCTGCTCATCTCGCAGGCTGCGGCTGCCGTTGATCCCGCACCGATCCCGACGCGGGCCCACACGGTGAGGATTGCAGCGGCACAGGCTACCATGCCGAAGCAAGAGGTTATTGTAAACCAAGGGACAGACAAAGTATTTGATTAAACCTAAAAAGAGCAGTTGAGGGTCTCGAATTCTCGCAACTCATTCCATTTGCAATTTGTTGTACAAATCCATGTTGCAACCAAGAAGGTGAACTACGGAGCAGTTGGATTCCATA
>CAMBEJ010000237.1 GCA_945865375.1 Akkermansia muciniphila | reverse complement strand
AAGTGCCGCCGCCCTGGATGTGCTCGTGGCCAAAGGCCGATGTTCTGGGGAGGAAGTGCTGTCAGGAAAAGACCGCCTCTGGAGCGTCGTTTCGATGCTAGTCGCCTTGATAAAGGCAAACTCCGATTACCGGTTGCACGAGGGAAACCCGGGATAGGATTACGATTACGATTACGAGAAGATCTGGAAAAATCTGAGATGCGCACGATCACGATCGACCACAAGATCATTTTGGGTTGACAGAGCCTGAGGGCATTGTGTCACCATGGAACGATAATTTTTTCGTGGAAAGTGATCGATATTTTATGAGCAACATACCTGGTGATCTGAAGTACGCTAAATCCCACGAATGGGTGCGGATTTCTGAGGGCGTGGCGACGGTTGGGATCTCTGATCACGCGCAGCACGAGCTCACCGATATCGTTTTTGTGGAACTTCCAGCCAAAGGTAGAAAGGTGGCGGCGAACGAGGCGTGCGCGGTCGTGGAATCTGTGAAGACGGCCAGCGACATCTATTCCCCGGTCAGCGGAGAGGTCATAGAGACCAACCAGGCGGTTGTCGACGATCCCGCCCTGGTCAATGGCGATCCGTTCGAAAAGGGTTGGTTTTTCAAGGTTCTCCTCTCGAACCCCTCTGAGGTGGACGTCCTGTTGACACCCGAACTCTACCGGAAACAGATCGGGGGCTAAACCTCTGTCCTTTCGTTCCATCGGTTTGACAGCGCCTTTGGGATATCTTATATCCCACGGTGGTTTCCGTGTCCGGTAGAAAACATTACAATCAAATTATTATGGCAATAACAGTCGGCTCCAAAGCTCCTGATTTCAGTCTCAAATCCAAGAATGCAGCAGGTCTCTCTGATGTGATCTTAAGCAAGAATGCGGGGGTCAAGAACACCGTCATTCTTTTTTTCCCGCTGGCTTTCACCGGGGTTTGCACCACCGAGATGTGCGAAATCAGCGCCGGGTTGGGTCAGTATTCCGACCTTAACGCCGATGTCATCGCGATCAGCGTGGACAGCCCCTTCGCGCAGGAAGCCTGGGCGCAGAAGGAAAAAATCTCCATCACACTCGCGAGTGATCTCAACAAGAAAACGGCGGAGGCCTACGGCGTTCTGCTGCCTGATCTGGTGGGTTTGGGCGCCGTCAGCGCCCGCGCCGCTTTCGTTGTGGACAAGGCCGGAGTCGTCCGGTATTCAGAGGTCACGCCCACGGTCAAAGATCTGCCGAATTTCACCGCAGTGAAGCAGGCTTTGGCGGGGTTGGTCTGAGGGTTCAGTTCAATCCGGCAGGTGCGCCGCCAAAAAGTCGGCAATGTGCAGCACCTGGATGTCGTCCCTCTTTGCCGCGTGGATGCCGGCTCTCATCTGGAGCAGGCATCCAGGGTTTGACGTCACGACGACCTCGGCATTTGTTGACAGAATGTGGCCGGTTTTCCGACGTCTGAGTCGGTCGGCCATTTCGGGTTGGGTGAGGTTGTAGCTCCCAGCGCTGCCGCAGCAGAGGTCTGATTCGGGCATCTCCACATAAGCGCCCCCCGCAACGCGTTTGACGAGATTCCTTGGGGCTTCAGTGATCCTCTGAGCATGGGCTAGGTGACACGCGTCCTGGTAGGTCACCTTTCCGAACTGAGGAGGTTTCCACTCAATCCATTCGGGATCGAGTAGTTCGGACAAGTCGCGAGTTTTGGCGGAAAAAGCCATGGCTGCCTGAGCCCATTTGGGGTCCTGCCCCAGGAGGGTTCCGTATTCCTTCAACGTGGAGCCGCACCCAGCAGCGTTGATGACCACGGCCTCCAAATCCGACACCTCGAAGGCGGCTAGATTCTTGATGGCGCAACGCCTAGCTTCCAGCATGTTTCCGCCGTGTGAAAATAACGCGCCGCAGCAACCCTGGGCCTGTGGAATGACGACATCGTAGCCTCCGTTCAGCAACAACCGGATTGTCGAACGGTGGGTCTCTCTGAACATCACGTCCATCACACAGCCGACGATCAGGGCGACCTTGCCGCGCTGGGTGGCCCTGGTGGTCCGGGACACCGATGGGAGGCTTTCCTGTGCGGGACGCTTTTTGTCGATAAATGACAGCGGTTCCCGGAGCGATGCCGGGAGGAATCGGTCCAATCCGGTTTGCTTGATCCAACGAGCTGGGGTCAGAGCGATCTCCATTCGTTCTGGGTGGGCGAGGATCCCCTCAATAAACACTTTGGTCAGCAGAGACTCCTTCCACCCGCGATGGACAGATCGATTGAGATGCTCGCGTGTTTCCTCCAGCAGTTCGCCGTAGCGCACGCCACTTGGGCAAACGGCTTCGCAAGCCCGGCAACCCAGGCAGGAATCGATGGCGATCGCGCTGTTCTCCGTGGTGGGAATGAGCCCTTTGTCCATGGCGCGCATCAAATAAATACGGCCGCGCGGCGAAAGGTTTTCATTGCCGGTTTCGACATAGGTCGGACATGAAGCCAGGCAAAGACCGCAATGAATGCAGGCTGAAGCCTTGAGGTTGTCCAGGAAACCGGTTGACCGGTCGGAGTTCATAGTCGCGATGGCAAACGGGGCAGGATGTGTTTTGGGTCGAAAGCTCGTTTAGTCCGCTCTTCAAGTGCGCTGTTTTGGGGAGGCTTGCGGAGTTCGCCTCTTTGCGCAGTGTAGAGGATGCCATTGCCTGCCCTGCTGATGAATGGCTGTGCCGCTAGGTCCTTGATCGCGGAACCTATCGAACTGGGCGCCACCGAAACGGTCATTACCGAGGCACGTGTACGGGAACTCCAAAAATCGCGATCATAACCGAGGTCGATTGTTTGCGAAAACTCCAGAGAGTTGGCGTGGCTTGCTTGCGATTCCACTTCCGCTTGAGTTCCGGAGAATCCCAACACCACGACGACGTGATCGCTTGGTTTCGGGAGGTTACCGAGCCTGAACAAATCGATCACAGACGGACGAAGTGACGACTGTTTAATGGCGGTCAATGTTGCTTGGAGCTCAGGGCCTGGGGAGCAGGTTCGATGGAGGAAACGCTCTGAACGCGGTCGAGGCAAGAGCTTGAAAGTGGCTTCGAGGAGGATGCCGAGTGAGCCACCCGCCCCGATAAAGATTTTTCCGAGGTCGTAGCCCGCCACGTTTTTGACAACCTTCCCGCCTGTGCGGATTGGTGTTCCGTCCGCCAGAACAACCTTGAGTCCGAGGACGTAGTCGCGGGCCTTCCCAAACCCATAGCGCCTTGGTCCATTGAGATCACCATCCAGCACTTCAAGAATTGTCAGGTTCTCTGAAAACGGCGGATCGAGAGGCAACCATTGCCTGCGTTCTTCGAGGGCCTTTTGGAAGGCGTGAAACCGCATTCCTGTCTGGACTGTGGCCGTGAGATCTTCCGGGCAGTGTTCGACGATTTGGTCGAAATGTGTCAGGTCCACGCCTTCTATAAGCGTGAGGTCCGATGAGGCTCGAGCGAGGATCGAGCTGAGTTCGTTTTGCGTGGCGGGTTTGATGTGCATCGGGGTCAAACGGAGATCTGTCGCCGTGGCGCGAAGTCCATGCAGCGTTTTCCATTGGGAAACATCTTGTGAGGATTGCAGCGTTGTTCCGGGTCAAAAATCCGGCGCAACGTCATCATGGCTTCGATATCCGTTTTGGAAAATTGTTTCTCCATGAAACTGGCTTTCTCGACTCCAATTCCGTGTTCGCCGGAAACGCTGCCGCCGAGCTCCAGGCAACGATCCAAGATTTCATTGCCCGCCTGGACCGCGCGGACCACTTCTTCCGGAATCGCTTCGTTGTAGAGAATGAGCGGATGAATATTGCCGTCGCCCGCATGAAATACGTTCGGAATCCGCAGGTTGAATTTGACGCTGGTGTGCTGGATGAAACGCATGATCTCGGGGAGTTTTGAACGGGGCACAACGCCGTCCTGGGTCAAGAAATTGGGGCTCAGCCTGCCGATGGCACCGAATGCGCGTTTCCGGCATTTCCAGAGATCCGCCCGTTGCTTGTCTGTTCGCGCGCGGCGCACCTCGGTGGCGTTGTTGGCCAGGCAAAGCCGTTCCACGTCGATTGCCTGATTTTCCAGGTCCGCCTCGAGACCGTCAAGCTCGACGATGAGCAGGGCACCCGCGTCGAGGGGGAACCCAAACTTGTAGGCGGCTTCCACGGCCTGTGTGATGAGTTGGTCCATCATTTCGAGGGCCGCCGGCACAATCCCGGATGCGATGATGTCGCTGACGGCTTGGCTGGCATCCTCGACCGAGCTGAAGACGCCCAGCAGCGTTCTCCAGGATTGAGGGGCAGGAATGAGGTTCACCACAACTCGGGTGACGACGCCGAACATGCCTTCGCACCCGATGACAGCACCCCTCAGGTCGAGGCCACCGGTTTCCTCGCCGCCGTTCAGGGTCGTGCCCAGCCATGTGACTTCGCCATCCGGGAGGACCATCTCAAAACCGAGGACGTGATTGGTGGTGACGCCGTACTTGAGCGTGTGCGGTCCGCCGGAGTTGGTGGCGACATTGCCACCGATGGTGCAGGCCGTTTGGCTCGAAGGATCCGGGGCGTAAAGGAGGCCAGCTGAGCGCACGGCGTTCGTGATCCAGAGGTTCACGCATCCGGATTCAACGAGGGCTCTCCTGTTCTCGATGTCCACTTGCAGCACCTTGTTCATCCGGGTGAGCGAGATGATCACCGCGTTTTCGATGGGCAGGATGGCGCCGCTCAAGTTCGTGCCCGCGCCGCGCGGGATAAAGGGAACCCCATGTTTGTTGCAGCACCGAACGATCTCGGCCACTTCGAACGTGGAATTGGGCAAGACCACCAAAGAAGGGATTTTTTTCTCCAAGGTGTACGCATCGCATTCATAAACGAGCAGGTCGAGGGGGTCGGAAAGGATCTGTTCGGTTCCGAGCAAACGACGCAGGTCCTCGAGCAGAGCGGTGTGGGCTGTGATTGCGCGGTTCACGTCCAGGTTCATAAACGGCGAAGATTTGTTTGGCCACTCCTTTATTTTGGATTCCTACTGACAAGTCAGAAAGTTGACATCGCAAGGGACAGACAATCTGTGGAAATCTTTGAATGTCCTGGTGGACGCGGCG
>CAMBEJ010000236.1 GCA_945865375.1 Akkermansia muciniphila | reverse complement strand
TCCGCATCATTCCGAACGATTGACGGATTTGTCACGAGACCATTCCAGAAGTTCTGCGTTAATTTGCAACGAGTTACGCTCGAAAACCACACTTGTGGTCTCAGGAAAGGTTCAGCGCAGTTTCCGAGGGATCAGGAACTCTGAGCTTGAGGTTATCGACCACTAACAAGTCTCCGCGCTGCAACTCGACCTCCTGATCGCCCATGCGAAAGCGCGCAGGGCCGTCGAGGGGCATGAACAACTCAAGCCGTTCGTGCCAGGTCGCGCCTCTCGTGTGCCGCCGCGAGCTTTAGTGGAAAAGCTTCATCAGCAGGGGGAACTCTTCGTCCAGCTCGACCGCGTAATGGCCTCGCGCATCGAGCTCCGCCGCGATGTTGTGCGGCTCGAAACGTAAGCGCGAGGCGGCCGCGAAAAGGTCCTTCCAAGATTTCATGGTGGCATTGCGGTGCGGTGCATCCAGCTCCCCGCACCCAATTCCGGATTGGGCCATCCCGGAATTCCGACGTCCTCGAAACCGCGAGTTCGGATGATTCCGCTCTTGGCTAAAAAATGTTCAACCTGTTCTCGGTGCGTCGCTGACACGGGTCTAACCTAGCAAAGGCTCATTGGTGCTTGCAAGCGGGTCAAGGAACGAGATCGGCCCGGATAAACACATCGAGGATTTTCTTGAAGCCATCCCTGATATCGCCAGTTTGAACGTCCACCGTGAAGCGTCCGTCGCGGTTAGGACGGGCGACTCCATGGCCATCGGCGTAGAGAATATTGACGACGCGCGCGCGGTGGTGCGTGCGCGGAAGCACATTGAACGATTCCAATCCCGGAGGGGACAAAAATTGGGTGTCGAGAACCAGAGCCTGAATTGCAACCCCTTCCCGGTTCAGGCCCATGTCATCGAGACGCAAATGCGGAATGGGATCGGGGGGAGTGTAAAAGAGTTCAGTCACTCCCGCATGCCTGTAATAATAACTGCCTTGCGCCTGTGTTGTTCCCACCTTTTTTAGCTCGGCCTCCGCGTTCAGGTTTTGATCCGCTCCCGGACAGAAAAGGATCCTTGGCGTTTGCCCAACATATTCGCGTAGCATGAGGCCAAGACCGACGGGCGCTCCACCTTGGAGGGAGAGCAGGCTCGTCGGCGATCCTGTCGAAGGATAAAAGCTGGCGGGACTTGTGAAAGGGGGCGCCGTGGGGCCGTAAGGAATGCTGCCGTTGTTGTCGTCGGCGTAAACATGGATGGCAAGCCCGATCTGCCTGAGATTCGAGAGACAAGCGGACCTGCGCCCGCTGGACTTCGCCGAGCCGACCGCAGCCAGAAGAAGCGAGGCTAGAAGGGCTATAATGGCAATGACCGAAAGCAGTTCGATCAAAGTAAATCCCCCTGGCTGACGTGGGCCACGCCCAAGAAAATTCATCTTCCTTGGAGCAGCATTTGAGCAAGTAACGGAGCTCACAAAAAATACTAATCCAATCGACGCGCCTGATAGAAGCGCTGCCTTTCGGTCCTTACCGGGTCTATGAAATCGATCGAGCCAGAGGTATTGGTGAGCGTGGCGACCGCAACCCATGAGGTCCGTGGCGCCCCGATGTCGGGAGTCGCCAGGATCTCCACTAATGAGCCTGCGTCGCTCCGAATCGAGAACGAAACTTGTGCCCGGTCAACGGACACATTGGAAAGAACCGGAGCCTCGCGCTCGTTGAGCCGGACGTTGTCGATGTCCCAGTATCCCCCCTGAAGTTCAACATCGACGGTCGAGAGCAACTGAAAACCGATGTGCATGCTCGCCCATGGATCGGTCGACTTCACGACCGGCGTATGCACGAGAAAATCTGTGAGATGCGTGCGGTTGGGGAACGCTTCGATTGAATTGGTGATGGTGGTTGAAGCCACAGTGACCCTGTTGCTCAGGGCGTCCCGAAAATAGAGGCTCGCGAGCAAGGTCACCCCAGGCTTCATCCCGCCGCCGCCCCCATTGACGGCGACCGCGAGGCTGTAGGATTTTCCAACGGCAAAACGCGCGCTGAATGCGCCCGATGGTTCGGGATCGTTCCAGTCCATCGAACCGTGGTCCTGAAACAAGCTCACTTCGGGCACCGCGAAAAGCCAGATTGCCTGATCGCGGTCGCAGTTAACCAGGTGGTCCGCTTTTCCGGGCGCGGCATTCTTGAAGATTCCTGAGAGCTGGCTCCACAAAAAACCGCCCTCTTCCACATACCAAGGGGGAGTAGGCCCTTTCTGCCAACTCTCAATGTTGGTGTCCACAAACACCACCGACGGCGACTCGAAAGAAGAGTTGGGCAACGGAATCAGACCCGCGCGGAGCGGCAGCGCGATGGCAGCCCAGCCCAGGACACAAAAAAAAACGCTCGATCGACAAATCTTCACGAATTGACCGCCAGATCAATGGAGCCGACGAGCACGCGCCTGCCTCAAAGCCCAACCTCCAGCTCCCAGAAAAAGCAGCGCCAGAGCCGACGGCTCAGGAATTGCGACCACTCGCACATTGTCGATGTCCCAATACCCGGCACCCGTGCCGAACGTGGAGCTGAGTTGAACGCCGATATTTTTCCCGGCGGCGGCGTCTGCGGGTTGGATTTTCGGGATATCCAGCGAGTAGTCCCTCAAATGAGTGGCGTTCGGAAATTTGGCCGCAGAGTAGGTGATACCGAGGGTCCCCACGGTCACGGGGTTCTTGGCGGCATCGTTGTAGAAAAGGCTGATCGCAAAGCTGCTGCCTTCCGCAATGCCGCCTCCCCCCAGAACTCCCAGGGAAAGACGGTAAGCCGTGCCGACCTCGTACTTCGAATCCAATGTCTGCGACAGGGCCACGCCGGGGATGGCGAATAGGTAGGCAGCTTGGGCTCCATTCACGTTGTCGATATGATCGACACTCCCGATGGCCGTGTTGGGGAATACCCCTGAAAGCTGATCCCAAGTGATTCCTGAAGGCAGCGGAATGCCCGGAGGTTGCGGCGATTTTTGCCAGACATCAATCAGCGGGCTCGCGGGAAACCCAAGAGGGGGCTTGGGCGATTCGAAGGAGCCGTTGGGCACGTTCACATCCAAAGCCTGCGCGGCAACAAGGCTCCACAACACAGAGACGCCGAAAATCGAAAGGCGAGCAAGTCCAACCGAGGCGCGCATCGAGCCACGAGCGGACTCGAAAGAGTCCGACACTAGTCCGGCTGCAGTCACTAAATTTGGGTTCATGATATTATTATAAACATTCTCGGAGGGTAATGTGCAATCAAGAATCGATTCGAGCAAGGACAAAGCGGAAAATGGCTTCACTCCGTGCGCCTCTCGGATTTTTCGTGCTCGCGCTTCCTACTCGTAATCGTCATCGTAATCGTCATCGTAATCGTCATCCCATGAACCGCTGATTCGGCCACGAAAAGCTGGAGGTTTACCCTTTGACAATGCCCGTGGCTCCGCTTTGGAAAGTGCCGCCGCCCAGGATGTGCTCGTGGCCAGAGGCCGATGTTTTGGGGAGGAAGTTCTGTCAGGAAAAGACCGCCTGTGGAGCGTCGTTTCGATGCAGGTCGCCTTGAAACGGACGAGTCGGGCTTTGGCCCAGTGCGCAGGACCCCCTTGGCGATGGAACACCGTCTCAAACCAGTGCAGGTAGACGTTGGCTAATAGCGGAGAGACGACTCCCCCTTGCGGGGTGCCCTTGTCCCTCGTCGTGGGCGGCAGGTTCTTTCCCTCCTTTTCCTCCACGATCGGTGCTTTGAGCCACATCCGTATCAGTCCCAGCACACTTCGATCCGAGACCCTCATTTCCACGCACGCCATGAGCTTGTCGTGGGGAATACTGTCAAAGTATCCCTGCAGGTCCGCATCGTAAATGTCCGGGAGCCCGTCCTCGATGTTTTCACGGATCTGTTCCAGCGCTTGATGAGTTGACCGTTTCGGGCGGAAACCATACGAACAGTCTTGGAAGTCCGCTTCGAATATCGGCTCTAGTATCACCACCACGGCCATCTGAACCACCCGATCCTTCAGGGTCGGGATGCCCAATGGTCGCATCTTGCCCGTGTTGCCTTTGGGAATGTAGACACGGCGCACCGCTTGGGCTAGGTAGCGCTTCCCCTTGAGTTCACTTTGAATCTCTTGCAGAAACGCTGCTACCCCTCCCGGCTCTCGTTCCACCTTTTCGCGAGTCTTCCCATCCACCCCACTGGCCTTTCCATACCGCCCTACCCTTTTCCATGCTGCTTCCAGCACGTCGTTTCGGTAGATCCGGTCATACAACGTGTAAAACACAAACTTCGGTTCTTGCTTTGCCTTTTGACTGAGCTTCCATCGCAGGAGGTTAAGTTCCTTGGGCAGCAAATCAGGCTGAATCGGATCTCGATCCAGGTATTCCCTGTCCTCGGCTCCGTAGTAGGGGTCTCCCCCAATCGGCTCGTCCTTCATTAATGTTGGCATATGTGCACCAGAGCCCCTTCTCTCCACGGGCGTTACCCCGCTTCTTCGCTACTACGGGCTCATCCGACTCCCATTCAAGCATCCCAGTCCGGTTATTGATTCCCGGAGGGACTTGCCACACCCGGCGGCCACTTGAGTGGGTCTCCCAATCGTCTTAGCAGTTCTTTCGACGCGCGCTCTCTCCTCTTACCCCGATCGGCCCGGTAGGTGCTTTTGTTCCCGTTTCTTCCCTACCGGTGTTGGCTTTACCATCTCTGGAAGGCTGGCCGCCGATGTCTTTAGTGTCACGAGGCCTAACAGAGTTCACCCCTTTTCGGGATTAGGGCTCGCATCTTCCATATCCAGGGCTTTCAGGCCCCTTCGCCTCGGTTGTCCAGACCGCTCCGTTTCGCCAGCTTTGTTACCTCCACTCGCCGGGCGTAACTTGATGTTCAACGGTCATTTCACATCATCGATTCCTTTCATTCGATTAGAGTCTGCTATCGTACTGGCTTAACCAAAGGCACAGAACACAGAAAGGGAAGGGAACTTAACCGCGGAAAGGAGACCGAATATTACCAGGTTCAGAGTTCCTGATCCCTCCGCATCATTCCGAACGATTGACGGATTTGTCACGAGACCATTCCAGAAGTTCTGCGTTAATTTGCAACGAGTTACGCTCGAAAACCACACTTGTGGTCTCAGGAAAGGTTCAGCGCAGTTTCCGAGGGA
>CAMBEJ010000235.1 GCA_945865375.1 Akkermansia muciniphila | reverse complement strand
CACGCGACTTCTTGAAGGCGAGTATCGGTTGGTCGCAAAACGACCCGGTTACGAGCGAAAGCTGGAACTGCGCGTTCGTAGAAATGAAACCAATCGTGTGGTCGTGAAATTTGTGTATGGCAGCGCACAAATCACCACTACGCCCGCAGGAGCGACCGTTTTTTGGGCCGGAAAAGAACAAGGCAAAACCCCGATGGCATGGACGAACCGGATGCCAGGAACATACCAAATCGGGATCGAGTTGGATGGACACGACACGCGATTCGTGGAGGTGAAAATTGGTGATGAATCACCGGAAAAAGTAAGCGTGACCCTTATTAACACCCGTTATCGAGAGGCGATGGAGGGTGCCCGCGTGAACTTGGAGAACAATCGGTTCGAGCGAGCCGCACAATTCCTTGATGCTGCGCTACTGGCTCAACCGGGGGACGCTGCTGCCGCGAAACTCCTTCCCGAAACTCGGGCGCGCGGAGCGCGGGCTCGGGCCGAAGAGTTGGCGCAGCGGGGTGAGTTCGATGCGGCGTTGAGTGCGTTGGATTCGGCCTTGAAGGCGTTCCCAGGTGAACCCCTGACAATGGCTCTTCAACAGAGAATTCGGTCGTCGAAAACCCAAACTTCGGAAAAGAGGGAAGCCCGATTTCAACAGTTGATGGCCGAGGCGAGGTCGATGGCAAGTTGGCAGGATTTCAACGGGGCGTTAACACTGCTGGATGAGGCCAAGCAGATTCTTCCAAATGAGGCTGAGATCACGCTGTTAGAGGCCTCGCTTCGCAAGGATCAGACAAAACTGGTCGCTGAGTTGGCGAGAAAGAGAAGTCAGGACGGGTTGGAAGCGCGCAGGAACGAATCCAACACTGCTTTCGAGCTCGCCTTGAGAAGTGAAAAGGATGCACGTTCGTCCCCCGCGTCTATCTATAAAACCTCCAAATCTGCGACGGAAGTGCGAACGGCGCTCGAGCGGCTTGGAAAACGAGATGCCTCGTTTAAGATTCGGGAGTTGAATCCGTCGTCACCTGACATGTTCACCGCTAAGTTGGGCGAGATCTCGCCGGGGGCGACAGTCGGACAATATTTTCGCATTGGTGTCACCACCTACGAGGAAGGGAATACGCAAGTTCTTGTAAAGCTCATCGCATACACGGGGGGCAGCTCGGAGACGAATGTGGTTTTGCTCCAAAAGCATCTCGAACGGTTTCGAACGACATTGGCCCCACTGCTCAGCAACGACTTCGAATAACACTTTAAGTATGCAACCAGAAAACTACGTCGAACCACCGGACCTGGGCAAGTTGGTAACGACCGGGCCGAATGAGCAGCAGTTCTGGCAGGAAGTCGACCGAACTTTTGAGTGGGTCAAATACATGTGGGTCGGGCCGACGCCAAACGTGACGGTTGACCTGAAAAACATCTATCCCGGGCGACAGTTTTCCCCACAATCCATTTACGCCGGCATGCTCGAAGCGATCGCTGGATTGAGGATCCCGGGAGTCGTAGCGAGCCCGCAAATCATCCACGAGGGTGGGCCGTTTTCACCCTATCGAGCCTACTTGAGAATCCGACGAGAACTCAGCGAATTCCTGGTCTGCGCCGCGCCAGTGGGAAACTCGTTCTTCATCACGGTGCGAAAAATCGACCGTTTTGTGCATGTGAAATGGTTTCACTATTTGCTCGTCCTCGCGGTTTTGGCGGGCGTTGTGTTTGGTTCGTTTTTGGTTTTTGGAAATCCGGGTGGGTTCGTGTTTTCCATGCTCCTTTTTTCGCTTGGGTGGTCTCTCATGCGTTACGCATCCTACATGACGATGTCTTGGCTGGGGGAGCACTTGCCGAGTGTCCCGGTCATCGGGGCTCTGTATTTGCGGTGGTTTCGACCGGATACCTACTTTCGGCAGGATCTCCACTCCGCATTCCTGGCGCTGGTTGATAGCGCCATAAAGGCGGTTCTAGCAGGCTTGGATCCTACTCAGCCAATCCGGCCCGCGATCGAGAAGCAAGGCGCTCCCATTTCGGATTTGAAATCGTGAACTGAGAACCTGCGTTTGGAAGAATGTTAACCGTAGGTCAAAGGATTGCTCGCGAACTCTCCGAACAATTCTATCGCTGGGAGTTGCGAGGACGGGGTTGGCTGGTGTGGCCCCGTGCTGTCCAACTGGAGCCGCCGTTTCGACCTTTCGAGGGACACTTTCTCGCGCCGGGGCCGGTGATTGATGACGGACAGTCTGAAAGTTTTGGCAGCCGCTTTGCGAAGCGAGTGACCGGCCTCTTGGGAATTGAAGCTCCGTCGGTTCCGGAGGTTCAAACCGAGGAAATTGAGGAACCCGAAGCAGAGATGCAGGTAGCCCGGGAGGATCTTGTGGAACTCCAGATCGCGCTTCCTGCGGATTATCAACCCCACGCCAACGTTTTCGAACAGTTTCTTTTCAGCATCGGTTATGCGAGCGAACCGGTGGCGTTTGAGGTGGTCGGAACATCCGAAGAATTGGTTGTGCAGGTCACCACGGGCCGGGATGACGCGGTCGCTGTGCGACAACAGCTCAGGGCATTCTTCCCGGAGGCGGTCATCACCACTGGCGAGCAATACGTGACGGAGAGATTCGGACAGGAGTCGGGGCATTTGCGCGTCGTGGACTTTGGCTTGGAACGCGAGTTCATGGTCCCGATCCAAAATCTGAAAGCCGTCGCGGCCGATCCCTTGGTGGCCGTCTGCGGAGCACTCGACCAACTCAGCGAAGGAGAGGCGGGGATCTTTCAAGTGCTGTTGGAGCCGGTGCGTCATCCCTGGGCACCGTCGATGGTGCGGGCCGTGACGTTGGGAGATGGATCGCCGTTTTTCGCGAACGACCCCGAATTGGTCCCCCAAACCCGGGTGAAAGTCGCTCGGCCCCTGTTTGCAGTGGTTGTCCGCGTCGCAGCCCTCACGGCCTCAAACTCACGGGGATCGGAGCTCGTGCGTTCGCTGGCAGGTGCCTTGCGTCCTCTTGCCAACACTCAAGGCAACCAACTCGTGCCGCTCACGGATGACGATTACGATTCAGACGACCACGTTTTAGATCTGTTACGCCGCGAGACGCATCGGAGCGGGATGTTGCTAAACAGCGATGAGCTCATTGCACTGGCCCACCTGCCCACGGCTGCTGTGCGAGCAAAGAACTTGCGGCGAGCGTTGCAACGAACACGATCCGTGCCGGTCCGCTTAGCCCGTGAACGGACGGGAGTGTGGATCGGCGACAACCTTCACGAAGGGGTTGTGACTCCCGTGCACCTGCCGATGGAAGTGCGGCTCAATCATTGCCATATCCTGGGCGGCACTGGCAGCGGGAAGTCGACACTTTTGGGCCAGATGGCGCTCCAGGACATCCAAATGGGTCACGGGGTCGCGGTGATTGATCCCCACGGCGATCTGATCGATGCCTTGCTTCCGCACGTGCCACCGGAACGCCTCGACGACGTCATCCTTTTTGATCCCTCAGATGGGGAGTATGCCATCGCCTTCAATCCGCTGGCGGCCAGTTCGACTCGGGAGAGAGAACTGATGGCGGCGGATTTCATCGCGGTTATGCGCCAGCACACCTCGAGTTGGGGCGATCAAATGTCGTCGCTCTTGGGGAACGCGGTTCTCGCCTTCCTGCACAATTCGCGAGTTGGCACGTTGCCGGAGCTGCGGCGATTCCTGGTCAGCGCCGAGTTCCGCTCACATGTTCTCAAAACGGTCAGCAGCCCGGAAGTCGAGTATTTCTGGGAACACGAAGCGGCACTGGCGAATAAGAGCGCCATCGGCTCAATCCTGGTCCGTCTCGACGAACTGCTGCGCTCGGAATCATTGCTCCACATCCTGGGGCAGCGAGCAAACAAGCTGGACTTCGGTCACATCATGGACTCCAGGAAAATCTTCCTGGCGCGACTTTCAAAAGGATTGGTCGGGCAAGCCAACGCGTATCTGCTCGGGGGGTTGCTGGTTTCGAAATTCTATCAGACCACCATCGCGCGCCAGTCTCGCCAGCGGGAGAACCGCCAGCCTTACATGCTGCTGATGGACGAAGCCGGAGAACTCTTGACCTCAACAATCAGCGAGATTCTGTTGGGTACGCGGAAATACGGATTGGGCCTCACGCTCGCCCATCAATCGCTCCGGCAGTTGGCTGGCAACGATGAGATTTATGGCGCAGTTACGGGAAGCTGCGGCACCAAGATCTGTTTTCAAGTGGGTGGGGACGATGCACGAAAGATGGCCGATGAGTTTGGGGGGTTCGTGGCGACGGATCTAATGAACCTCCCGAAGCTTCACGCCATTGCCCGCGTCGGGCCACGGGATGCGTCCTTCAACCTTGAGACCCAGTTCATTCCAGAGCCGGATCGGTCCCCCGAAGAAGCCTATCTCGACATCCTGGAACGGACGCGCAAGCGCTACGGAACTCCCAAAGCCGATATCCGGAAAGATCTGGAAGCCTTGCGGGAGTTTTTGCCCAAGAAAAAGGTCGCCGACCCGTTTAGCACATTGGTCGCCAAGCAGAAGAGCGAACGAGCTGCACGGCAGGAGCAGGAAGGGGTGGTAGCGGAGCAGCCTGGGAGGAGCACGGTTGAGCCTCATTTGGAACCAAGACCTGAGAAACCAGCGATCAAGCAACCGCCGCCGATCGCGCCCTCGGAGAATTCTGCGAAGGTGGGTGCCGAACCGCCGAGAAAGCCCAAGGCGACGCCGCGGGCTGCGGCAGCCGCCTCACCTGTTGCATCCGAGGTCGAGCAGGAATCCGTTCCCTCAACTGCTGCGGAACAAGTTTCAGGCGATGCTGCACAACCGGAGGAGTTCCTGGAGCGCAAGCTGGGCAAAGGGGAGGCCATCAAGAACGCCATCATACAAGCAGCAGGCGGCTGGGGTTTCACCTACAAGACCGAATACCAACTTCAGCGAGGAGGTCGCCCCGACATTGTTCTGATCCTCCAGAATCGTCTATTGGCCTGCGAGATTTGCGCCACCACGACACCGGCTCAAGAAGCGGACCATCTTCTGAACTGCCTGGCTGATGGATTTACAGAGATTATCTGTGCATGCGATGCCACCATCAGGCGACATCGAATCGAAGCGCTTCTGACCTCCCGCTTGATGCCGGGGCAACAGGCCCGCTTTCATTTCTGCACCGTTCGGCAAGCTCAAACTCTTCTGGCGGAGATCGGCGAAGAGGTCCAAAAGTCGCATCCTATGAACCCAGGGGGCAAGGCACTCCCGGTTGCGGTGACCATCAC
>CAMBEJ010000234.1 GCA_945865375.1 Akkermansia muciniphila | reverse complement strand
CCAGGCCATCCAGAACTGGAGGACTATACAGGCAACACTCAAAGAAATGCAGCGCTTGAGTCGTCGGGTCTTGTTCGAAACCGTGAAAAATCCCCCGCGACGCAAACGCTTGGGCAAGAAAGTTTTAGGCCTTATCTAAGCGCCATTCGGGACGGACCATGCCAGGGTGCGGCGGGTTCTCTGCAATGTGGCGTCGAACGTCAGCAAGTTTATCATGAACGATTCTAAACCCTATCAATCCCCTTCCGGAAACGAGCCGGATCGCCCCGGGCCAGACTCGCCGGGCAAGTCCTCCCCTGGGAATGATCCTCATCAACGTGCGTTCCTGGCTGTCGTCCGCCACGAGCTCCGCACGCCGATCAACCACATCATGGGCTACAGCGAGATGCTGCAGGAGGATGTGGTGGAACCGGACGATCCCAGTTTCCATAAGGACCTGGACATGATCCAACGCGGTGGCAAGCAGTTGCTGGCTTTGATCAACAAGTATTTCGATCTGCATAAATTTCAGGCCCGGGAATGGGACTCGCGCCTGGCACTTGACGAATTGCGGACCCCGGTCAACCAAATCACCGAATGCGCGAGAGTTTTGCGGAGCCTAGCCACCGCTTCGGGACGGCTGCATTGGATCGCGGATTTGGACAAAATCCGCGACGCGGCGACGCACTGGTTGAATCTGATGGAAAGATACATGTTCCCTGCCTCAAGTCCGCCGGGGAACCCGACGTCCGCTGAAGAAGGACCGCGGGAACCGAAGCCGACTTCTGAAACAGAGACTTTCGTCCGTCAAACCATGGCCAAAGGCAGCAGCCTCGGCCCGGTTCAGGAAGCCACGCTGCTGGTCGTGGATGATGACGCAGACAACCGTGAAATGCTCGCCCGGCGACTCCAACGCCAGGGCTACCAGGTGACCACTGCCGAGAGCGGCGAACGTGCCCTGGAGCTGGTCCGGTCACGTCCATTCGATCTCGTGCTCCTGGACATGATCATGCCCGGACTGGATGGTCATCAAGTTCTCCGGCAACTCAAAGCGGATGAATCCCTTCGCCATATTCCCGTGCTGATGATCTCCGCTTTGGATGACATTGATGGAATCGTCGGGTGCATCGGCATGGGGGCGGAAGATTATATCGCCAAGCCCTTCAACCCGGTATTTCTTCGAGCCCGCATCGGCGCGGCATTGGAAAAGAAAAGGCTCCGAGATCAGGAACAGGTCTACCTCCGGCGCATTCAAGAGGAGCAGGAAAAGACGGAGCGACTGCTGTTGAACATGCTGCCACTGGCGATTGCTGAACGGCTTAAAGAAGGAGAAGACAGCATCGCCGATAGCTTTGCAGAGGTGACAGTGTTGTTCGGTGACATCGTGGGATTCACAACCCTCTCCGTGCAGATTCTGCCGAGGGAAATGGTCCGGCTGTTGAATGAGATTTTCTCGAGCTTCGATGGGCTTGCCGGCAAACATGGGCTGGAGAAGATCAAGACCATTGGCGACGCCTACATGGCGGTGTGCGGGCTGCCGACGCCTCGCGCCGATCATGCGGCTGCGGCCGCCGGGATGGCCCTGGACATGCAGGAGGAGATCTCCCGGCTCAATCAGCGGTTGGGCAGATCGATGCAAATACGGATCGGCCTGAACACCGGGCCGGTTATCGCGGGGATCATCGGGACGAAGAAATTTATCTACGATCTCTGGGGGAGATACGGTGAACATCGCCAGCCGCATGGAATCCTGCGGTGAGCCTGGCCAAACCCAGGTCACCTCGGCGACCTACGAGAAACTTCGCACTCTTTTCCGCTTCGAGGCGCGGGGGACCATCGAAGTCAAAGGCAAAGGTTCCATGCCGGTGTATTGGCTGCTGGGCAGGAACCTCCTCGTCGACAATGTCGAATCGTCATGACCTCTGGGGCAACCTTTTGAACTCAGTAAAACGACCCTGTTTAGCCTGATGCTCGAGCCGCTCCAAATCCCCGCTCCCAATCGTAATCGTAATCGTAATCCTCGGGTGTGGCCCTTGAAACAGAGGGGAGAATTACGATTACGATTACGATTACGATTACGATTACGATTACGATTACGACCAGGAGCGGGAGCGGGAGCAGGAGCTGTGAACTGGCGTTGCTCGAGAACAAGGCTGAGCAGCGTCGTTTTACTGAGGTCAGACTTTAAGCCGCTGCGGATCGTGACATGGAGATTAGGGAGGACCGGTTGATGCGGCGGAATCAGGATGTCTGAGCCTGAGGACGCTGAGGAAAAAACTACCGAACACGATCTGCACGCCGATCATGATCATCACGATGGAGGGGATCACGAGGCGCAATGTGCGCGTCGGATCCAGAGGTCCGAAGGAGGCGTGACTCCATGTCATCACGGCCCAGATGGCGCTGGCCAAACCCGCCAGAAATAGGCCCCCCCCCGCTAACAAACCGCCCTCGAGGGTGAATGTTTTGTTCCATCGCTCCATCCCGCGGTCGCTGGGCAACAATCCAAATGTGATCGCAAACACCTTGGTGAACAACGCGAACAGCACAGTTTGAACCCCCATGATGACCGCCAGAGCGGCGTAGAGAAGCGTGTGCACATCCAGGGTCACGCTTCCGATCTGACGGGGCCCCGGCATGAGCCAAGCCCCCAGCACAAGACCTATGATTATCAGAGCCAACCCTGGGTAGAAAAAGAGCCAGCGCGGGCTGTAGAGCAGCAAAAATCTCAAATGCCTCCACCCGTCACGCCAACTGCGCAAATGCGGCGGGCGGCTCCGTCCATCGGGAGAAAGAGTCGTCGGCACCTCGCTCAGTCGCATCCCGAGCAATGTGGCTTTGACCACCATTTCACTGGCGAATTCCATCCCCGTGGTCTGGAGTCGCATCTGTTCAAAGGCGGCTTTGCTAAGGCCCCGCAGGCCGCAATGAAAATCGCCGACGGGGCTTTTAAAAAAGAGCCGCCCGATCCCGGTCAACACTGGATTGCCCAAGAACCTGTGTAACGCGGGCATCGCGTTGGGTTTAATTCCCCCTTTGAAACGATTGCCCAAAACCAGGTCGTCGCCCGCCCTGAGGCGCTCAAGGAACCCCGCCAACTCGCGAAAGTCGTAGCTATCATCGGCGTCGCCCATGATCAAAAACCTTCCGCGGGCCGCCGCCATGCCGGCTCTCAGAGCGTTCCCATAGCCTCGTTCCCGCACGCAAACCACTCTCGCTCCCGACTCTGTCGCCAGTTGCTGCGAGCCGTCCGAGCTCCCGTTGTCCGCAATGATCACCTCCCCATCCAGGCCCTTCTCCCGAAGAAACTGGAGCGCTTTGCCGACGCAAATCGAGACCGTTTCGGCCTCGTTCAGACAGGGCATGATGATGGACAGTTCCAATGGCGTATCAGATTCTGGCATAACTCTCGTCGCTCGACGAACAACGCCGAGCTTACCGCAGATCCTCCTGCGAACGCAAAAGTTCCTTGCACCCGAAGCTTTCTATCTGTTCAACCTGAAGTGATCGGTAAAGGGGCAGACCCGTCGTGGCTCTCCCTCGGACAGCCCCAGACCTCAGTAAAATCGGTTGAAATCGTGATCTGGACGCGCAACCCCAATTCCTCCATTTTTCGTAATCGTAATCTGACTCGTAATCCTCGGGTGTTGCCCTTGAAACGGAGGGGTGGATTACGATTAGATTCTTAATCGTCAAATCTCGATGAATTATCTCTCAGATTTTGAACCACAGAGGTACAGAGGCACAGAGAAGAACAAACCTTGAAACCAAACTTTTCCCCCTCTCTTTTCCCCCTCTGTGTCTCCCTATCTCTGTGGTTCAAATTTCAAATCTGTTTGGCTAGGATTACGATTACGATTAGGAGCAGCGAATTGGAGTGGCTCGAGCATCAGGCCAAACACGGTCGTTTGCTGAGTTCAGAGCCCCTAAACACTGACGAACCGGGGGGGCGCGAACTCCCCTGATATTTCTCTGCTCCTGAGGGTTTTGAAATTTAAGCTTTTTGTTTGATGACATTTTGGATTGTTCTGCTAATAAGGAGTTTAGCCTTATCGGCGGCAGCCGGTAATGAGACGGCACGCTGAGATTTAGAACGACGTTTTTCAGTTACTCATGCGAAGTGACGGAGACGAAGTGTGCCCAAAACTCGCAGTGTTTAGTGTTCGGTCCCGGTCTCGGTTCCACTCCCTTCTCCCATCCCTTTGACTCATCGCGCGCTCATCTCTGTTTCGGATAAGACTGGACTGCTCCCTTTTGTCAAAATCCTCACCGAAGCGGGCTTTGAAATCCTCTCCACCGGAGGGACAGCCAAGGCGCTCCGTGCTGCGGGATTGCCAGTGGCCGATCTCAGCTCTTACACTGGCTTTCCTGAGATGCTCGATGGTCGCGTGAAAACGTTACACCCCAAAGTCCACGGTGGATTGCTATACATTCGAGGCAATCCCGAGCACGAAGCCGCCGTCAAAGAACATGGCATTGGCCCCATCGACCTCGTGGTTGTGAATCTGTACCCCTTCGAGGAAACCGTCGCGAGGCCCGGAGTCACGCTTCACGAAGCCATCGAAAACATCGACATCGGTGGCCCTTCGATGCTCCGCAGCGCAGCCAAGAATCATGAGAGCGTCACGGTGGTGGTCGATCCTTCAGACTACGACGCCGTGGCGGAGGAGATCCGATCCACGAGGTCCACATCGCTGGAATTGCGGCGCAGGCTGGCTGCCAGGGTTTTTGAGCGAACCGCCGCCTATGATGAGGCGATCGCGCGGCATCTGGCAAAGGCTTACGGTCTCGATGACGGACCCGTTTCAGCGCCGGCTATGCTGTCGTTATCGTTGCCCAGAGCGCAGGAGTTGCGTTACGGCGAAAATCCTCATCAAAAAGCCGCGTTGTACGGTGCTTTCGCCGAACATTTTGAGCAGCTCCACGGTAAGGAATTGTCGTATAACAACATCCTCGATCTGACCGCCGCCGCCGCATTGATCTCAGAATTTGCCTCGGAACCTCCCACTCTTGCGATCTTGAAGCACACCAACCCGTGCGGGGTTGGCCAGGGCCTGTCCCTGTTCGAGGCATGGGAAAAGGCGTTTGCCACGGATCGGCAGGCTCCATTTGGGGGGATTATCGCAGTCAACAAACCGCTTGACGCGGCGTGCGCTCAGGCGATCTCAGAAATCTTCAGCGAAGTCATTGTCGCTCCTGAATACCACGAAGACGCCCTCGAGATTCTGCGAAAGAAAAAGAATCTGCGCCTTCTCCTCTTCAAATCCT
>CAMBEJ010000233.1 GCA_945865375.1 Akkermansia muciniphila | reverse complement strand
GAAACAGAGAAGCGGGCTTCAGTGAAGCCCGCCCACAGTGGCCTTTTCAGCGACAACATGTGAATGTACGGCCTTCAAACACACCCCCGCTGCGCCTGCACGGCTATGAACCCGCAAGCCGGGCCAACGGCCCCGGTCTGCGCGCCGTGCTCTGGGTTCAAGGTTGCACGCTCGGCTGCCCCGGCTGCTTCAACCCCGGCACCCATGACTCCGCTGGCGGCGGAGTCGGTGCGCCAACGCGACCGCATCGAAGGGATCAGCGTTTCCGGCGGCGAACCGTTTCAACAACCCGAGGCCCTCCTTGATCTGCTTGCCAGGCTCTACGGCTCGGGCCTCAGCCGCCTAGCCTTCAGCGGCTACTCGCTGCGCGAGATCGAAGCGCAACCGCTTGGCCCCGCCCTGGTGTCGCACCTCGACGTGCTCATCGCCGGCCGCTACGCCCAAACCCGGCACTCGGGACGCGGCTTGATAGGCTCGGCGAACCAGACAATCCACCTTCTGACCTCCCGTCATTCGCACCGTGATTTCACCAGCATTCCACCCGCTGAGATCATCCTCAAGCCAGACGGCAGCTTGACTTTGAGCAGCATTTCACCGGTGAAACAATCAAACTGGAGTCTTCCCCACACTTGAGTTGAACGTTGAGCGTTGAGCGTTCCCAGATCGCTATTCTCTTCGGCTCGGTTTTCTTCATTCCCAAATCCGCCCCTTCGCCCTAGAGTCCGCGCCCTCATGAGCGATACAACTCAAATCAGCAGGTCCAGGCAGGATGGTCGCGCCGCCGATCACCTCCGCCCCGTCGAATTCCAAAACCACATCGCCCCGCACGCTTCAGGGTCGACCCTGATCGAGTGGGGCAACACTCGCGTGATTTGCGCGGTGATGATAGAAGAGACTGTTCCTCGATGGATGAAGGACCAAGGAGTCACAGGCGGATGGCTCACCGCCGAATACTCGATGCTTCCCTATTCCACGTTGCAAAGAAAGCCGCGAGACATCTCCAAGGGCAAACTCGACGGTCGCTCGCAGGAAATCCAACGCCTCATCGGGAGGGCGCTCCGGGCGTGCATCGATCTCGAGAAAGTAGGCCAGCGCACCCTGTGCATCGACTGCGATGTCCTGCAAGCCGATGGAGGCACCCGCACCGCCGCGATCACCGGAAGTTATGTGGCCCTGAGTCTCGCGGTCCAGAAGCTGCTGGGGAGCGGTAAGATTCCGACAAGCCCCCTCCTGTCACCCGTGGCCGCCGTCAGCGTCGGCCTAGTTAACGGACATCCCTGCCTGGACCTGAACTATGTGGAGGATTCCACAGCCGACGTGGATATGAATCTTGTGATGAATGCGCAGGGGGGTTGGGTCGAGATCCAGGGAACAGGCGAAAAAGGAACTTTTTCGACGGAGCAATTCAACCAGATGTTAACCCTTGGCAAGGCGGGGTTGCACCAGCTTTTTGATCTCCAGAACAAGGCACTGAACCAGAAGTCATGAAGGGCGACCCAAACAGAACCCGGCTCTACCTGATCCGCCATGGCGAGGTGGAAGCACGCTATCATCGTATTTTTGGCGGGCGCATCGACATGGAACTCTCAGCCCTCGGACACGAGCAAGCGCATCGGCTCGCGGAGTCACTCGCCAAAACGCACCTGGATGCCCTCTACGTGAGTCCGATGATTCGCGCCAGACAGACCCTGGCTCCCTTGGCCAGGCAGCACCGACCGGCTGCTCAGGTTTCCGAAGAGTTACGCGAAATCGATTTCGGGGCGTGGACGGGTCTCGGATGGGACCACGTCACCGAGCGCTTTGGGAAAAGTCCCTTCAACTGGCTGCATCACATCGAGCACGATGAAATCCCCGAGGCGGAGAACGGAACCCAATTTCGCGCTCGAGTCGAGCCGTGTCTGCAAAGAATTCTCAACGAAAACACCGGCCGCCAAGCCGCTATTGTGTGCCACGGCGGAGTGATCCGCATGATCCTCTCCATCCTTCTGAATCTCCCCATCTCGAAGATGTCGTGTTTTGAAATCGACTACGCGAGCATCAGCGTCGTGGAGATTGCCGGCGATCGGAAGGAAATTCAATTCCTCAACCTCACCCCTTGGCAAGAACCCCTTTGAAACAAACCCCAAAGCCCTTGTGGCAAGTCAGCCTCTCCGTGCCTCCTCAAGCCGAGGACGCAGTCGCCAAACTCCTCGCAACAACCTTTCACGCCGCTGCCACGTCCTACTTCAGCGAGCGAACCCGGCGGTCCAAGGTGTCGGTTTTTCTGGAAAATCAATCAGGAATTCGTCAGGGGCTTTGTGTCCTTGTGCCATCCCTTCTCATCCTCAAAGCGACAGGCCTGCTCACGCGAATCCCAAAACCTCGCGTCCTGACACTCGAAGCCCAGGATTGGGCTGAATCGTGGAAGCGCCATTTCAAGCCGTTTCTCGCAGCGAAAACCTTCTACGTCAAACCGAGCTGGATCACTCGCAAGCCATCCGGGAACGCCTTCGAAATCGTGCTCGATCCAGGTCTCAGTTTCGGCACAGGCCACCACCCAACCACCCGGTTCTGCCTGGATCAGATCGCGCGCCTCGGGAAGGCGCGGCCTGGCTGCTCGGTCATGGACCTGGGATGCGGCTCAGGGATCCTCGCCATCGCCGCCGGCAAGCTGGGCTGCCGCCCCATTCGCGCGATCGACTTCGATCCTGTCGCAATATCCGTAGCGCGGAACAATGCGGCGACCAACCAAGTCGCCGACAAGATTTCATTCGCCCGGGCAGATGTGACCAAAATGATGTTCCCTCCGAAAAAAACTTACGATCTGGTATGCGCGAACCTGCTGGCGGAGCTTCTCGAAGCCAATGCGGATCGCGTCGCGTCGTTGGTTGCGCCCGGCGGGTTTGCGCTCGCCGCAGGGATCCTCACATCGCAGTTCCCTGGGGTTCAGCGTGCGCTCCAAAAGCAGGGATTGCGTCTGCGGAGGCGCGTGACGCAACGAGAGTGGACTTCTGGAACTTTCGCCAAGACGGGCGAATCTCGGAGGGCCGAGTGACACGAGACCTCGGCTTCCTGAATTGACCCCACAGTTTTCGAGATCACAGGTCCAGCGGTCCGATCATTTTTTCGCCGTCCATGGCATAGATCCCGACCAAGAATCCGTTCTCGCGAATCTCTCCGACTTTTAACTGACCGTGCAGGGTCACAGGCTGATCCATTACCGGTTTGATGCCTTTGGTGGTCATCTTGACACTGACCCATTCGGTGATCTTGGGCACTGCGCCGTAGCAGCACATGGACTGATCTTTCATGAGCAACAGCTCGGTCACCAATCCGCCTTCCACCTTGAGGGGCAGCATGAACCCACTCAAAGCCACGCGCTGTTTGTCGAGCGCCAGCACCGTTTTGGGAATTTGAGTTGGCGCGTTGGTTCGGACGGTCTCCGGCTTGCCCAGGCTCTCGTCAGGCATGTCGTAGGTGAACGAGGCAAGCTTGTCGAAGCCCACTGTGGGAGGATCACCGGCCTCTCTCGCGGGAGAAGCGGGTTGTGGGGGGGGCGGGTTGCTCACGATCGCGGCGACCGACGCCGCAGGGGGCGTCGATAATTCCTTGGAGGACGCGTTCTTGAGATCTGTTTCCGCCTTGGCTGTCTCGTTGGACAGAACCGGTTTGGATTCAATGCGCGACCCGCGCACCTCGGCGACGCTCGTCCGTGCCTGGGATGAGGCGGTCTGTTCCTGGTTGCAACCCGTGAGCACAACCGCACCCGCCACGATCCCGAAATGCCACATCCTTGGAGTTGTTTTCATCACAATCACAATCTCACCCTGAACGGCTCATTCCGCAACACTCGTTTTTGCGGTTTGACGGCTTCCACCGATGAACGTCGTCCACTCGAACGAATCGCCGACTTCAATGACGCCTCTACACGCGGCGGGACATCGCAACGCAGCGCAGCGCAACCTCCCTATCTTTGTCTGAGCTCCAAGCGCGGGCGTTGCACGCGCGGAACTGCCAGGCTTAGCTGAGCGGCGTGAGGTTCTCAGCGACAGGGGTCCTGTAGGCTTTGAAAGCGGGGACCAATCCCGCCAGCGCGGCCAACCCTATCATCCCCGCCGGCGCCCACAGCATCACCCGGTTGAACGAAAGCGGCGACAGCACCACGCCCGTTTGGGCGCGCATCAACTCGGCCGCAGCAAACGTGATGCCGCCATACACCAAAAATCCCGCCGCCATCCCGAGCGCAGCGATCGTCGTCGCCTCCAGCACAATCATAGAGAACACCCTCAAGCGCCGCGCCCCCAAGGCCCGCAGGATCGCAATGTCCCGTTTTCGATCATTCATCGAGCTGTAAATGCTGGCGAGGATCGATCCGGCGGCGACCAGCGCCACCAGATAGGACACCAGTGTCAGAACACGGTCGAACCAGGAGATCTTGTCGAACATCTGCGCCATGATCCGTCCCACGGGCCAAGCGAACGTCAACCGGTTGCCCTGCTTGTTATAGAGCAGGTCGAGGCGGAACCCAGCCTGGCCGCTGCCTTTCAGCTTCACCAGGGCGGCACTCACATCCTCAGCCGTGCGCTCGTTGTGCCCGCTCATTTTCTGGATGCCCTCGAGCGGGATCCAGATCACCCGGTCGGCGGGCGTGTTCGAGGGTTTCAAGATGCCCACCACGACGTACGTTTCCGGATGCTGTTCCTTCTCATTAAAGTTTAAGCCATGAAACGGATGAAACGTATCACCGTAACGCAGTCGGAGACGTTCCGCCGCGAAGCTGCCCACCACGGCTTCGCGGAGCTCTGGATCAAACAGGCGGCCGGGCGCTCCGACTTCAAACCGTTTTCCGGGCTTGTATTCGACTTGAGTGAACAGGTTGGATGTGACCCCCACAAGCCGGTAACCCCGGTAATTATCTCCCACCGCGATCGCCACCGCCACCTCCACATTCGGGTTGTCCCGGATCTCGACATAATCGTTCCACTGCATGTTTCCAGGTGATTCCTCGACGTGGAAGATGGAGTTGAGAACTAGTTGAAGCTTCGATCCTCGGGCACCGAGCACGGCGTCAAATCCCGCGTTGTTTTGCGTGAAAGCCTGATGCGATTGTTCCTTCACAACCCACACCGCCATGAGCAACCCGCCCGCCAGCGCGATCGACGACGCCGTGATGGCGGTCGACAATGCATGTTGCCGGAGGCTCTTTAAAACTATGAGGAAAATATTCATCCCGGATCATGGGTCGGCGCGCGGCCAACTTGGCCGCGGCGGGTTGGATTGTGCGAGCGGGTGGGGCGTCTCCCCGAGCCCCTCAAGTGTTCCAG
>CAMBEJ010000232.1 GCA_945865375.1 Akkermansia muciniphila | reverse complement strand
GTATTCCTCAATCTCAACTCCGCTGCGGAACGGGGACTGGAGAGTCCGGTCGTCGGCGGATGAAATGGCCCCCCACCGGACCGCATCCAAAAAGGCATCCAGCCGCGCCGGTTCGTCAAAGGCGACGGGTTCGGGCAAGCCGATCTTTTCGTACGCATGGGCACCCGGCTCCAATTCCCAGATGACGCGCAGTTCTTCGCCCAAGGCGTCGTCTTCGACCGAAGACAGGGACACGACGTGCTGGGGAGTTTGGCTGCTGGAAAGGAAAGCGTCGGCGGGGAGGTTGGATTTCTGGACGTTGATGACAACGAAGTGCCGCTGGCGAACCATCACAAGTTGCCCCGGCTCCGGCAGGTTCTGAATTGCCTGCGTGTTGTCCATTTCACTTCATCCGAATATTCGTGCGCTGCGCTGACCAAAACTGCGTTTGAGAGGAACCGTCCAGTCAAAAACAACATTGCGGAACGACTCTCTTTAACCTGACTGGCGCGAGGCGGATTCTACCGCGTGAACAAGCGAATCAGCAAGAGGCGTTTACAACTTTAGCGGGGCGTAAACATGAATTCGTGGAATCGGATTACCAGCCGCTTTTCGACTTTCTAAACTGCTTTGCGACAAGATCGAATCGCGGTCACCCGCACAGGCTCGCCAGGGTCAACTTCGTTGACGTGTGATGTTGCCATAAAAAATGAAACCACCCCATCCGTGTCTGTGGGGGCGCATCGTCCGTCGAGACTATAAACTTCATGGGAGACGTGCAAGACACGTAAACGGCATTACTCTCGTCGTTTACAAACGCTGGGATCGCGGCTTGATTGCACAGATTAAAGATCAAGGTGCAACGTCGACTGTTTGCATTGGCGATGCGGACCGGCAATCAAAACGCACTCGATGGCGCTCTGCCCAGGAAAATTGGCTGCCATCATCGGCAAATGTCGAAAAACTCAACGAGTTGGCTGCTGTTGTGAAAAAGGACAGTTCGTACGCGGTGACAGAGAACGCGTCCAGTTTGGTTTCACGATCAAAACTTAGAATAATTCATGCTGAAACGGTCGATTTAAGTTGATCCTGGTTGTTTCAGGAAGGACTCCGCGCGTGCCCACAGGGGAGCCAGATCTGGCACACTAACCGGAGCATGCTCCTTCAAACAATTGAGGATGATCAGCGAAAGCCATCCCATTACGAGATTATCTGCTCGGTCTGTCATTTCATCAAAATCACCTGAAGTCGCTCGCAATGCTCCGTGAGTGAATTGACAATAAACTCTGTATTGGGTGTACCATCCGCCAAATTGTGCCGCTTGCATCGCGTCCCACACGTTCACTGAGTTGCACTTTAAATCCAATGCCGTTAAGTAATTCAGTCCGAAATCACGGATAGTTCACATTCTGGAGCGCCTGTTTTGTAAGTGTTTTTCATCAGACGGGGCCAACGTGTTGGGGATTCGTTCAATTCCGACCCTCGCCTCCAACTCTAACTGATAGGAATTTTCTTTTGCACGCTTGCTGGCCCCACGAAAGCGTGGCCAGTCCCTGGATCTTTCTGCAGATGACTCACGGGCTGGCTTACTTGCCGTCGGAAGGGAGTTGGATCCCTTATTCACTGCGTTTGTTGGGGATGGCGGCTGTGGTGTTGCTGCTTCCCATCGCCTGCCTTGGGGTGGCTTTTCCGGCTCTCATGGAACAGGCGCATCGATCCATCCGATCGAACAACTCACCGTTGTGGAATGGGTGCCGGAGGTGATCACGCGGCGCGCCAACATTTCAGCCAGGCCAACGGCGGAGTTCTCGGCGATGTCAGAACGAGGGTGATCGTGGAGGACGCGCGAAGCTATCTCCGGGGAACCTCCGCAAAGTTCGACGTGATTGTGGGGGACTTGGTTGTGCCATGGCGTCAAGGCGAGAGTGCCTTGTTCACACTCGAGCACTTCACAGCGGCCCGAAACGCACTGGCCCGCGGAGGACTTTTCTGCCAATGGCTGCCTCTGTTCCAACTCGCCGAGCCCGAGCTCTCGATCGTGCTGCGCACTTTCCTTACCGTTTTTCCTTCGGCGACCTTGTGGCGTGGCGATGTTTCCCCGGACCAACCTGCCCTTGCTCTGATCGGCGGCACCGACGCCTTCGTCATCGTAATCTTCGGGATTCTTCTCAACCCACAGGATTACTTGGAAGGCTTGATGTGACCCAGTGCATTCTTCAACCCCCCAACCGACTGCCCATAAGCCTGCCGACGTTCGGCCAGTGCTGGCGCGATGATGGTTGTGCGCACATCAATGTCGCTGTCGAACAATTCACGCCAGAGTATTTGGGTATTATGCGTGGGGTTTCCGACGCTTTCTTCGTCAAACGACGGGCGAAAAATATCCACCACCCGCCGTAACGCCCGCACCAGTTCTTCCTTGTTCGGATGCCCGGTCTTTTCCAGCACGAGTCTGAATGCGCGCAGGTCTTTTTCTTCAAGCCGCTTGATCTTGGAGACAAGGATGTCAATCGGATGCGGAAAAGTGAATGTGACGTGCCGCCGTTCGCAACGGAAGGCCCGCACAAACCATTCGGGGCTGACTGTGAAGGCGGCGCTGGTGCAAGGCTCGACATAGATCTTTGCCTGACCTTTGAGCAAACCCGCGCGTTGACAGTGCCCTGTAATGTCATCGTTGGAAATGACATCGACGTCACCGCTTAGAAAACAGGAATCAATCCCCAACTGAAGCGGAGAAGAACCGAACACGATGATCTCCCATCCGCGATCGGCGGGTAGGGCGTTCACGAGTTGATCCAGCACCTGACCGGCGGGGGCGGTCCAATCAAGATGCGGTCGCCAGGGTTGATCGAATGACGTCATCGTAGGTCCGATCTTTTCGCCCTGCGCAAAGACAGGCGAGCGCCTGATCGATCAACCGTTCAGTCACACAGGCATCAATTGCTAGCTTTCCCGCCAACCGTGCGTCGCGAGCCGACACACGGCCTTCATGCCGCCGTAGCAAAATGCGGGCGGCAATGCGGGCCTTGACCCAGCTTGGATCGCGTTTGTGGTTGCGCGCAGGGAGGCTCATTTTGAGAACTTCAAGAAATCACAAATATCCCCGAAGACATCGTTTGAACGAACACCGGCGAAAACTAGTTGATCTTTTCGGCCTCCGCAAGCCAACCTTCGCCTTCGAAGAAGTTGAGGGTGCATCCCGAAGTGGCTGCTGATAAAGCCACTGTAGCTCGCTTTGTGGTTGGCCCGGTAACCCATTCAGGTTGAGCACGCGTCGGCGGTTTCGCACGGATTGTTTATGAAGCTGCTGGCTCTTGAGTACTGGAAAAATGCGGCAGCCGCACGCCCGCACACCCGGCGGTGCGGTGGTCAAGCGCGTTGACTTTTCCTGAGCCGGTTGCGTTCGCGCAGGATTTCGACGACGGCCGGCAGGATGGACAGAAATATGATCGCCAGCACCACGAGGGAGAAGTTCTTGCGCACGAACTCCAGATTGCCAAAGAAATAGCCCGCCGGCACCAGCAGCCCGATCCAGAGCAATGCGCCCGTAACGTTGAACAGCATGAACCTTGAGTAAGTCATCTTGCCCACACCGGCGACGAACGGAGCGAACGTGCGAATGATGGGCACGAACCGGGCGATGATAATAGTCTTGCCGCCATAGCGTTCGTAGAACTCGTGGGTCTGGCGGATGTGCTCCGGCTTGATTAGGCGCGGGAAGCGCTGCTGAAGTTTGTTTCCGAGAAAATAGCCGATCCAATAATTTACCGAGTCACCAATAATTGCGGCGGCGCTCAGCGTCGTCACAATAATCCAAAAACTCAATCCGTCCGGTCGTGCGGTGAGGGCGCCGACCGCGAAGAGCAGTGAATCGCCGGGCAGGAACGGGGTTACCACCAAGCCGGTCTCGCAAAAAATGATGAGAAACAGGATGACATAAAGCCAGGGCCCGAACTGCGCAACCAAACCATCCAGGTGTTTGTCAAGGTGCAGTATTAGCTCAATAAATTCTTTCAACAGGTCCATGGGCCGGGGAAGGTAGTGAGCATGCCGGGGGAAGGGAAGGGCGAATTGCGGCGGGACGAAGGAAGTTTTGCGCTTTCAGTTCCGGGCAGTGGCGGTCTAACCTTGCAAGATGATGGACTGGCTTACGAACATCAACTGGCAGGCAGGCTTCGGCGACGGCCGATTCTTTTGGATCGAGTGGCACTTCTGGAAGGGGATCGGCTGGACGGGGAACGTGGTGTTTTTCTCGCGCTTCATCGTGCAATGGCTGGCCACGGAAAAACGCAAGCGCGTGGTCGTGCCGTCAGCGTTTTGGTGGTTGAGCCTGGTGGGAACGTTGTTGTTGTTGAGCTACGCGTTGTTCTATCAGCACGACTCCGTATTCATCGCGGCTTACGCCTTCAACTGGATTCCCTACGTTCGCAATCTCATCATCCATCGGCGCCACAAGAAGGCTCATCTGGAATGCCCGTCGTGCGAAGTCATGTGTCCGCCGCAATCCAACTTCTGCTTTGCCTGCGGGGCGCGGTTGGAAGACCAACCGCCGGCGAGAGCTTGAGTGGATTACTTTTTCGGCGCCGCGGGCGTGACCGCCGGTATTGTTGGCGCGGCGGGCGCGTTCCTGGCCGGCTTGGCACCGATGGCTTCCAAGATGGGATCAATGGACGGGTTGCGCTGGCTGTATTGCGTGCTGTCCGCGATCAAGCTGTCCTGATCCTGGGCGCGCGTCAGGTCGGCAAGACCACGCTGGCCCGGGCCGCGTTTCCGAAGGCAGCCTACTGCGATCTGGAAGACCCGACGTTGCGCCACCTGTTCACGGAGGAGCCGGTGTTTCAACGGAAGTTCCAAGAGAAAAAGAAGCAAAAGCAGTGAGTTGACCCTTATTTTTCAAGGGGTTTACGCACTTTGTTGATTTTCTTGCGTGTGCCTACTGTGACCTCGGTTACAGGCACGGTGGCGGGCAGGGTCAACTTCAAGGCATCGAACAATTGCTTTTGGAGTGGGCTCGGATCTGGCACATGGCGGGCCACGACCTTTTCGCTCTTGGAGTGAATCAATTCCATAACACAGAGTTTCTCAAGTTCCCGCAAACCTTCCTCCACCGTGATCTCCAACAACCACCAAGCCTGCTCCAAATGGCGGCGTATTTTTAAGCCCAGCATGGCCGTCAGTGCATGGGCTTGGGTGTTATCCTCGGTGCAGACGAACCACGGCCTAAATTCCATGTGTCCGGTCTTGAGTGTGCGAAAATCCCGTTCGACAAAGGCCAGATCTTTGTAACGATCATGGAGGGTCTGTGCGTCGGCTTGGGCCGCTTTGAGATCGCTCTCCACGACATAACAGCCGTCCAGTTCAGCGGCGGCTTTGAGCG
>CAMBEJ010000231.1 GCA_945865375.1 Akkermansia muciniphila | reverse complement strand
ATCGGCCTTTGGCCACGAGCACATCCAGGGCGGCGGCACTTTCCAATAAACCTCCAGCTTTTCGTGGTCGAATCGGCGGTTCATGGGATTACGATTACGATTACGATTACGAGTAGGAAACGCGAGCACGAAAAATCTGAGATGCGCACCGATGAGGCACTCCCGGTCGAAATGTCGTGCGTTCCCAGGAAAGGTGCGGTAGAAACGACGCTCAAGATTTCCTTTTTATGACCAAGATCGCCGCTCTTTATTCTGGCTCTGGTTCCCGTGATTCCAGATGGTCACTGGCGGCATTCACGCTCATCGAGTTGCTGGTGGTGATCGCCATCATTGCGATTCTTGCGGGAATGCTGCTGCCGGCATTGAGCCGTGCGAAAGAGAGCGGTAAGCGCGCGAAGTGTTTGAACAACCTGAGGCAGATAGGGATTGGCGTCACTATTTACGCGGATGACAACGCCGACAGGGTGCTCGAGGCCCGCGGAGGAGTGGTGCAAATCTGTCTCAATCCTCCCGAGCGAAAAGCGGCAGAGTCGGTTGGGCTCATCATTCATTCTAATTCCAGTTCGGGGCAGATCTGGACCTGCCCAAACCGCCCTACTTTTCCGCAGTTCGAAAGAGAGTTCGACCAATGGGTGATCGGTTTCCAGTATTTTGGGGGTATCCCAACATGGATAAATCCTGCTGGGAGTTTTCCGTCGCGAAGCCCCATCAAAGCTTCCCAAGCGCAGCCCGGCTGGGTGCTTGCCGCGGATGCCGTCATGAAAATCGACCGCAAGTGGGGTAGTGGCCGGGATAGCGCATTTAAGAACATGCCTCCTCACAAAAATTCGGGCGGCGGGGGTGTGCCGGCGGGTGGCAATCAGCTTTTCATGGACGGTTCTGTGAGGTGGTACAAGTTCCAAGAGATGTTGTTTCTTCACAGTTGGGCTGCGGACGGAACAAGGGACTCCTACATTTATCAGGAAGATATCGGGGAAGAGCTCGCGAAGAAAAAGGACATGCTGAAGTCGAAGCCGTGATGAGGACCTCGCAGCATGTTGTCGCGATGGCGTTCCTGTGGGCCTGCATGCTGACGTCCTGCGCTCAATCCTATCGTAATCCCTACGGGAAACTGCCGCAACTCCCCACGCCAGGGGATCAGATGTTCGCCTCGTACCTTCGATCCGAGGTGGAAAAACTGGAGAGCCGTGCGCTCGGCGATGTCAAGACGCTTGAGCGGTGGACAGCGGCCCAAGGCAGACTTCGAGGGGAGTTGTTCGAGATGCTTGGGCTTGATCCAATGCCCCCAAGAACGGAACTCAACGCGACTGTGACAGGCACGATTGAGCATGCCGAATTCACGGTCGAGAAGCTTCATTTTCAATCGCGCCCCGGGCTTTATGTGACGGCCAATGTTTATGTCCCCAAAAATCTTAGCGCGCCCGCCCCCGCCATTCTTTATGTGAGCGGTCATGGTCCGGTGAAAACGAACGGTGTGAGTTACGGGAACAAAGTGGCCTATCAGCATCACGGTATCTGGTTTGCTCGGAACGGCTACGTGTGCCTCGTAATGGACACGGTTCAACTGGGTGAGATCGAGGGCCTGCACCACGGCACCTATCGGGAGGGCATGTGGTGGTGGAATTCACGCGGTTACACCTCCGCTGGAGCTGAGGCTTGGAATTGCATCCGTGCTCTGGATTATCTTCAAAGCCGCAGGGATGTGGATGCGACCCGGATGGGTGTCACGGGGCGTAGCGGCGGCGGCGCTTATTCGTGGTGGGTGACGGCGCTCGATGAACGTGTTCGAGTGGCCTGCCCGGTCGCGGGGATCACGGATTTAAGGAACCACGTGATCGACGGAGTGGTGGAGGGGCATTGCGACTGCATGTTCATGGTGAACACCTATCGGTGGGACTTCGCACAGATCGCAGCCCTGGTTGCTCCGCGACCCCTTTTGCTATGCAACACCGACAAGGATACGATTTTTCCCCTGGACGGCGTCATCCGCGTCCATACAAAGACACGCGCCATTTACGACCTTTATGACGCTCCCGACAAGCTTGGTCTGTTGATCACCGAGGGCCCGCACAAAGACACGCAAGAACTGCAGCTCCCGGTGTTGCGCTGGTTCAACAAGTGGCTCAAGAGAAGCCAGGCCCCGGTCGAATCAGCGGCGGGCCCCCTCTTTTCACCGTCACAACTCAAGGTGTTTGGCAGCCTTCCCGCAGGCGAAAAGACCAGCCGTTGCTATGAAGATTTCACCATTCTTGCTTCCAACGACGAGGCCCTGGACGTGGCTCGAGCGGTTTCGGTGTTGCGACAGAAGACATTCGGGGGCTGGCCTGAAAATGCCGGAGATTTGGGCGTCCGGGAAGTGGCAGCCCTTGAGAAAGAGGGAGTGCGATTCACGGTTTATGAGTTCGAAAGCCAGCCTGGAGTCCGATTGCGATGTTATGTGGCGCGAAGTTCCCTTTCCGCTCCCGATGCCATCCGGCTCACCTGTTCTGACGCAACCCAATGGGTGCGTTTTTTCGAACTCGCGAGAAAACCGTTCGGCTCCGTTTTGCAGCCGGAATCATCGCTGATGGAAAGGGTAACGAGGAACCCGGCCTCCGCTGATCTTGAGGCGGAATCGGCGGATTGGATGCGTCGGGTGCGGGAATCGAGCGAGGTCCATATTGCCTTTGCACCGCGCGGCGTGGGATTGACCGCGATGACTGGGGACCTGCGCTACGTGACTCAAGTTCGGCGGCGTTTTATGCTGGTGGGACAAACGTTGCAGGGGATGCAGGTTTGGGATGTGTGTCGCGCGGTTCAAGCGTTGCGAGGCTTGAGTGAAATGGCCGCCTTTCCCATCCATTTGCAAGCCAGCCCTGAGATGACCGAGGTGAGCGCTTTTGCCGCCGTGTTTGAGCCCGGCCTCGCTGATTTGACACTGAGCCAGCGTCCTCGCCCCGACAAGGAAAGCCCCGACTTTCTGAATTGGAGGCGGATTGTGACTCCGGAACAATTGCTCAAGGTGGTTGCATCCAAATGCCGGGTGAATATTGCAGTGCAGGAATTCAAGCCATGAACAGGGGCAACCGCTTTTGCTGAGGTCAGAGGTTGATCAGGTCCTGCTGCTACGAGACGAGTCTCAGGTGAGGGAGAACCGGCTCGGCGAATCATCAGGGGCAGTCTCTGACTTCTCAGCGAAGCGCGCGGCGGATGAGGTTTGCAGTGATGCGGCGGACGCGGTCGTCTGGACCGTGGGGCCGGCTCCAGTGGGACCAGGGCAGGGTGTGGCCCGGGGGATGGGAGAGGCCCTGGGCCCAGAAGATCGTGGCGGCGTTGAAGACAAAATTGCCTTTGGGCCCTGGGTAGATCGTCGCGGTCCATTGCTGCGGGGTGTCGCCGGAAACCCACGCGGTGCCGGTGCCGACGATTTGCAGGCCGGGGATATTGGCGGGCTGGCCGTGGTATTCCCAGCCGATCAAGCCCGGGATGCGGTCGCCTTTCTTCATGCCGGTACTTTCGAAGATCCAGTGATCGGGCTGGGTGCAGATCCAGTCGCCACCCCCGTTGACGGGCTCGACATTTCGCGCGCCCATCAGGAGCCCTTCGTCGGGACCGTGCTCGGGGAAGGGGCCATGATCGCGCTGGCGATTGCGAGCGTAGTCGTTCTCGGCACCATAGGGACCGCCCCGGAAGATGATCCGATTGGGACGTCCATCGGAGGCGGGTCGGAATGGGGTGACCCAGCAGACCGAGTTGCCGGAGAGGAAGAGCAGGTTGACGCCGGCGTCGCGCATGATTTCGACGCTTCTGAACTGGCGGATGTCCCAGTATTCATCGTGGCCCACGCTGAGGAAGGCCTTGCACTTGAGACCACGGTCGGGGCTGAGCATGTCGCTGTTGGAGCAATAACTGACGTCGTAGCCCTGTTCCTCAAGCCAATAAGCCAGGGGGAACTCGAAGGGGATAAACTCGCCAGCGCCGACGGTGAGGGGATCATTGACGATCGCCTCGTGCTGGGCTTCTCGACCGTAGGGGCGGTCGAAGCTGACGTCGGCCCATGGGCCTTGGCCGCCCTTGGGATGGGTATAGACGGAGTAGTTGTTGGGCCAACGGTTGTACGCTTGCCAGGTGTTGTCCGAGCATTGGAAGAGGATATCGGCGGGGCGATCATCGCGGACGATGAAGATGACGTAGCTTTGCCAGTAGGCTTCGGAACTCGACTCGGGGAGGGTCGTCATGCGGCCCACATAGACGCCGCTGAGCCAGTCGGTGGGGATGCTGATGTGGGTGGTGGATTTCCAGAGGCATTCATTCAGATTTTTTGGGCCGATCCCGGGAGTGGGCTGGGTTTCGGCCGCGAGGATGCCCAAGTCGGAGACCAACCGAGCGCCACGACCGCCGTAGTAGCCGAGACGAAAGATCTCGAGATGAAATTTCCGCGCGGGGCTGGCGGAGACCATGATATCGAGACGATCCCCGGCCTTGACGCTTTGGTGGGAGCAATAGCCCTCGATCCAGGTGGACCGGAAGCCTTCGCGGTCCGTGCGCACGCGGGTCAGTTGCCAGTCGAGGGCACCGGGTTTGGCGTTTTCGCGTTTGACAGGACTGTTGCGTCGACCCACGGAAGTGGCGGAAGTGGCTGAGGCGGGCGTTGATGCGGCCATCGCGCCTGCGATCAGGATGCCGCCGCATTTGAGGAACTGACGGCGACTCGCCGAGGTGGCACATGGGCCGGTCGCCGGGGAGGCTTGTTTGTTTTTGTTCGGGGACGTTTTCATGCGCAGTGGCCAGATGGCTTCAACACCAGAACTGGTAAGAACTCAAAATGCGCCTTGGTTGAGGAACTCCGTGGTTTCATGGCCAGAGGCAATGGCGTCCATGCGGAGTCGACTCCTCGGCCTGTCGCTGCATTTCGAGCAACTGGCGATTCGTGCGGGCATTGGCGATTCGTGCGGGCATTGCTCGCCCGGATTTCAGCGATGTCCTCATGGTTGGGTGCCAGAATCATGGAGGTTTGCTCCAGGAACTTCATCAGCGCCTCTTCCAGGCGGTCCGCACGTTCCATTATTAGAGGCATGATGCGACTGTACAAGCTGGGGACCGATCAATCAAGGCGGAAGACCGTCTGTTCTGGTCGCGGGGTGCAACTCACGTTATCCGAGGTCGCCTCCCCTGACGCGGGTATCCCGCCGCTTAACCACGCTGAAGTGACACCACGGATAACACGGATAACACGGATGAGGAAAGGGAGCTGAGATGGGTACTTTATCCGTGCTATCCGTGTTATCCGTGGGTGCGCCAGTGAAGTTGGTTACCTCGTGGGTGAAAGTCCCACCGGTCGAATTAGACGGTTCACGACCGAAACGCGGTGTCCGGGATGAGGCTGCGAAGCCGAACCACAAGCGG
>CAMBEJ010000230.1 GCA_945865375.1 Akkermansia muciniphila | reverse complement strand
ATTTCTGAGGGGCATGCTTTTGAGTTCCCGCCACATCACCGGTTCCATCACGTAGATCTTGTCTGGAAGGTCCTCCGCGGCGCTCACAGGTCATTTGATCGACTGTGTGCAGCGGCCACTGATATTGATTGTCTGTCCCCGGCGATTTTTTCCCCGGCGATTTTTGCCATCATCATCACCATCATGGTGCTGGAACTCAAAGTGCCGGCGCTAGGGCGGCCTGAACAGTTACGCTGAATCAACTTGACTTGAAGGTATTGTATACCGTATACACCAACTTAGATGCCCCCTTCAAGCAAAAAAGCAGAGAATGCCGTTCCCATGCCCTTCGTCGGCAAATCCCCCCTTGAACCGGTCGTTCGCCGAGCCCTTACGGATGAGGTCCTGATCACGCTGCGCAAGGCGATTGTCGCGGGAGCCCTTGCCCCTGGTGACCATGTCCCGGAAACGGGGATGGCAGAGCAGCTCGGGGTTAGCCGCGTCCCGGTGCGCGAGGCCATGATGACGCTGGAGCGCGAGGGGTTGCTGGAATTTGACGAGCGCGGCGCGGCTTACGTGCGGAATTTCACTGCGGCGGATGTCGAGGAGATTTTCACGATGCGACTGGCGCTGAAACCGACAGCGGCCAGGCTGGCCTGCCGGAGGTTGCAGTCGGCAGACGTCCCGGAGCTGGACGAAAACATCCGGCGGATGCGCAAGACATCGAGCCTCCTGGAAGTGACCCTGTTGGAGGTCGATTTTCACGATTTGATCATGCAGTCGGCTCGGCACAGCCTGCTCTCCGTATGCTGGGGCAATCTGCGTTCATTGCTCCGGGTGTGGCTGGCGCGCCTGCACCGGCTTGAGGAAGGCCCCAAGGAAACGAAGCAACTGACGGTGAAGGGCCATGTCCAGATCGTCAAAATCCTCCAATTGGGTGACGGTGAGGCGGCGGCGGAAGCGATCCGCCATCATCTCGTGAGTTGGCGGGAGCGCATGCCGAAAGTCACCTGGGAGGGCAACGTCACGTGAAGCCTGCGGTTCCGATGCCTACGATCCTGGCAGAGAGAGTGAAGACTTCAAGGCGGCACAGCCCCTCCCTCGGTCCGATCGCGTGCGTCGGCACCATGCAGACTCATGCATGACGCTGACCGCCGACCTCTATCGCCCGGGGTCCCATTATGATGTTAACCCAACCCTGGAGCGCTCACGACATAACGCCTAACACCGTATGAAAAGTAATCACATGATGTTGCCCCAGGCACTTGAAACTAATGCCGCCGTCCAGTCCATGAGGCCGAGCGCGGTTCATCATCGGGCCTTCACTCTCATCGAACTGCTGGTGGTCATTGCGATCATCGCTATTCTTGCCGGGATGCTTCTGCCGGCTTTGGGGCGCGCTAAAACCAAAGCCAAGAGTATTCAATGCACGAGCAACTTGAAGCAAATCGCCCTGGCGAACTTCATGTACGTGAACGACAACGGGAGTACCATTCCCTATTCAATCGGCAACGATCTTTGGATGAAAACCTTGATCGTTAATTATGCGCAAGTTGATAAGGTTCGAATCTGCCCGGCGGCGCCTTATAACAAGAAGAAGCCTTCTGGCAGCGCCACGACGGCGTGGGTGTGGGGCGGCGATATCAATCCGGCGACCAAAGAGCCGCGTTGGACCGGGAGTTATGCGTTTAATGGGTGGATGTACAAGGGGGATTTCTGGGAAGCCGGCGGTAACCGACCTCTTAACGTGAACGCCTTTGTCAGCGAAGCAGACATTCGTAGTCCCTCGCTAACTCCAGTTTTCGCCGACGGCTACTGGGTGGATGTGTGGCCCCAGGAGATCGACCCGCCGGCCCGGGATTTGTTGGAGGGCGGCCCTGTGGCAGCCATTTCGACCATCACCATCGCGCGGCACGGGGCAGGCCCTAATGCAGGGTTTAAAAAATGGCCGCCCGGTGCCAAATTACCCGCCGCCATTAACGTCGCTTTCGCCGACGGCCATGTTTCCCTGATCCCTCTGGAAAAGCTCTGGGAACTTTACTGGCATAAGAACTGGAATCCACCCACCTCTCGGCCGAAATGACTCATCGCGGAGCGTCACCAGATCGATCGCCTACCAATCGAAATTGGGCCGCTTCAAAGGATCCCACAGGGACAGACACCGAGCACTTGACACCGAGCACTACGCGAGCCTCCATCGGATGCTGCTCACTTGGGTCCGGAAGCCCCGCGAATGAACTTCGCCAGATCTGACTTCTGCTTCTTCAGATCCGGCAGATTCAGATACATCATGTGCCCAGCCGTGTAGGTATCGTGAGTGATGTTCTTGAAGAGATCGGGATGGACGGTCAAATGGTTGAAGGTGTAGCGGCTTGCGAAATAGGGCGTGGCCATGTCGAAGAAGCCGCTCGAGACATGCACCTTCAGAAACGGGTTCGTTGAGAGGCTTTCGGCCAAGGTGCCGGAAACGTCGGCAAATCGGTTTTCTGCGCTCCAGTTCCACCGGCCGACATTCGCCAGCACGTTGTAAGGCCGGTCCTCCTCGAAATTGAGATCGTTTCGTACATAGTGCTGGAAGGTGGAGGCAAAGGCGCTGAAAACGGCATCCGCGCTCGGGTCGCGTTCGGCGCCATCACTCAACGGATCGCGAACGGCACTCGTGTAGCGGCAGTCAAATCGGCCAAGAACGAGGCGTCTATCACGAAGGAGTTCGGCATTGAACCGGCTCAGCGAGACCCGGAGGTTTGCGGCGTCAACGAAACTCTCCTGGAGCCCCGTCAGCCGCGCCATTTGTTTTGCGATGGAGGCGCGCTCGGCCGCAGGCAACGCGGCACCAACCAACAAGGCGCGGTTGTAAGGACCGCTGGCGAAGGCCTCCGCTTCCTCGAGCACATCGGCCAAGGGCTTGGCTTGCAGCTCGGGCGCGAGCTTCTTGTGGTACCATGCCGCAGCCGCGAAACTGGGGAGGTAAAGCACGTGGGGGAGGTCGTTGCCTTCCCCGCCCCAGATGGTCTGGAAGTTCAGCACGGTGGAAACGAGCATGATGCCATTGAGGTTCATGCGATGCGACTCCAGCAGTTCACCGCTCAACGCGGCCGCGCGGGTTGTCCCGTAGCTCTCGCCGATCAGAAACTTCGGCGAAGGCCAACGAGAATGCTTGGTGACATAGAGCCGGATGAATTCGCCGATGCTCCGCGCATCTTCGTTCACGCCGTGGAAATTCTTGGCCTCGTCAGGTTTCGTCGCTCGGCTATAGCCCGTGCTCACCGGATCAATGAACACCAGATCCGTCTCGTCGAGCAGGCAGTATTCATTTTCGACCAACTCGTAAGGCGGCGGCACGGCAAATCCACCGGCGGCAAGCTTCACGCGTTTCGGCCCCAGCAACCCCATGTGCATCCACACCGAAGAGGATCCAGGCCCACCATTAAAGGAGAACGTCAGGGGCCGCGCAACAGCCGGGGCACCCCCGACGCTGTCCTTGGTGTAGGCAATATAGAAAATCTCGGCCGTCGGCTTTCCCTCGGCATCCTTCAATGCCATCAAGCCAGCGATGGCCGTGTAGTCAACCTTCTGCCCTCCGATTGTCATGCCATGCCGGGTCTGCGATCGTTTTTCCGGCTTCTCGTCCTTGGCATCTGACTTTTCCTCCGCCTTCGCACCGGACTCCTTGGATTCCTTCTTGCTCTCCTCCGCCGGAAGGGAACGGACGCCAAGAACTGATATCACAGCTAAGCAAAGGAGTCGACTAAACATGGCGCGAAATGGGGTTCGATTGGAAGTGGTCGGCTTCACGGGCAACAGGCACACCCTGCCCACTCCTCCCAAAAGTCCAATAAGTTGATAGGCACTTGATTTCTGATCGTTGTCCTTCTTCCACGATAGGTCTTGGAGATGGATTGGAGCAAGAAAGAACGCTGCCCCTTCGCAGCGCAGGCTTGGAAGTCTGCGCTACGACGAACGGCGCCCAGAGGGCGGTGCGAAAGTCGTCGTCACCCAATGCAACCACGTTGCGGTTCATGGCGTTGTCGAGCGCTGTCAAAGGCAAATCGTGGCTGGCATTTCGTGCTTTCCAGCTATCTCGTAGATCTCCAGGCAGCGTTTGCACGCGCCCTGATCTGACGTCCAGTCAGGAAATTGCGCGCGCAAGGCGGCCAAGGTTTCCAGGGCGATGGCCATCACGTCCGACCACTCGAAAGTAGGGAAGTGGCAGCGCGGACAGGAGCCGCCGGGCAGCGGCTGCTGGGCGTGGCTCAGGTCGCGCGGGTCGGCGGCGAGGGCAGGTTCCCAGGGACAGGGCAGGTTCCCAGGGACAGACAAATAGTTGAAGAAAGAACTAGCTGGATTGACCCAGGACCCGAAGGAGTATCGTTGGTGCGGCTACGGCGAAGCGGTGGCAGGCATTCGGATCGCCAAGGAAGGACTCAAATCTTTGATGAATGCTCGGGACGGAGTCGATGATTCGCGCACGTCGGTGATGGTGACCTATCGAGTCTGGCTTTTTGGACAGGGAGAGCAGAATGAGGGACTCGATGGGCAGGGCCGGCCCATGCGCCGTGGGATCGATCCTGAGCGTGTGAAGGAAGTGATTGCCGCCAAGGGCAAGCTTCGGATCCACGATTATGCGGGGTGTCGGGCGCGTTACTTCGTGGACGGCGCGGTTTTCGGCACGCGCGAGTTTGTGGAGGAGATTTTCCAGGCCTATCGCGAACGGTTCGGCTCGAATCGAGAAAGCGGAGCACGATCCGTGAGAGGTTTGGACGGGCCGGCCTTGTTCGTTCTCAGAGATCTGAGGAAGTCGGCCTCCGGATAGATGGCCCTGACATGCCTTCCTTGGCCGTCAGTAACTCAAAAAAGCCAAACTAAAGGATCCCATCTGTCTTGGCGACTCTCCGACGGCCCCTGCTGATTGTGTCGTCTCATCCTGATCGCAATGCTCAGTTTGAGTATATCAGCGAGCACGTGGCCGTGTTGCAACGGCAAGGCCAACCGGTTGTGTCTGTGGACACCAAAAAGAAGGAATTGGTGGGCGAATTCAAGAACGCGGGTCAGGAATGGCAACCAAAAGGTCAGCCTGAGCAAGTCAAGGTGCATGATTTTCCGGACAAAGAATTGGGGAAGGCGATTCCTTATGGTGTTTACGATCTGGCGAGCAACGAGGGGTGGGTGAGTGTGGGGATTGACCACGACACTGCTTTGTTCGCCACAGCGAGCATTCGCCGTTGGTGGCAGGAGATGGGGGCTCAACGGTTCCCACGAGCGAGCAAGTTGATGATCATGGCCGATGGAGGGGGGAGCAACAGCAGTCGGAACCGACTGTGGAAAGTAGCTCTACAAGGTTTGGCCAATGATTTGGGTCTGCGGTTGGAGGTTTGTCACTTTCCTCCTGGAACAAGTAAGTGGAACAAAATTGAACATCGCCTGTTCTGCTTTATCACTAGCAACTGGCGCGGTCGTCCGTTGACCAGTTACAAAGTCATAGTGAATCTAATCGCCAACACAACAACCAAGACTGGTCTGACGGTGCGCGCGGCGCTGGACAAAGAACTCTACGAAATCGGGATTGCGGT
>CAMBEJ010000229.1 GCA_945865375.1 Akkermansia muciniphila | reverse complement strand
GAACTTAGCCAGGGGCAAACGAGTCTGCGAGTGCCGCCCCTGGATCCCAGCCCCAATGTCAGTCGCCCCCTCCTTCGCCAAGGCTTCCGCCTTCGCTGAAGCTACGGTGGACGGGACGGCGGGCAGGCCGGAGGGCCGATGGATTGGGTCTTGGAAACGAACCAGCGGAATACCGTGAGTTGTTGAATGGAAACCGTGTGATTATTGATGCACCTGACTTTTGGTGCACCCTGCTCCAACACCCTTTCAGGGCGTGAATCCAATTTCAAAACCGACCAGGTGCCGCGCTCGCGGACTCGCTTGCGCCTGGCTAACATCTCCGACCCTTCCAGGGTAAAAGGCGCTTTCCAAGCCTCAAGAAAGCGGGTCATTCCACCGAAAACAGCGAAGAACCAATAACCTGTCGTCCTTGATCCGGCAGTTCATTTAAGATCAAGCGACACGCTTCGGAATTTCCCATCCCCATTCCCGTTTCCGTTCGTTGACCGACGGTCGTGGGAACTCAAGCCCACAGCGCCCTGCGAACAAAGCGCGCTCAGACCGTCATGATTTCTTTTTCTTTGTGAGCCAGATGTCCGTCGATTTTGGCGACGAACTGGTCGGTGAGCTTTTGGACCTCTTTTTCCGAACTCTCCAGCTCGTCTTCGGTGACGCCCCCGCTTTTCTCGTCCTTTTTCATGGCCTCGATCGCATCACGCCGCACGTGGCGCACAGCGACACGACCGTCCTCGGCCATTTTCTTCACCACCTTCATGAACTCATGCCGGCGTTCGGTGCTCAGCTCGGGCAAGACAATCCGGATACACTTCTTATCGACCGCAGGGTTGAGTCCGAGATTGCTTTTCTGGATGGCTTTCTCGATCGGATGCACAGTGGATGCGTCCCAGGGCTGTATCAGCAACATGCGCGGCTCGGGTATCGTGATGCCGGCCAGTTCGCGGATCCGCATGTGGGAGCCGTAAACCTCCACCTGGATGTTCTCAACAAGACCCGCCGAAGCCCTGCCCGTCCGGATCCCTGAAAACTCATGAACTACCACGTCTTCGGACTTCTGCATCTTCTCTTCGGCTTCCAGTAATATAGTTTCAAGAGCCATAGTATTTCGGCGTTAAACAAACCTGCTGCCTACTGAGTGACCAACGTTCCAACGGTCCCACCCAACACCACTCGCTTGATGTTGTGGGCTTTAAAAAGGTTAAAAACGATAATCGGCATCTTGTTGTCCATGCACAACGAAAAAGCAGTTGAGTCCATCACCTTTAGCCGCCTCTGCAAGGCATCCAAATAAGTGATTTTCTTGAACCTCTTGGCGTCGGGATTTTTCATGGGATCGCTGTCATAAATCCCATCCACTTTGGTGGCTTTCAAAATCACTTCAGCCCCGATTTCGTTCGCGCGCAGGGCGGCGGCGGTGTCGGTGGAAAAATACGGATTGCCCGTGCCGCCCCCGAAGATCACAACCCGGCCTTTCTCCAGATGCCGCACCGCGCGACGGCGGATAAACGGCTCGGCGACCTGCGACATGCTGATGGCACTCTGCACGCGTGTCGCAACGCCTGCCTTTTCAAGCGCGTCCTGCAACGCCAGCGCGTTGATCACGGTCGCCAGCATGCCCATGTAATCCCCCGTCGCACGCTCGATCCCCCGGGCGCTGCCTTGGAGTCCTCGAAAAATGTTGCCGCCTCCCACCACGATCACCACCTCCACTCCAAGCCCACGCACCTCTCCAATCTGACGGGCCATATCATGAACGACTTCGGGGCAAATTCCCACCCCTGTCTCTCCACCGAGGGCCTCTCCGCTCAATTTAAGGAGGATGCGGTGATATTTCGGTTGTGCTGGTGATTTCATGACGTTTGCCAGTGCCCCGCATTCTTACCAACGCGGAACCGGGACGTCAAATCAAAGGGCAACCGTTGCCATCAGTTCTCATTGTGAAAACTGGGGCAAGGTCTCCGACCCACCGGTTTGCGACATGAGAATTGCCCGAGCAAAAAGGAACCCTGGACTGCTAGAATCAGGCGGTGACTTCGCCGATTTGGAATCGTGAAAAACGCCGAATGACCAGCTCGTCGCCCAACTTTTTACCGACCTCGGTCACGTGTTCGCGCACCGTCACCTCGGCATTGCGTTTCACGAAGCCCTGATCGAGAAGGCATGTGTTCTGAAAAAACTTTTCCAGTTTCCCCTCAACGATCTTGGCAACGGCTTGAGGAGGTTTATTTTTCACTTGTTCAGCGGCAATCTCCTTCTCTTTCTCGATCAACGCCCCGTCGATCTGATCCCGCGAAACCACGACGGGGCTGGCGGCCGCGATCTGCAAGGTGATATCCCGGACCAACTGCTTAAAGTCGTCATGGCTGACGGTGGCTTCCTGGGAAGCCCCTACCTCAACCAACACCCCGACTTTAGCGCCCGTATGAATATAGGCCGCGACGGCCCCGTTGCTCGACACTTCGAACCTTTGATGACGGGAGATGAGAATGTTCTCTCCGACTTTCGCGACTTGAGCCGTTCGCAAAGGCTCCATATCAACCCCTGGACTCGAGCAGAGGGCGGTGGCAACTTGGTCGCAGAAAGCTCGAAACGATTCATTCTTGCCCACGAAATCCGTCTCGCAGTTGATCTCCACAAGAACGCCCGCCCGAGCCCCCGGTTGGATGTATTGGGCGATCACGCCTTCGCGGGCTTCTCGGCCCGCCTTTTTAGCGGCGGCAGCGACTCCTTTTTTCCGCAGAATATCCACCGCCGCTTCCAGATCGCCGCCAGTTTCTGTCAACGCCTTCTTGCAATCCATCAACCCCGCGCTTGTCATCTCGCGAAGCTTTCCAACCAATGCCGCAGTAATCTCTGCCATAGATCCTCAATTAATCAGTTCGAAACAGGCACGACCGGTGCCGCTGCGGGAGCCGAAGAAACGGAAGCCTCCGCCGGAGTCACCTCCGCAGCAGGTTCCTCACGTCGGCGGGCTGTGCGAGACTCGTATTCAGCCCTGGATTGTGTGATGGATTGAGTCACCACACTCAAAAGCAAGCGGAGCGACCGGATCGCATCGTCGTTACCGGGAATAGGGTGGTCCACGAGGGTCGGATCACAGTTGGTATCCACAATGGCAACGATCGGGATTTTCAACCGCCGAGCCTCAGCGACCGCGTTGTGCTCGCGCTTGACATCGATCAGAAAAATCGCATCGGGGAAGGATTCCATCTCACGAATTCCGTCCAGATTCTTGTGCATCCTGGCCGCCTCGCGACGAAGCATCGACTGCTCCTGTTTCACGTAGTTGTTGATGGTGCCATCCGCTTCCATCTTCTCGATATGCTTGAGTCGTCCGAGCGATTTCTTGATGGTCTTCAAGTTGGTCAGGGTACCGCCCAACCATCGTTCCGTCACATAATGCTGCCCACACGCTTTCGCGGACTCCATCACCGCCTGTTGCGCCTGCTTCTTCGTGCCGACGAACAAGATTTTACCACCCTTTCCAACAACCTGACCCAAGTAAGCGCACGCCGCAGTCAACTGAACAAGGGTCTTGCTCAGGTCGATGATATAAATGCCGTTGCGCTCGTCGAAGATGAAGCGCTTCATCTTGGGGTTCCATCGTTTTGTTTGATGGCCGAAATGGACGCCTGCGTCCAACAGATCCTTAATTCCAATGCTGATCACGATTTTTCAATAGTTTGAGCCCCAAGGCAACACGGGCCCCGGGCCATCCCGCGAAACACGGGATTGAGTTCGATGTTAGGATGGCCAACAAAGGTTCACAAAACCTTTGAAAACGTTCCAGTTAGGAAAACTTTTACGGCCGTTTTTCTCGTTCCGACTAGCGAAAAGAGGGGGGCAATGTAACAAAGGAGAGATTCACCGCAACTAGTTTCTTGGAGGTGCCCTCGCCCTAGCCGCTGAGCCACGCTTGGATTGGCTGCGGCGGTTTTGGAAGAAAACACCTCCCTACTTTGGATCTGAGTTCAGACTCTCCACCTTGCCGATCAAAGTGAAAACCTCTTGGGCGGACGCTCGCAAACTTGACCGGATTCGCCTAGGAAGAGTATAGAAGCAGCAAGCGCCGCAACCCGATCATTTTGTTCTGTATCTTAGAAGGCGTCGCACCACCGCATCATCATCCCATGCAAAGCACACCTTTCAGAACACCTCGTCTCGGAAGATCGTTCGTCGCCCCCGGGGCACGCATACCGGATGATCGATGATGAAACAAATCCTGACGCCCTTAAAGGTGGCTGAAGAACTCGCCATCATCGTCCCCGTCCAGAATGAGGCGGGCAACATCCTGCCTTTGGCCCGTGAACTCCGCGAGCTCGGCGCTGTCGCGGGGATAGACTACACCCTTGTTTTTGTCGATGACGCGAGCACAGACTGCACATGGCAAGAGATCCACAAGGCCCATTTGGAGGATGCGCGAGTGCGGGGTTTGAGGCATTCGGTCAACGCGGGGCAGAGTGCCGCGCTGTGGACGGGATTCAAAAGCGTGAAGTCTGGCCTCTTGGCGACGATGGATGGCGACAGACAGAATGACCCTGCGGACCTGCTCGCGCTGTTGAAGGCCCTCGACAAGGCCGATTTTGTTTGCGGGTTCCGGGCGCAGCGCAGCGACAACTGGGTGCGAAGGGCTTCTTCGAAAGTCGCGCGAGTGGCGCGGTCTGCGATGCTCGGCTCTGACTTTAAGGACACCGGCTGCGCCATGCGGGTGTTCCGCAAGGAGTGTTTGCAAGCCGTCTTCCCATTTAATGGCCTCCATCGGTTCATGCCCATCCTTGTCAAGAATGGGGGCTACACCACACTGGAGATTCCTGTAAACCACCGCCCGCGTGTCTCTGGAGTCTCCAAATACGGCATCTGGAACCGGGTCTGGCGTGGGATTTTCGATCTCTTCGCCATGGCCTGGTACATCCGCCGCCAGATCCCCCCGTCGGCCCCTAGGGATACGATCCCGTAACTCTCGGCGGAACAACGGTGTCTGCGCCCCAACCGTTGTTTTTCCAATTCCCGGCTCCCATCCTAATCCTACTCCTAATCGTAATCCTAGCCAAACAGATTTGAAATTTGAACCACGGACTCGGACATGGGGATTAACCACGGAAAGAATACCGAAATGGAACCGACGGGGGGCAACCCAACGAATAAAAGCGGAATTATTCGGTCTCTTTTGGTTCTTCGCTGTTTTGAGTGGAATGACCCGCTTTCTTAAGGCTTGGAAAGCGCCTTTTGCCCTGGAAGGGTCGGAGATGTTAGCCAGGCGCAAGCGAGTCCACGAGCGCGGCACCTGGTTGGTTTTGGAATTGGATTCACGCCCTGGAAGGGTGATGGAGCAAGGTTCACCAAAAGTCAGATGCATCAATAATCACACAGTTTCCATTCAACAACTCACGATATTGCTCGGGTTCGTTTCTAAGACGAAATCCATCGGCCCTCCGGCCTGCCCGCCGTCCCGTCCACCGTAGCTTCAGCGAAGGCGGAAGCCTTGGCGAAGGAGGGCCTGCCCGCCGTCCCGTCCACCGTAGCTTCAGCGAAGGCGGAAGCCTTGGCGAAGGAGGGGGCGACTGC
>CAMBEJ010000228.1 GCA_945865375.1 Akkermansia muciniphila | reverse complement strand
CCCTGGTCGAGGTTCAAAAGTGGCTCCAGGAAGAGCTCAATCGAAAGAAAGACCCGGAACGGCTGACCCCCATCGACCGCGACCAGGTCCCGCGGCAATATTCGGATTTGGTTCGGAAATACTACGAGCGGTTGAGTTCCGGAAAATAGCGCGACCTGTTTTCAGTAACCGTCCTCAAGACTTGCGCGCCCCCCGAAGGTCGCGTCAAAAACATCACAGGCTCGACCCCGGTCTCCTCCCGATAATGACGCGTCATGTGTGCCGACACTTCCTCAACTGAGTTCGTGTGAACCAGGGTCACGGTGCAACCGCCAAATCCCCCACCCGTCATCCGCGCCCCCACAACTCCGTGCTCGGGTCCTAAGGACCGGGCCAGATCAACAAGGAGGTCCAACTCCCGGCAGCTCACCTCAAAATCCACCCGCAACGATTCGTGGCTTCCATACATGGCCGAACCCACCGCAGCCCAGTCCCCATAACGAATCGACTCCACTACCGCAAGTGTTCTTTGGTCCTCCATGATCACGTGCCGTGCCCTCTTGAACAAGACAGGATCCATCCTAAGCCGGGCCTCCTCCAATTGGGATAACGTGGCTTCGCGCAATAAGCCCACCCCTAAAAACCGAGCTGCCGTTTCACATTGCTCGCGTCGCGCCGCGTAGCTCCCATCTGTCAACGCGTGCCGAACAAGGGTGTCAGCCACCAAAACCGCGAGGTCCTCCGAATCAAAACGCACCGACTCCGTCACTCTCGATCGGCAATCGAGCAACATCAGAGCGTCAGCCTCAGCCATCACGGAAACGAATTGGTCCATGATTCCACAAGGAACCCCGGCAAACTCCTGCTCAGCCCTCTGGCAAAGCAACGCCTTTTCGACTGGCTCAAGACGCAGCCCTGTGGTTTCCTCAACCAACATCGCCGTTGCCACCTCCAACGCCGCGCTGCTGGATAACCCGGCGCCCATTGGCACCGTGGAACGTAACACCGCCACAAGCCCCGGCACCCTCGCTCCTCTGTCTTGAAAACCCGCGACCACGCCGCGCACATAATTTCCCCAGGCCGGCAACCCTTGCCGAATCGGTTCATCCGTGGAGAACCGAAGCGGTTCCAGCGTTTGCTCACTGACCCAAAACCACTCGCGTTCCCCTACCCCGTCACCCGCCTCCACCGGGCCCGCAGCCACCATCGCATACCGGTCAATTGCCATCGGCAACACAAATCCTCCGTTGTAGTCCGTGTGTTCCCCGATGACATTCACACGCCCAGGAGCCGCCACCAACCAGGTCGGAGCCCGGCCATATCGGGCCTCAAACTGGCGTGCCAAGAAGGCTGCTTGCTCCTCAATGCCGGTCGATTTGAACTCTCTGTGGGTCACGGCGAGCCGAACGCGCTTTTGTAAACCAACGTGCTCAAAGCTTTCTGCGTGTCCTCCGCTTTCCCGCTCGGGCCATCCGCCAAACCAAAGTGCTTCGCCCGAAGGAGCGACGCTTTGCGATATTCGGCGTGTCCATCGATGAATGTGAGGTTGCCGCCCTGGCTGTGGAGCGTCGAGTAAAGCTCGGTTCGCACCGACAGACCGTCATGCCAATAGGTGTATTGGGATGCGGTACCGATCCCAAAATCGAGCGCCACCGCCGGGCGCAACGCGGTGTAGCTTATCAACCAAAAACTTTCCTGCATGAAAACGGTGTCCGAGGGGTTCGAGACTGCGGTGGTCGGCAATTCCATCACCACCGCGTTCGGAAGATAGCTGGCCGCACTCACTGCGGTGGGTCGGATGCCTTCTATGTCCGCGCGCTTCGCAGTCGGGCAGATGTAAACTCGCGAACTGTTCTTCAAATCGCCCTGCAAATAAGAGGAGATGGCGTAGAGACAATTGTTGCGCCAGCCAGCCGCCTTGGGATTCATGAAATCGGCGACTTGCGATGCGTTCGACGGGAGCTTCTGAAAATCCAGATCGTACATTGTCAGAGCAAGTCCAACCTGCCGCTGGTTGTTGATGCACTTGATCTGTTGCGCCTTCGACTTGGCTCGCGAGAGCGAGGGCAACAGCATGGACGCCAGAATCGCGATGATCGCGATCACGACCAAGAGTTCGATCAATGTGAAGCCAAACTTTGTTGGGGAGCGCAATGTTGCAAAACTCATTGATAAAATAATCGATGAAAAATGTCTTCCGGCTGTGCCCAGATGCTATCCACATGGCACCACAGCTTCAAGGCAAAACGGGCTTTGATCACTGATGGCGCGCATCCGTATCAAGACAGGGACATCGGTGAGCCAACCTTCCCCACCGTGTTGGGATGCCGGGTCACACGAGGCCCTGACCGCCGGTTGCTGCCTTCCCTGATGGCAGCTTGCCTCGCGCGGATTGGATTGGATCCTGGGAGCCAGAGGCTCCCGGAACCGGCAGACCAGAGGTCCGCCCCACGTTGATTGAGCCCCCTCATGCGCAGGCCTAGCCCGTGACCGCCCCGTGCAACGTTGGCTCCTGCTTTCTGCTTTCAACTTCCCGCATTTCCTTCGAAAGATCATCCGCCGCGATTCGGATCCAGCCAAGGGGTGTCAGCATAATACCAGAAATTTTTCATCGCCTCAACATGCCCATCAGCAAATCCATTGTTGCTGCGCTCATTGTGTCGGAGTGCTGGAGCACACCAGTTCGGATTGTCCCCTGTCACGCAATCTGGGCACTGGCCCGCTTTGACATCTCCCAACATCCAAGCACCAGGCTTTTTGGGCGAGTTCGGAGTGACCGCAGGCCTTTTTGATGCCTCCCCGCGCGAGCCTGAGTCGGTGATGAAAATGGTGCTTGCCGGACGTAGGATGCTCGATTCAGGGCGATGAACGTAGGCAACGTACGAACTCAACTCCCCAGCAAACTGGTGGTTGATCGCGTAGTCCGACACCGTGGGGGCGCTGACCGGGATTCCATCCCATCGCTCCAGATTCAGGGGCTTCTCTTTGCGTGAGGGACATAGGAAAACATTCGTTGAGTTGATGTAAGGCTGCAGCAGTTGGAACCAGGTGATCAGTCCTTTCGAGTAAGGCGGGAAAATATAGGTCACGACATGTTTCCCGCTGTTGTCGTCAGTATAAAGGGTGCCTGCCAAAGTGATTTGCCGGGTGTTGCTGAGACAGGTGATGGATTTAGCCTTTTGTTTGGCCCGGCCCAGCGCCGGGAGCAACATCCCCGCCAGGATGGCGATGATGGCAATCACTACGAGCAATTCGATAAGAGTGAACCCCAAGGGATTCCAGAATCCCTTGGGCGAAGAACGACTGGATTTGATAGGACGCATTCGCATGGAGTTCATAGGGTGAAAGAAGTGAGGTTGCAGGATCGAACGATACTTTTGAACCACTACGCTACGTTCGGCAACGAGAATACAGCAGTTCTCAATTTGATCGGCAAGGTGGGTAGATCTCCCGGTCTGCCGGTTACGGAGGCCTCTGGCCCCGCACGGAGTGGGACACTCCGCGAACCGGCAGGTCGGACACCCTCCCCCACATTTCTTCAAATTGAGAACTGCTGTCAAAACAAAACCACCTTGGAGACCAAGCCCAAGGGGAGACCATGCAACCTGAAAAACCAGTTGGAACCACGGAATCGAGCCGAAGGAAAATTGAGAAATCAAGTTATCTGATCTGCCATTCCTCAATGCTTTCATTCGGTTCCATTTTGGTCCCCTTTCCGTGGTTCACAGACTCTCTTCGTTCAACGCAGGCGTGTATTTGCGTTCAGGGTGATCGAAGCCGCCGCGACAATTCAGCGCGATCTGCTTCTCCGGCCGATCATGACTGCTCTGAAAAAATCGAGATGTGCTCGCGCCACGACGCTCCAATCGAAGCACTTCACCGCCCGCGCCCGGCCCTTCTCCCCAAGCTCGGCCCTAGCCGTCGAGTTATGCAACAACCCGACCAACGCCTCATGCCACGCAGCGTGGTTCCCCTCCGGTAACACCACTCCACCGTCCCCGATCGTGTGCGGAATCTCCCCGCTATCGCTGCCCACCACACAAACGCCGCACGACTGCGCCTCAACGATCATCCGCCCAAATTGCTCGCGCCATCTCACGGTCGTCTCACTCGGCGCACACAGGATGTCCATCGCCGACAAATAAGCCGGAACCGCATCATGCGGGACCCCTGTGACCACGCGCGCACGACCCTGCTGCGCTGCTGACCATTCCCTCAGGAAGCCCTCCTCCGGGCCTCCTCCCACAAACACCGCCCGCCAGGGGTCCTGGATCCTTTCCAATACGCTGGTCAGAAAACGGAGACCTTTCTCAGGGATGAATCTTCCAAGAAAACCCACCACCGGAACGGAGTCCTCAGGCCAATTGAGGCTGCGGCAAATCCGAGCTCCCGCCGAAGCCTCCCGGGTATAAAACCCAGTGTCGATCCCTGGCGGAATGACGCGATGCGGCCGCGAGTCATAGCCGGGTCGCCGGAGCATCGTCTCCTCCACCGTCTTGCCAAACGCTATCCACCCATCACATCGATCTACCACGACCCGTTCGAACCAAGAAAAGGGTGGGGGATAGCGTTTCTGAAGATTCTGAAAAGTGGAAAAAACAAACGCCGACGTTACCGGTGTGGCCTGAGCCACTTGATGTCCCGCCCAAATATAAGGTTCCTCCCACGCATGGATGATGTCCTGATTATCATGAAGGATTGGAGTCAACCTCCTTCCATACCGCATCACGTGGATCCACCGAGAAAAAACCGTAGGTATGGAACGCGATTGATACCGCTCACCCAACTGGGTCTGCTGAGTTGGCAACTCCGCTTCAAAATCAACCCATCGCAGATCCCCACGGAACCGGCGAGGTCCCACCACCGTGACGACGTCTCCTGCGACCCCTACGGCCGCCAACGCCCGAGGCAACCCGCGATTGGCGCGGACGCAATACGAGTGCGAAACGGTGCATGTTCTCATCCGAGGAAAGTCAAGCGCACAGGTTCGTGCCGAAAGGAGTGGCTAGGCTTGGACATGTGGGATCATTTTGTCTGGCATTTTTGGGTTACTGACGGCCAAGGAGGGCATGTCAGGGCCAATCAATCCGAAGGCCTATTTCCTCAGATCCCTCGGATCGAACAAGGTCGGCCCGTCCAAACCCCGCACGGATCGGCCCTGCTCATCGAGTCCCTCATTCTGCTCCCCCCGGCCAAAAGCCAGACTCGAGAGGGCTTCACGATCCAGTTTGCTATCTTGACACCGTATTTTGAGGTGCAATCGTGCGTCAGTGCGAACCACTGTTACCATTGATCCCGATACGGAGGCCCTGCTAAAGGGTGAAGCGGCTCGCACAGGTCAGTCATTCAAAGTCGTCTTAAACCAGGCTGTGAAAAGGGCGTTGGGACGACGGTCGTGCAACGTCAGTGTGACACCCCTCTTTTCCGCCCCGTTCCCGGCTGAACTCGACCGACAGAACTTCAATCGACTCGCCGCCGAATGGGAGGACGAAGACACCATGAAAGACCTCTCCTCGTGATCCTTCCCGACCTGAACTTGCTGCTTTATGCCTATAACCCGCACATGCCGCAACACGACACGGCCAGGCGCTGG
>CAMBEJ010000227.1 GCA_945865375.1 Akkermansia muciniphila | reverse complement strand
CTCATGGACTTCATGTTGGCGGGCCTGGAAATCGGTCCTTACGCCAAAAGGACCTGAGTCAACTCGCTTCTGCGCAAGAAGTGTCCCTTGAACTCCCGCCTCGTCCTATCTTCCCGGGCTCGCCCTATTGCAAATTGCCCCGGCAGCGCCGCGCCTCAGGGCCGATCGTCATCCGCTTCGGTCCAGTCCGACACTCTCCAGCAACCGAACTTCCCTCGCCACCCACTCCGCAACTGCTCATCCACCATGGATTCAAATCCAAATCCTCCCATAATGAGAACTGCTGGCTTCCCCAACCCCCGCCTCGCTATTGACTGACCCCTGTGGTTCCTGGAATTATACCCATGCCAAAGTCTCATTGCTTCCAGGGTGAGCCTACCCTGACAACTTCCGGAGAAAACTCCCCCACCAAAAACTCTCCGCCGGGGTTTTTGCCCCACGCGCATGCTTGCCGAAGCAACACCTCGGGATGACACACGTCGAAGCACCGGCTGCTGCTGCCCGGTGATTCACCTGAGCAGTGTTCGATGGAATTGTTGCTGAAACGCGGCGGTGGCAGGATGCGTATTGCACTCGCTGCGATTGATCGTTAACGTTGAACCATGTTTACAGCAGCCTATCGAAAGAGCGGGAAATGGTGGGCGGCTTACGTGGAGGAAGTGCCGGGCGTCAACACGCAAGGGGCAACATTGACCGAGGCCCGTGCCAATTTGAAGGAGGCTCTAGCGATGGTTCTGGAAACGAACCGTGCGCTGGCCCGCGAGGAAGAACTAGATCCGGGCTGCATCCGCGAGCCGTTACAGGTCGAGGCGTGAAGCGGCTTGATCTCGAACGGCACCTACGGGAGCACGGCGGCGCGTTTCTCCGCGAAGGTGGCAGCCATTCGATTTGGTGGAATCCCGCCAACCGCAAAACGACGAGCTTGCCGCGCCATCGGGAGATCAACGAGTTCACGGCGCAGAAAATATGCCGGGACTTGGATATTCCCAAGCCATAGCCCAGTGGTTGAGGCGACAAGCCTAAACGGTCAACTCACCGCGCTCCTACTGTTCATGGCGAGGGGTTTCACGGTTGTTTCTCCTGACCGAAATTCCCGGGGACAGACTGGTTACTGAAAACAAGTCCTCAGTGGGGACGCGGGGAAACGAACTTGCCGTTGCACTCGAGGAGGACGCGAATTGGTTGCTTGCGCCAGTTCGGGTCCTTCTGTTACGAATGCCTGCCGAGGGCGTTGTCCGCTGACGATGATCGATGTTCTCCGATAGTGATGATATGGGTTTGCCACGCGGTTTGGGGCACAAGCCGTGGCATAATGTCCCTTGTCATTCGGTTGGGTGACTCTAACTTGTTCGTCATCAAGGTTGCCGGTGTGGCGAAATGGCAGACGCACAGGACTTAAAATTGTGTCAACTCCTGTTTCATGAGGATGCTTCCCGTTGCACGCTAGCAGCCGGTAAAAAGCTTCCTTCCCGTGAGTGATTAGCCCGATCCTGAGATGTATTAGCTCAACGGGTGCAGCTCAGGCCACGCACAGGCCCCCCCCTTGCTCAATCCCGAATCATGTAGCCCATGACTGAAAAGTTCTGGCAAAACCCGTGTCAAGAGCCTTTCTTTCGGGTCTTTCGGTTTGGACGTGGAAATTTCGCGGCAATCGCGGCGTGCTCGGATCGCTGCCCTTTCCGAAAGACAAGAAGTTGCCTTCCGTAAAAAACCCATGCTGCCTCGTCGAATCCGGTCTCCCGCAGTTGAAAAATAACTCGCTCCATCTCACCATCGGCCGGAGGGCTCGTGTTTTTGAGCGAAGTGTTTTCGTTGTAGGCCTTTTGGTGATGCAGCCACTCGGCGAGGAAGCTTCTGAAGACGGGCATGTTTTTGGTCTCGTCCCCTAGGTGAATAAAAACTTTCATGAAATCCCGAAGGTTCGCGGGAAAGCCACGGGGCGGTTTCGGAATTGAATCCTCACTCCGGCCAAGTTCTTCGGTTAGTTCACTCGACAAAACGGCAACTCGAGCCTCCCGATCCAGCTCGACACCGCACGCGGTCCAAAGCTCCAGAGCCCTTCGAGCCAGACTCTTAAAATCCCCTGCGTTTGACTGCGGCGAAAGGGATGCGGCGATGTGGGTCAATTGCTCGATCGTTGGCGGGTTCTTCATAACGAAATGGCTTTCAAAATCTGCGGTTCGAAACGCAATCGTGACGCCTGGGTGCGGGCGTGCTCATTGCTCAGGTGTCCGTAAACCTTCCCGATCAAGATTCCGCCGTCCTTGTGCCCCACCCATCGGGCGATGGTCAAAAAATCGATACCAGACATCACACTGAAGCTGATAAACAAATGGCGGCAATCATGGAATGTGATGTGCGGCAATCCCGATGCCTCGCGGGCGAGACGGAAAGTGGGCTCAAAGGTTTTGGCGGGAAGATCCTTGCCCCCACGTTGAGGGCTCGGGAACAGCCATCGGGTGTCCGGGGCGCGGCGTTGTCTCATTTCATTAAGCAAGGATGTTAGTTGGCTGTTGAAATCAACGCGGCGATGTTCGTGATTCTTGGCGAGCCCGTCCCCGCCTATCAACACAGTCTGCCTGTCAAAATCGACATCCGCCCACAAGACTCGAAGGGCCTCGCAGCGCCGTGCGCCCGTGAACGCCATGAACCGAATGTAATCGGCGAATTGCTCGGCGTTGCGGAGCGGAACACCTTTCTCGCAATCGGTCACGAGTCTGCCCCCTTTAAACTTGGGCTCGCGCGCGGAGTTGCACAAACGTTCGATCTCGGCCATCGAAACCAGTTTTCGTTTGCCTTGCGGTTCGCGGAGCTTGGGAATATCGGCCATCGGAAGGAACTTGAGAAAGCCTTCGAGTTTGGCGTGCTTGCAAAGCCCTCGGAGCGCGATCAGCGCGAGGTTGGCGCTTCGTGTGCCGTAACCCTCTTTCAGCATTTGATCACGGTGACGGATCATGTGCACCGGGCGAATTTGATCCAACCGCAGTCCCCCGATGCTCGTAATCCATCGAGCCAATGCCGTGCTGTCCTTTCCTACGGTCGCGGGGCGCTTGGCGTCGGATCCAGTCATGGCTTTGCGATGTGCGATATACCGGGGAACGTATTTTTCCAGAGTCGGAACAGCTCGAAGAACGGGAAATTCGTTCTCGCGGGATTGGGTTCTAAGCTTGTCAAACGATGCTCGAGCCTCGCTCAGACTTTCAACCAAACGACCGTCAGGACGTGTGAGTGGCACCAGTTTGATCGCCTTGGAGCCATTCGCAAGCTCGACGGCCAGCCGCGGGATATAAGTGCCATTTCGGGTATATAGCCCACGGATTGGTTGCTTGCGCCCATCCACGACCCTCTGATAAGAATGGCGCTCGTGAGATTGATCAACCAACGAACCATCTTGATGTTTGCTTCTGCTTGCTTGCCGTTTCATACCGTGCAAGTGTCGCAAAAAGTGTCGCAAAGTTAATGTCGAGTCTGTTTGGTTGATGTAAGTCGTTCTTAATCAACTGGGGGCGCGTGGTGGAATTGGCAGACACGCGGGACTTAGGATCCCGTGGCGAAAGCTGTGCAGGTTCAAGTCCTGTCGCGCCCACCATTTTTGCTGAGCAAAATGAGAGTTCTAGGACAACTGACACAGATCAGACACAGAATTTGACCGAAATCGGGAGCCGTAAAGTGAAATTCCCCCAAGTCATCAGGCATAGGAAGGCCGAAGCGACTATTTACGGGCGAACTGCGAGCTACTCCCATTATCGGCTGAGCTATCGTGCCGGAGGCAAGCGCCACCTTCGTACCTTTGCAACCTATTCAGAGGTCTTGGAGGCTGCGAAGAACGTCGTCCGCGAACTTGCTGATGGGAGTCAGAGCGTCGCTCTAACCTCCAAGGAAGCCTCCGATGCCCTGGCCATCCGTGACGCCTTGGATGCCTACCGGCGCGACACCGGGCGCAGCCTCACCGCGCTCCAATCGGTCACCGCCTACCTGGATGCCGCCAAGATCCTGCCGTCAGGTATCAGCCTCACCGACATGGCCCAAGGCTACCTGCGGACCGTCGCCGTGGTGAGTCGTAAGCTACTCTCTGAAGCGGTGGAATCGTTCTTGGAGATGCGGAGGCCCAAGGCCGCGCCACTACCCGGCAAACGCCCGACGCTGCATCCTACTTACGTGAAGGACACCTCCCGATATTTGAGAGAGTTTTCCAACATGTTCCCAGGTCACGCAGTGGCGGACCTAAACAGGGACCTCCTTAACCTCTACGCCACGTCACGAGCTGACCTGTCAGCCAAGAGTCGGAACGACCGAAGGACGACCCTGGGGATGTTTATCCGTTGGTGTTCAAGGCGAGATTACTTGCCGGTAAATCATCGACTGTTGGAGGCTGACGGGTTGCGCAAGGAAACCACCGACAGCGCCCCGATTGACTTCTATCGCCATGGCGAACTTCGCGCCCTACTGGACAATGCAGACCAGGAAATGAGGGTAGTAATCGCGCTTCAAAGTTTGGCTGGTCTAAGGCTTGAGGAAGTCCTTCGGTTGGACTGGAACGACGTCTTCGGAAGACCAGAACACGTTGAGATCTCTTCCAGCAAGTCCAAGACACGGCAACGCCGACTTGTGGAAATCAGCCCGACCTTGGAGCAATGGCTCATCCCTTACCGTGGCATGGAAGGCAAGGTTGTGACGAGGTGGAAATCCGCAAACACCTACACGCAAGCATTCACGAAGCTGCTCCGCTCATTGAAGCTCCATCCTCGGCGCAACGGCTTGCGGCATGGGTTCGTCACCTTCCATCTCGCCATGCACGCAAACGAGGGTCTGACATCAGCGCTTGCTGGCAACTCTCCAACTGTCATCCATCAGCATTACCGAGGCCTCGCCACAAAAGCCGAGGCGGAAAAGTGGTTTGCCGTAGCACCGCCGGAACCAACCGAGAACATTGTTCCAATGCTGGCAATTGGTGAATAGTGAGACACGGTTTTTGAGTCACTATCTGTGGTGACACCGCCAGGCGACATTCACAAACGGCAATGCCAGCGCCGTTTATCTATCACTTTTCAAAGTGTAATTATATTGCATATATAATCGCCGGAGTAAGTGCCTGAAAAGCATGTATTGACTTCCTTCTCCGATACGTTATCTATCTTCGTAAGTAGCAGTCGGAAAAACTGAGGCTTATCACCTCGCCGCAATGGCACGATGATACACGACTACTGCGGGCCGAAAAGCTTCTGTGGGCCCAAGAGGCATTCCCGATAGAAAACCGTCCCTATGCATTTGCACAGGGAACAACTCATTTGACTCTATGTCCATGCCCAAAACTAAAATTGAAAACGGCAAAATGCCCACATTTACCAGCCGTGAAGTTCGACTCATAACGCGCAAAAAGTTGGCTGAACGCTGGCAATGCGACCCGGCCACAATAATGCGCCGGAAAGACATTCTGCCCCTTTGTGGGCGGCGGCGGGAAAACGGGGGAAAAGCGGCGGTTTGAAATTCCGCTCGGAGAACGTGTTTTCGAGAGGGGATCGCCTATTTCTGTCGCTTCCTGGGTGAAATCAAGGGTTTGTGAACATGGCTCTCAAGTCCTCCTCCGAGAA
>CAMBEJ010000226.1 GCA_945865375.1 Akkermansia muciniphila | reverse complement strand
GATCTCAAGGTCGTGACTCAGCGACAACCTTCGGAGGAGGAACTCAGAGCTATGCTTTTTGGGTGGCGGATCGTGAAGCACATCAAATCCAACGCGATTGTGTATGTGAGCCAGGACCGCACGCTGGGCGTCGGGGCCGGCCAGATGAGCCGGATCGATTCGAGCCGACTCGCCGTGTGGAAAGCGCGGGAAGCGGGGCTTTCGCTAAAAGGCAGCCTCGTTTGCAGCGACGCGTTTTTCCCATTCCCGGACGGGTTGATCGCCGCCGCTGAAGCGGGCGCCACTGCGGCCATCCAACCGGGCGGCTCCGTCCGCGATGCCGAAGTCATCGCCGCTGCCAACGATCGCGGAATGGCCATGGCGTTTACGGGCTTCAGGCATTTCCGACATTAAGACAGGACGGGGACTTTAACGCAGAGAATCAGAGGAACAAAGGCGCAGAGAGAACGAAGGCGGAGGAGCTGGGAACCAATAGCATCTCAGTGTATCAAGAAAAAGACGTTCTCCTCTCACTTGCCTGGGTCTTTGGGTCTCCCCGGCTCTGGGTTACCCCCCTCGCACGTCTCTGCTCCTCTCAGTCTCTGCGTTAAGATTCCCACCCAGGACAGGTACAGGGGGTCTCTAACGCAGAGAATCAGAGAGGGTAGCCAGACGCAAAGAAGAGCAATTCAAAATCCCTTCATAGACTGTTTATGACCCGGTAGATGCCGTCCTTGACATAGCGCTCACCAAAATTGATCAATAAACCGAGTTTGACACCACTCAATCTTAGGTAGGTCAGGAGTTGAGACTGAAAAACGGGATGCAAATCCTTGACCGCTTTTACCTCGACGAGCACCATTCCCTCGACGATTAAATCCAAACGTAAATCCCCGGCGAGGAGTCTTCCCTTGTAACGGACTGCCACTGGAAGTTGACGCTCAACGGTCAGCCCCCTTAGCTCCAACTCGAAAGCCAAGGACTCCTCATAGACCGATTCCAGAAGGCCGGGGCCTCCCAAAGTACGATGGACCTCAATCGCCGAGTCCACGACAATCCCGCTAATCCGATTCTCCTCCACACAGTGAACTCAATCTCAGCCCAGAACTTCAGTAAACACATTTTTCACACAAAGCGCGGCAGGAAAGCTGGGATTCTTAACGCAGAGAATCAGAGGAACAAAGGCGCAGAGAGAACGAAGGCGGAGGAGCTGGGAACCAATAGCATCTCAGTGTATCAAGAAAAAGACGTTCTCCTCTCACTTGCCTGGGTCTTTGGGTCTCCCCGGCTCTGGGTTACCCCCCCCCTCGCGCGTCTCTGCTCCTCTCAGTCTCTGCGTTAAGATTCCCATTCCCCTCGCGCCTCTGCCCAAAATTCTCCACATAGCAGCCGGCAATCTTTTCGGCGGTGTGGAGGCGATGCTGCTGACTCTCGCCCGCTACCAGTCCACTTGTCCTAACTTCGACCAACACTTCGCGGTATGCTTTGAAGGCCGCCTTGCATCAGACCTCGGAGCCCTCGGCCACTCCGCGCACCGGCTCGGGGCAGTTCGGGCAAGCCGTCCGTGGTCCGTACTAGCGGCCCGTCGCACCCTGCGACGACAGTTGGATGACGGTGGTTACGACTGGGTGATCTGTCACGGTGCCTGGCCGTTGGGATTGCTCGGCCCCGCAGTGCGACTCACTCGCACTCGACTCGCCCTGTGGTTGCACGATGCGGCTCACGGAAAGCATTGGGTCGAACGGCTCGCCAGACGGACTCGACCGGACTTCGCCATCTGCAACAGCCGCTATACCGCAAATTCGCTCTCAGCACTGTTCCAGGAGCTCCCGAATGAAGTGCTTCACTGCCCTGTCCCCAAACCACAGGCCACTGAACTCAACGCAAGGACGATCCTTCGGAACACTCTCGGCGCAAACGAACAGACCACGGTCATCCTGATCGCGGCACGCTTCGAAGAATGGAAAGGCCATCGCGTGTTGCTCGAGGCGCTCGCGCGGCTAAAGGACAATCACTCCTGGCGCTGCTGGATCGCGGGCGGAACACAGCGGTCGCACGAACAGGCCTACTTCAAGACATTGAAGATCCAGGCACGGGATTCTGACATCAATGACCGCATCCAATTCCTCGGCGCACGCAACGATGTCGACGGCCTGATGGCCGCCGCTGACATCTATTGCCAACCCAACACAGGCCCAGAACCCTTCGGCATCAGCTTTATCGAAGCCCTGTATGCCGGGCTCCCCGTCGTCACTTCGAACTTTGGCGGAGCCGCTGAGATCCTCACTCCCAACTGCGGCACGCTCCTACCACCGGGCGACGCCACCGCTCTCGCGAACGAACTCCGCTTGCTGATCACCAATCCCGCGAAGCGCGCCACCGTAGCTGAACACGGCCCCAGAAGAGCCGCTGAGCTCTGTGATCCCGCGCAACAACTCAATCGCCTGAGAACCCTGCTCTCAGCCGTCAAGTGGACAAAGATTCGAGAAAGAGGGGATTCTTAACGCAGAGCCGGTGAGAAGCAAAGACGCGGGGAAAACAAAAGCCGAAACGTTGGGAAACTGAACCCTCTCATCCCTGCGTCTTTGTCTCTCAGCGTCTCTGCGTTATAAAAAAACTACCCCCGCCCTCATCCGCGTAATCGGCGGTGAACTTTTGCAATCCCTGCCGTGTCGTCTCCCAACGAAAGCCCTCATCCACTGCAGATCAAAGCCTGGCGAACCATGGGTGCCGAGGGCCGATCATGCTTGGGGCTAGCTCTGCGTCAAAAAGCCAGGGAGTGGAAGCGATCGTCACTCCGCAGCCAGCACCCAGATTGGACCGAACCTCGACTCACACAGGAACTGGCGCGAATTTATCTTCGTGGACACACCTGACTTGATCGAGCTCTTCGTGCGACCCCTGCACGTTGCGAGCCTTCGCTACATGATTTCCGGATCACTCGCTTCGATACACTACGGCGAGCCTCGCTTGACCTTGGACGTTGACCTTGCGGTACGACTCAACGAGAGCGAGATCCCGTGCCTGCAGACGTTGTTTTCTCAGCCGGAATTCTATTTACCGCCCCCGGAGGTGCTGGCTTGTGAACTGTCGCGCGTAACCCGCGGGCACTTCAACGTCTTACACCTTGCCACAGGGAACAAAGCCGATTTTTATCCATCTCGCAATCATCCTTATAACCGCTGGGCGTGGGAACACCGACACCTCGTGCAACTGGGAACTTCTGAGGTCTATTTCGCTCCACCAGAATATGTCATCCTCTGGAAACTTGAGTTTCTCCGTGAAGGCGGAAGCGACAAGCACCTCCGTGACATCCGAAGTATGCTGCTCGTGAGTGCGGACGCCATCGACATCGACTTCATCAGCCACGCCACCGCAGAGCTCGGTCTGACTCCAGTCTGGAACATCGTTCTGGCCCACAACACCTGACGAACGACGAGATCCCCACGACTCATCCCGCAATCAGCGTCATCCACGGTGAACTCTTTCTCGCCCCGCTCCCATGCCTCCCGCCCGACATGACGACACATCTCCCGCTCTCGGCGGTCGCTGGCATCTGCTCCAGCAACGCGACCGCGAGCGTCGCGAAGCCAGCGAAGCGCTCCGGATTCAGGCTCGCATCCAACTCCGCCAAGCCTTGGCCGAGGTCGCCCCTGGTGAACCTGTCTATCTCTTCGGTTCGATCACCCGCCCCGGAACCTTCCGTCGCGATTCTGACATCGACATCGCTTTCGTCCACGAACCCCAAGCGACAAAGGGCTACAAACTCGCCTCGATGCTCGAGGACATCGTCGGCCGTCCGGTTGATCTCATCCAACTCACGGAAACCCGTTTTCGAGAAACAATACTGAAAGAAGGAGAACCATGGATCGGGTAGATCTAGCCTCGCTCCGGGCCGAGATGTTGGCGGACACAACCGCGTTTGTGAGCGCAATCGAGCTGGCATCACACCGATTTGGCTCAGGCACCGGTCCAGAACTAGAATCCGCCACGTTCCATCTGACTCGCGCCTACAACGCGCTCGAACAAATAGCCCTACGCATCGCTCGCAGATTCGAGAACCACATCGACGATGACCGATCGTGGCACGCCGAGCTCATCCGTCGAATGAGCTTGGAAATCCCAGGTGTCCGCCCCCGACTTTTCCCCTTAGACCTCTGCGATGATATCCAGGAACTCAGATCCTTTCGCCACGTGGTCGTGCACGCCTACGACCTCACGCTCCGCGCCGACAAAATGAAGATCGTCCTCAACTCAGCGCGGACAGTTCAGGAAGCGTTGCCCAAGGCAGTGGAAGGGTTCTTGAGCGCGCTCGAGTCCGACCTGACCTAACTCCGCCCCGCGAAGAGACAATCATGGAAGGGGATTCTTAACGCGGAGACGCTGAGAAGCAAAGGCGCGGAGAGAACAAACGCGGAAAAGTTGGGAAACAGAACCCTCCCCTCCCTGCGCCTCTGCGTCTCTGCGTTAGAATTCCCATCCCTCCTCACCTTTGCCCCTCCACCCGTCAGTCCACGAACGAGCTCTGCAAAGCAAAGGCTCAAGCAGTGACGCGATTTACGCGATGGTGGCGCGCATCCTGAAGGAGAAGCACATCAAATCAGAAACTGTCGTGGATGTCGGTTGCGGCGGCGGTGCCCTCTGGCCTTACATAGCCGATCGGTTCAACCAATACATCGGTGTGGACATCGAACAATACCCAGGATTCCCGGAAACAGGCCAGTTCGTGCCTTGCAACCTGGAAACCTACCAGATCCCGTTGCCTTCCGCTTCAACCGATGTCGTGGTTGCAGTCGAAACCATCGAACACCTCGAAAATCCGCGCGCGTTTTTCCGAGAACTAAAACGACTGCTGAAGCCGGGAGGCTGGCTCCTTGTCACCACGCCCAATCAACTCAGCTTTCTTAGCAAACTGACACTGTGTCTGAAGAACCAGTTCAACGCATTCCAAGATGCAAGCTACCCGGCGCATATCACGGCATTGCTTGAAATTGATTTGTGCCGCATAGCGATGGAGGTTGGATTGTTAGACATATTTGTCAGATACAGCGCCTGCGGACGAATTCCAGGAGGCTCCTTGCATTGGCCCGTGTTCCTGCCTCGCGCTCTTCCACGCTGCTTTTCCGACAACATCTGCCTGCTGGCCCGGCAATCGCACGGGAGTTGAAGTCGTCCTTTCCCGTTCTCTGTAATACAATACGTCAGAATCCTTGCGGGCCGCGAGGATTTCTCCGCAAGCGTCGGCGCGCGGCCATCCTGGCCGCAGCAGCCTCGATTCTCGAAATGCGTGGGGATTTTCCAGGGCGCCACAAATGCCCGAGGCTGCTGCGGCCAGGAGGATGGCCGCGCGCCGATGGGGTTGCGGCTCCGCCGCGCTGGGCGTCCGTGGTTCACTTCCTGGACTTCCTAGTCCTGTGGATTTTGAACCCAGTTTCAAAAGGAGATGTCAGCAGGCTCGCCTACTACAGTTCTCGAACCACGATGGATCTCTCTCATGAGACGTCTCGTGTCTCGCATGCCTTGTGGACGTTACCGTTTGATGAACTACTTGGCGGATAGATGTTCGACACGGACGTTCCGCAGTCATTTCATGGTCAGCAAAAAGAAAATGTATTTCGATTGCGACCTGAATGATTCGATCCGGAGGGAGGTGTGTTTCACGGGGCTTTACGAACCGTTGGAGAC
>CAMBEJ010000225.1 GCA_945865375.1 Akkermansia muciniphila | reverse complement strand
ATGACGGCGAGGAACGGGCTGAAAGCGCGGAAGCAAAGGCCGCGAGGATCGTGCAGGAGGAACTGGCTCGTGCCAGATGGACAGAAGCTGATTTGGGCGAGCGTCCCAAAGGCGACGCCGTGAAAATGGTGATGGCCACGCGGCTCCGCCAGGAGACGACTGTGACGCTGAAATGGATCAGCGACCGGTTGGCTATGGGTGCGTGGACTCACTTGAGTCGGCGACTGTAAGAACAACGAAAAGTGGAGGAAAAGACCCACAATTCAAGAAGTTAGGAACTGACCCCTTTCTCGGTCGTTGCCGAGGATGGACGACCGGTGGTCAGGGTTGAACTTAATCCAATAGAGTTGCTGCGATTTGTTGCCGACGATTTCGGTTCCATGAACGAAATGTGCGATCGGGCTGGGCTCTCGGAGCAGGCGATTTACCATCGGACCAAGGAGGTCATGGAATTTTTTGGGTTTCCGTTTGACGTGCCAGCGCCAGAGTGACGACTCCCCAATTGTGATCGAATTAAAGGATTCCTGGGGTAACGAGAGGTGAGCACCGTGAATTGCCCCAAGCCTTGTGCTTCACGCGGGGCGGATTGGAGACCAACCCTCCTTCGGGCACCCCCTCATGCAGTTCGTGACGCACGACTTTTGAACATGGAAGATGCGATTGCGCTGATGCGCCCATTGGGTTTAAGCTCATGTATGAAAGGCTGAAATATGTCAGAAGAAGAAATTGAGATCGAAAGACTCGAAAGTCTTTTCCCTCCGGTTTCCGGCGTGGCTTTTGCCGCGGCACGAAAACAGGTGCTGGCCTCCGGGCAAAGCGTGCTTCAATCTGAGGGTGGGTTCATCTACCGGTTCTTCCCAGATGGACGGAAAGAAGTGGTGAAGCAGATCGAGCCACCGACGGCAGGCGTCCTCGGGAGGAAGTACACCATCCAGTGAACCTCTCCACGCCGAGGACGCGGATGTTTGCGGGGCCCAACGGCTCCGGCAAAAGCGTCTTGAAATCGTATCTGCCTCCGGAATTGTTGGGAGTTTATCTGAACCCGGACGAAATCGAGGCTGGAATCAGGCGCGACGGCTGGCTGGATTTCGGAACTCTGGGGGTGGAAACGACACAGGAGGAAGTGCTACAGTTCTTTGTCGCGTCAGACTTCTTGAAGGCCGAAGGGCTCGAGGACGATACCAGGCACATCGGTTTTGCCGGTGGACGACTAAACTTCGCGGGTGTGGCGGTCAATGCATACTTCGCCTCCGTGGCCGTGGATTTTCTCAGAGCGAAATTGATGGAGAAAAGGTCCACGTTCACGTTTGAAACGGTGATGTCGCACCCGGGCAAAGTTGAGTTACTAAGAAAGGCCAGGGCGGCAGGTTATCGGACGTATCTCTACTGCGTGGCCACCGATGATCCGCAAATCAACATCTCGCGGGTGCAAAACCGCGTGAAGTTAAACGGCCACAATGTGCCTGAGGACAGGATTGCGCCGCGCTACTATCGTTCGCTGGATTTGTTGATGGACGCGGTCCAGAACACGAACCAGGCCTACATTTTCGACAACTCTACGGACAACGCCGATTGCAAACACACCTGGCTGGCCGAGATTACCGACGGGCGGACATTGGAGCTGAAGACCGATCGAATTCCGGCGTGGTTCCAGAGGGCGATTTTGGACAAAATCAATTGATCGACGTCAGGCAACCAGAATGTGCCTGACAGAGCCGGGTGACCGCCTTGTTGCAGAACGGGCTCAATTTCCGTCGATGAACTGCTTCGTGAGGGTCCAAGATTGGAAAACAACAGTCCTGGCTGGTAAGGACCCGTTTTGGCAGGACATGAGGCTCCATTCTCACTCCCATCGCTGGTGCGAATGCTCAAAAACCCTGAAAATGCTCGGGTTTCCTCATTATTTTGACGGTATTCGGGTGGGGTTTATTCTCACTTTGGCCGTTTCTGCAAATGACCTGTAGTGGAAGTGCTTGGTTGTGAATAAGTTACGAAAAATGGTGGCTAGAGCCGGAATCGAACCGGCGACACGAGGATTTTAAGTTCTTCACTTGCTTGCTCACAACTTTTCTCGTAAATTCACTCCTGTTCAGTCGTAGTGCGGTGTTTAGGCCCTATTTACAGGCATATTCTCAACCAACGAAAGAACAGTTTATGACAGTTCAGAACATCAAAAGTGGAACAGAAGTGGAACAGAGTGGAACAGAGAAAGTCCGGCGCGCGGGCAAATCGCACGTGGACTATTGGACGCCCCGGCTCAAGAAACGCAGTTACGCCTGGGATGGTAAGACGGTCGAGATTCCCGAATGGCAGGTTCGCGTGGCGCACTTGGGACGGCGGGAGTGGTTCAACTGCGGCACGCCGAACAAAGCCGCCGCCGCCGACAAAGCCCGGAGAATCTATCTCTCGTTGATCTCCAAAGGCTGGCCGGGGACGCTTCAAGAGTTCAAGCCCGACATGCAGGTTTCCAAAGACGGCTGCACCGTGGGCGAATTCCTCGATCAAGTGAAAGCCGTCAGTGGGTTGAAGCCCGTCACTTACGAGATTTACGCCAAGAAATTCCGCTCACTCGTAGCCGGGGTGTTCAAGATCGACGGAGGCAAAGCGAAGCACGATTACGTCAACGGCGGTTACAAGGCATGGCTGGAAAAGGTCCATGCCGTCCGATTGGACAAGTTACCGCCCGACCGGATCAATGATTGGAAGGTCCGGGAATTGAAGGCCGCCAGCAACAATCCCCTTCAACTCAAACACACAAGCGTCACGCTCCGCAGCATCCTGCTTTCAAGCAAGGCGCTGTTCTCCCCCAAAATCCGAAAACATCTGACACTGACTCTTCCCTCGCCGCTGCCCCTTGAAGGCGTGACGCTCCCGGAGGCGGGCAAGTGTCGGTACAAATCGGAAATCAATCCCGCCGTGATCCTGATCGCGGCAAAGCGAGAATTGGCTGACGGGATCCAGGGCGAAAACCAGGAACTGAATCCACGTCCCGAATTGTTCAAGATCCTCCTCCTAGCGCTGGGCGTGGGGTTGCGACGCGACGAAATCGACAAACTGCAATGGAAACAAATCCAATGGGACAGGAACGCAATCCGGGTTGAAGTGACCGAGCATGCCAGCACCAAATCGGCTGACTCCGAAGCGGACGTTGACGTTGACCCCGGCCTTCTGGAAATCCTGAAAACCTATCTGCCCAAGCCGGGCCACGGCTCGCCCTTCGTAATCGAATCGCCAATCCAGCCCAGGCCATGGTCCACCCGCAACCACCATTACCGCTGCAATCGTTTGTTCAAAGAAACGGTCAACTGGCTGCATGGCAAAGGGCTCACGGCGCGGAACGCCCTGCATGCCCTGCGGAAAGAGTTCGGATCCCAGATTTGCGCCCAAGCGGGAATCTACGCGGCGAGCGTGGCCCTGCGTCACAGCAGCATCACACTCACCCGCGACTATTACCTCGACAAAAAGCAGCCCGCGTTCTTCGCAGTCTCCAAAATGATGCAGGAACCGCCGAACGAAGAACAGCAGCCAGTCAAGCCCGCTACTCACGCGGCCTAAGTGCGTCATGGACAACCTGCACGGAAAAACGGTGACTCATTACTGGTTCCAACTGTTGAAGAAACGATTTTACTGCGAAAGAGAACAATGAAAGACCAAAAGCCCACGCGAGACCTGTCGCAAATCAATTTCCAGTCGCAACACTGGTGGGAAGGACAACTGGATAAAAGAACGATGTCCATTGACGAGGAGAAGGCTGCCCTGATTTACGAAGGGCTCCGTCGTCGAGAGGAAGTTCAACGGGCATGGCTGGAACACAAGGGGGGCAATGGTTGGCAGCAATTTGTTGTCGTCGTCGTTCAACAACTGCACCAGTCTTGGGAGGAACTGGAAATTACCACAAAACAAGCGCTACGAGATTGCATTCATTCACCGTTTTTCATTCCGCCGATTGGCTACTCGACTTTCCCGGACAAAACATCTGGCCGGGAAAAACAACGGCGGGCTTCATTTCAAATACTACGCGTGCCTGAGATAGATGAACCGCACGCGGTGAAAGCCTTCGTCAAGAGGGCTCGCCAATTTGCGGATGCGGGATTCACTATCGTTGCCTTAGACACAAAGAAACACGAGCGTGTTCATTATGCCTTCAAGGAAATCCAACGCCTACCACAAACATACCGCAGGGCGGACTTGGTTCACGCTGCCATCGCAAATCTTCCCCCAGATTTGCCGGAAACTGATCGTGCCATCTTGGAAAGGAAGAAGCAGGACGGCACGTTGACCTATGGCGATCTCGATGAGGCATGGTCAAAGCACGAAGTGCGACAACATTGGAAGCAGGACAGAAGAAAACGCGGACCCACCGAAAGAGCTCAAGTCGTCAGCGACGGCTGGCAAGCGGTTGTGTTCCCGTTTCAAACGAAAGTCATCGGAAAACGCAAAGCGAGAAATATGTTGATGGAGGAAAAGTTGTTCAACGTGAAGCAACTTTTCCGTGACTTTGAAAGGATTGATTTGGGACTCATTCCACGCAGCAATGTTGTTAAGCGGTTGAGGCTCCGCTGACGGCTACCTATAGGAAGAAGCCTTGTTGTCAGGGGATGACTGAGGCTTATTTGTTATGACGTGAATAATTCAACTCTCACGTCCAGACCGAAGGGAGACGGCCAACAACTCTCAACTGACAACCAGCAAACCGCTGGCCTTTCAACGGAAACCAGGAGTGTCCTGATTGGCCTTCTCAGCCGCGCGCAAGTCGCGCAACGACTCGGCGTCTGTCCGCATACAATCCAACGTCTGACCCGCAATGGAATTCTCGGAGCCATTGTTTTCAACCGGCGATTGATCAGATATGCGCCGGAGACCGAGGATGCCTACATCCGGGACGCCATGACGACCGGAAATGAGAGGGGGCGATGAACCACTCCAACACACCGAAACGTCCCGGCATCAGCGGGAAAAGGCTCCCTGTGAAACCCATCTGGAGCCCACCACCAAAAAGAAAAGCCCCGGGGCTCGCGACCGCCGGGGATGAAAAACTAGACCCATTTAATCTACCTCAGGGCACCCCGCCCGTCAACGCTGATCCGCGTGAGAAGGGAGCACAATGAGTAACGAAAGCAAGCGGTGCGCAGATGTTGCCGACATTAAGGTTTCGATGTTTGCTGCCGTGTTTTCAGTCACGCCCCGAACCGTCACGATTGGCGCTGTCATCGCCGAGATCCGAGGTGACACGCACCGACCCCGCATCCTGAAACTTCGCGAATTGCATGCGAAATGGAAAGACGTTTGCCCCGCGCTCGACTCTAAGAAAAGCCCCGAGGCGTTGGCCTACGACGCCTACAAGAAAGGCCTGCCTGCATTCTGCGTTTCAGGCACGGCCATCGACCGCAGGACCCCGCTAGATCATTCCGGCCTGCTTCAAATCGACATAGATCATTGCGCCGAGCACCTTCTGGACGATTTGCTCCCGGAGCTGAAGGAGGACTGCCACGTGGCCTTTGGATTTGTGAGCCCAGGGGGAGACGGGCTGAAGTTGGGCCTGCACATCGATAGCGACCGCCACGAGGAAAGTTTTCGAGCGGCAGAAACTTACTTTAGGAAACGCTATGGGGTGGAAATTGATCCCGCCGTGAAAGACCGCCTGCGCTTGTGCTTTGTGAGCCACGATCCCGACGCTTGGCTTCGTCAAGACGGCGAGCCGCTGCCGATCCCTGAGGAAGCCCCAAAGATGCCGCGATCGGGCGAGGTCTTCGCCATGGTTCTACCTTCCCAAGCCGTTACGATAAGCGAATCAGCCCGTGCGATATTCACGCGAATCGAACCGACTCGATCCCTCTTTTGGCGAGGCGGCGCTTTAGTCGAATGCGTCGAGGCCGAGGGGATTACAAGTTTGTCACCC
>CAMBEJ010000224.1 GCA_945865375.1 Akkermansia muciniphila | reverse complement strand
GGACAGACAATTTGTTGGCACTGGAAATGTCGCAATTCCCAGCAGGCAATTCCCAGGTGTATTCCCAGCTCACAGGCAATTCCCAGAATTCCCAGGTGTATTCCCAGGGACAGACAATTTGTTGGCACTGGAAATGTCGAATTCCCAGGGACAGACAATTTGTTGGCACTGGAAATGTCGTGCATGACCTCCTGGGGTAGTCCGGCTTGTCCGACGCATCGATTCTGCGGATCAGGCAATTCCCAGGGACAGACAATTTGTTGGCACTAGCCACATCGGCCGCCAATCACAAGACACAATGAGCAACCGACCGCTTTCGTGGAGTGCAACGATGGCTATGAAGCCCTTCTACCTAAAAACGGCAGTTAGCTCTCGCAACGGTCGCTTTTTTGCGACCCTTTTGCGACTGATTTTTCGGGGTGACGAACCGGCCGGCGCACTCAGGGGCTCGCCAACACCCTGGTCGGCAATTTCAAGGGGCGCCCACCCAGTTGTTTCTCAAATATTTTGCTTAAACTTCGATGCCATCGATCCCGGGAGGTCAACTGCTCCGCAGCCTTCACCAAGCCGCCCAAAAAGGAGCTCACAGGCAATTCCCAGGGACAGACAATTTGTAATTCCCAGGGACAGACAATTTGTTGGCACTACAAGGGACCAATTCCCAGGGACAGACAATTTGTTGGCACTGGAAATGTCGCAATTCCCAGCAGGCAATTCCCAGGTGTATTCCCAGCTCACAGGCAATTCCCAGAATTCCCAGGTGTATTCCCAGGGACAGACAATTTGTTGGCACTGGAAATGTCGTGCATGACCTCCTGGGGTAGTCCGGCTTGTCCGACGCATCGATTCTGCGGATTGAAATCCGCGCCCGTCCGGCTGGGTGTTCGCCGTTTTCTTGAAACAGCCCTGCCAAACCAGACGTGAATTTCTTTTTTTCTGGTCTTACGGCAAGCGATGTAGTAGGGACTGGTGGAACACAAACTAGCTCTTGAGAAGACGCCGATCTGTTTCGCCCTACCAACGATTAGTACGTGAGGGCGCTTCACAATCCGGTTCTTTTGAATAATTCAATATGAAAAGCATGACTGCCCAAACCAATTGGATCGACCACTCATCTCGCGGTGCGAAGCGCGGTTTTACGTTGATTGAACTGCTCGTTGTCATCGCCATCATCGCCATTTTGGCTGGAATGCTTTTGCCCTCATTAGCCAAGGCCAAAAGCAAGTCACAAGGCATCAAATGCATGAATAACGGCAAGCAAATGATGCTGGCTTGGCGGCTTTACGCGGAGGATTTCGATGGTTTGCTCGTCAAATCCCTCGACGACGCAACGGCACCGGAAAACGCCAAACGCGTACTCCTCGTGGCCGGCAGCGCAAGCGACAATCCAACCAACACGGTCGACAAAAGCCCGCTGATGGTCTATATGGGCCACAGTCGCGAAGTGTGGAAATGCCCTGCGGATCGCACCACCAGGGTTGAGGCTGGCAAAAAAGTTCCCCGTGTTCGCAGTCAGTCGATGAGCCAGGTGTTCGATTACGGCGGATGGTTGCCCGCGTCCCAGTACATGACCTACGGGCGTCTGGATCACATTCAGATCCCAACCAAGACTTGGGTAATGATCGACGAGCACCCAGACAGCATCAACGATGCGGCCTGCGCCGTTCAGATTGTGCTGCCGACTGCCACGTCCGGAAATATCATCGACTTTCCGGCGGCGTATCACAATGGCGCGGCTGGGCTTTCCTTTGCCGACGGTCATTCCGAGCTTCATCAATGGAAGGGGAGCAAGATCAAGACGTTCGGCAGAGGCAGCAATACCGGACTGAATGTCCCGGCGGGTGATTCTTTGAATGATGCGAAATGGTGGTCGGAGGTCACGACTGTCGCTAGGAAATAATGCTCCTTGATTGGACTGAGGCTCCCTTTACCGGTCGAATCCAACTGTGTTTTCCTCGTTTGATTCCGGACAGGCTTGCTGTCATCGATCACCGCGAGCGATCCGCCCGCAAGCGGTGAATTCAACCTGACCAAAAACATCAGTTAGGAGCGCCAGGAGTTCTTCAAGCGAGCCACCGTCTTTCTCTCTTGGTCGTGGCAAGACTAGAAGAACAGCCGGCCGGACTCGGCGTGCGTTGCTGATCCACCACGATTCTGGGTGGTTAAGCAAGGGGCGCATCCCGAAGTTGTTCGTTGCTGGGTAACCTCGCCGCGTCAGGGCACGGGGCCTGCAACGGAAGGGGTGGAATCTGTGGGCCCGGTGCCCCCACCGGGCGCCGCAACGCACCAACAACTTCGGGATGCGCCCTGAAGCAATTCCGGCCAAAAATGTGGATGGACAGGGGAAATGGACGCGCGGATAGTCCCAAAATGAGAACAGACCGAATCCACTTCTTACGGAAGCACCCTGCGGCCATAAGGCAAACGCCTTCTTTCAACAAACAGTTCCGCATGCGAGCCGATCGCATGAAAGTGGCCAGCATCCAATTTAACGGCCGCGGTGGGTTCACCTTGATCGAACTGCTTGTGGTAATTGCAATCATCGCCATTCTCGCATCCCTGATTCTGCCGGCTTTGGCGAAGGCGAAATCGCGGGCCCGCCAGACGCAGTGTTTGAACAACCTGCGGCAGGTGGGGCTCGCCCTTGTGCTGTACGAAACTGACTTTCAACGCATGCCCCCGAAAGCCTCGCAGATCGGGGATTTTATGAATCCCAAAGCCGGCGGATGGCAGCCCAGCTGTCTCTATGTCATCGCGCCATATCTCCAGGGTGTAGGCTCGAACACGCCGAGCTCGAAAATCTATTCCTGCCCCGCGGCCAAGAAACCTAATGATGCCAGTGACGCGACGGTATTAAGTGCCACCAGTTACCTGCCCAACGCGATTGTCATGGAGAAGCCCTTGACGGCCATCCCCGAACCGAGTGAGGTCGCGATTGTCCAGGAAACCATTCGCCTTGTGAGCTTCACCGCTCTTCGACCCGCTTGGGGCGCCGATCTTGGCGCCTGCTCGGGTCAATACACCTACTGGCACGTCAACCTCAAGCCGGGTGTCGATTGGTATTCGGACGTTCATAACCGCGGAGGGAATCTCACGTTTGCCGACGGGCATGCGGAATATCGAAAAGCCGCGCGCTTGAGGGCGAAGCATTTTGGCCTCAAGGATGGTTCGTCCGGCAAAGCTGAGGATGACAACCGAGCTTCGGACACCGCGTGTTACAAGGCCGTTACCGATCCGTGATCTCATGAACCCTTTGCGTCCGGCCTCAATCCAATTCGTCGCCACATTGATGTGGTGCTGGGTCGCGCATGGTCAGGTTGATTATTCGAAGGATATCAAGCCGCTGCTACAATCTCGATGTTATGTGTGTCACGGGGCGCTCAAGCAGAAGGCCAGTCTGCGGTTGGACACCGTTGAGTCCATGCTCAAAGGCGGAAAATCCGGCGCCGCGATTCTCCCCGGAGACCCAAGCCACAGCCTGCTTATTCAGCGCGTTACTTCCACCAACCTCGATGAGCGCATGCCACCCGAGTAAGAGGGCGAACCGTTGTCTGGGGAGCAAGCGACCCTGTTGCGCCGCTGGATCGCCTTGGGCGCTCCGGCTCCGAGCGATGAAAAGCCCGAGGCCGATCCCAAAGAGCACTGGTCTTTTCGGCCTCGAACGCGTCCCTCCGTGCCTGTCGTGTCGAACGCGGCTTGGGTGAAGAATCCGATCGACGCCTTTCTAGCCCAGCAGCACGAGCGTTTTGGGCTTCAACCCCAACCCGGGAGAAAGAAAACGGCGACGGGGACAGACAAGTTATGAGAGAGGGATTGTTTAACCGAAAGACTCAGATAATCTGTCTGTCGCCCCAGGGTTTTTTTCACTGTGAAATCCTTCCAACCAAAAGGAACCTACTTTTAATTGGTGGGATGGCCCCGAAGGCACACGATAGGCAGTATTCCAATGGCTTGTTCTTCCAACAATCAGGGAATTATTAATTGAACTCACATTGATAGTTCGTTAATAATTGGCTATGCGAATGCCGCAAACGCCGCCCACGTTTGGTCAGTTGATGAGCAGCCTGAAGAAGCCGGATCATCTGGTTGCGATCTTGCAAGCGGTTGGAGATTCAACTTTCAATGGACGTTATCTGCATTGGGATGAATTGCGTTTTCGGACACCACCCGAAAGTTTGACGGGCGAGGATTGGTGGTTGGGATTGAAGATGCGCCGACAATCCGGCTGCCGAAGAATCCCGCTGCAAGACATCCGGGGGCAAGGGTTTCAGTTCACTGTGCCTGACTTGGTGACCGACCTCCTCCATCAGATTGACCGGGGTAGCGGAACATTTGTCGAAATCCCTGAGCAGGTAACGAACGCCGAACAGCGCGATCGCTATGTGGTTCGTTCGCTCATGGAGGAAGCCATCACTTCGAGCCAACTCGAAGGGGCTGCGACCACCCGCGAAGTTGCGAAGAAGATGCTCGCCGAAGGGCGAAAGCCGCGGGATCGCAGCGAACGGATGATCGTCAATAATTACGTGACGATGCGCCGGATCATTGAGTTGAAGGAGAGTCCCCTCACACCAGACATGGTGCTTCAAGTCCATCGAGAGATCTCTCATGACGCCCTCGACATCAACGACGGGGCGGGACGATTTCGGCGAGCGGACGAAAATATCAACATCTCCGATCCAATCGACGGAACGGTGTTTCACACCCCACCACCGGCTACAGAACTCCCCATGCGCCTGCAGGCCATGTGTGATTTTGCGAACGGGAAAACACCTGGCTCTTTTATTCACCCTGTGATCCGGGGCATCATCCTACATTTCTGGCTCGCCTATGATCATCCGTTTGTGGATGGCAATGGACGGACATCTCGAGCTTTGTTCTATTGGCAAATGCTTCACTCGGGTTACTGGTTGTTTGAGTTCATCTCCATTTCCCAATTCCTGCGAAAAGCTCCTGTGCAATATGGAACAGCCTTCTTGCACACCGAAACGGATGAGAATGACCTCACATATTTTATCATTCATCAAGCCGACATTATTCGACGTTCGCTAATCGAGCTCCATGCCTATGTGGGCCGCAAATCTTCTGAAACCCGAGCCTGCCTGGATGCGCTGCAAAAACACCCGGAGCTGAACCACCGCCAGCAGGCTGTCATTTCCCATGCATCGCGACACCCCGGTTTTGTTTACAACATCGCTGGACATCAAGCACGCCAAGCCGTGACCTACGCAACAGCGCGGGCAGATTTGCTAGGACTTGCGAAGGTGAAACTGCTCGAACAACGAAAGGCAGGCCGAATGTTTGCATTTATAGCACCAAGAGATCTGGAGTTACGGCTTCAATCGAAAGGTTCGTAGATTTTTTCCCACGAAAATTTTGAACTCCTTGATAAGATGGTGCCGACGGAGGGGGTCGAACCCACACACTCTCACGAGTACCAGATTTTGAGTCTAGCGCGTCTGCCAATTCCGCCACGTCGGCAATCTTATCTGCAAGGACTGACAACTAATCCGCACAGCGAGCTCGAAACTCGCGACAGCGTTGCGATGAAATCGCACGGGAACTAAAACCGATGACAATCTTGTCCCAAGATCGAGCCCATGTAGATAGAGATACACCAAGGCCTTGGATAACCGCAAGTACGCAATTCGGGTCCTGTCCGGAGGGGGTGCAACTCACGGTTTCCGGGAGGTGTCGTTCGGAGGACAATACCTACCGCAGAATGGGAAGAGTTAACCACGGATAACACGGATAGCACGGATAAAGTACCCATCTCAGCTCCCTTTCCTCATCCGTGTTATCCGTGTTATCCGTGGGTGCGCCAGTGAAGTTGGTTACCTCGTGGGTGAAAGTCCCACCGGTCGAATTAGACGGTTCACGACCGAAACGCGGTGTCCGGGATGAGGCTGCGAAGCCGAACCACAAGCGGGATGCCGAAAGGAACTGT
>CAMBEJ010000223.1 GCA_945865375.1 Akkermansia muciniphila | reverse complement strand
TTGAAGACGTCTTTTCGAACGTGTGACATAGAAAGCGGAGGGGAGAGCCATGCGGTATAGGCGGCGAACATCTGCATAGCCACGGTCCATGATGTAAAAGGCTCCGGCCTCGGGAACCAGCTCATCCAACACGCGCACATCGGCTATTTGTCCATCGGAAATCGAGATAAACAGAGGAATGGAACCCCGCAGATCCAGGAGAGAGTGTGCAATTTGACGGCGGCCTTGGAACGTCGAAAACGTGCCCAGGGAAAAAGCTTGAGGCAATGGTCAATCGTGGTTGAATCCAGAGCGTACACCGTCTGGTCCAGATCCATCCTGATGTCCTCTTTGCTGTAGACCTGGCGCGCACGTTTGATCAGAGACTGGGCCAGGTCATGATAAATACGCCAGTCCCGGTTCTGATTGGCGTCAGCCATGGTACTGTGAGAAACGCGGCCCCGTATTCCCAAATGATAGAGTTGATCCTGGCGGGAGCGCAAACAGGTTTTTATCTCGCCAAGGCTATCTCTATAAGTCAATTGGCCAAAGGCCATACAGAGGAATTGGTCCCAGCAGGAGAATGATTTTATCTTATAGTTTCCCTCGTAGCGGCGGACATACCGTTGGAATTGCTCGAAGTGAATGAATTCAATAAGTTGTGAGAAAGCGTATTTGTCGGAAAACGTTTCCGAATAATGGCACGAATGCTGCGTAGGACAAAAGCACCAAAAAAACCACATTCCCATTTCAAGTCGAACACACCCCGGGACACTTACGGGAGACCCGAAACCCTTGGTTCCCCTTGAGAAGTTATCAATTCATACCCGGATGGTAGTGATCAGAATCGGGGTGCCCGCAGCAGCATCGACAAAACGGTGCGGACAACTCGGAACGCTCCCCTTTGTCTTCAAAAGGTGGGAATTCCGGTCCGAATCCACTTTTGGAACCCTCCCCGAGCAATCCACGGTGAAGGTTCCTCCCTTGAGCCTCGCTGCGACCCTGCAAGGGAGGAACCTTCAGTTTGAATGGACTTTGGAATGGATTCCCTTGACCTGAAGTCGTGGAACCACCTACCTTCATCCAAGCTTGGAAAAGCAAATTCTTATTAGTTTGCATTGCCAAGTGCCAAGCATTACATTTCACCCTCAGCAAGTGAATCGGAATTAAACCCCCTGAAGAGGATCGCGGTTTGGTCGCCAAGTCGCATCCAAAGAGGTGGGTTTTCTTCTCAACCACAACCGTATACACTCAGCATGAAACAGAAAAAAATCCAATCTATCGGGCGATCATTCCGATTGGCCGCCATCGCGACCCTGCTCGGAGCGATGTCGAGCCTCATGATTCATTCGGCTTGGGCTGGTCCCAAGGGCAAAATTTTGGTCCGTCCCTTGGGAGGCACCAGTATAAAGGTTGACGGCGATATATCCGACTGGCCATTAAACAAATTCACGACGATCGCGCAACAACCGCTATTCCCGGAGGGACAGAACTCGGCTTCGACGACGGCACAGGGGGACCACATTGTGTTCGATCGCACGCGCATCGGCCGCTTCAACGGCACCACGGAGGAAGCCTGGCAGGCAGGGCCGACGGACTTTGGATCCACGATCTACTTCGCCTACGATTCGGGATTTCTATACATGCTCGCGGTCTGCATTGATGACAAGTTACGGGACGATCGTGACACCAGCATGTGCAGCGACGGCACGACACCGGCTGGATCGTCGGGCTTCTTCAACGATGGCTTCGAGTTTTTCATCGACGCCAAGGGGGACAGTACGGACTGCGCCTCCGATGTTGCGTTCCCCAGCTTCGACACGCAATCACCCAACACAGATGATTTCCAGCTGACTGTTGCGTTGAATGCCAGTTTTCTGCCACAGAACGCGGCGGCGGGCGAACTGGGGGCTCATCAGTCGATCGAGCGAGGTGGCAACGCGGACTTCGTAGGCGCGGAGAAGGGTTGCAGCGGGACCTTCCGCGACGTGCTGACGGTTTTCAACAAGCTGGGCGCGCGGGACATTGCGGCCAGGAAGTATGCTGACCTCCGCGCGGCGGGAGCGCGTAATCCGCAAATTCTGGCCAATCCCGGCACCACCTATCCGGGCTACTCCATTGAGATGCGCATCCCGTTCGGCCATTTTGAAGGATTCACTCCCGACCACAACATGGGTTTCGAGCTCTTCTGGCGGGATGTGGATGCCATTGCGGCTGACCCTGAGGGAAAGGACGCGGGGGCAGGCGGCGGCGATATCAGTTGGGCGACCTGGGCTCAGAGCACCGATGTGCCCTGCAGCGATCCGAAGACCGCCTTGTTCCACACGGCCAACTGGGGCGAACTCGTCTTTGCCAAGGACAATCCGCTGACTCTGCCACACTCGGGAGGTGGGCCGAAGGGCAAGATCGCGCCGTTGAAAATCACAACACCGATCGTCGTCGATGCGAATCTTTCCGACTGGCCGCTCGCAAGCTTTACCAAGCTGGCCCGGCAGCCGTTGTTCCCGGAAAGCCAGAACTCGGCTTCGACCACGGCGGAGGGAGACCACATCGTCTTTGAGAGGGACCGGGTCGGTCTGTTCAACGGAACCACGACGAAGGCCTTCCAAGACGGAACGTCGGATTTCGGCTCGTCCGTCTACTTTGCCTACGACTCGAAGTTCCTCTACTTGCTGGCAGTACAAATAGACGATGTCTATCGCGATGAACGTGACACAACGACGTACGGCAGTACCGGTTTCTTCAATGATGGGTTCGAGTTTTTCATCGATGCCCGAGGGGACAGCACTGATTGCGCATCCGGTCTATTGTTTCCCAACTTTGATTCAGAGACACCGAACCTCGATGATTTCCAGTTGACCGTGGCCTTGAACAGCACGTTCAAACCGGCCGGTTCGGCGGCGGATGTCTATGGAGCCCGTCAGACCATCGAACGGGCAGGCAACCCGTATTTTGTCGGGGTGGCTCCAGCGGAAAAAGGTGGACCAGGCGGCCTCTATCGTGACGCGTTGGACGCGGGAAACGCCGCCGACGGCGGGAAGGACATTGCTGCGAAGGTCTACAAGGATCTCCGAGCGGCTGGCGCCAAGAGTCCGGAAATCATCGCCAACCCTGGAACCACCTATACCGGCTATGTGGTTGAGATGCGCATTCCGTTCGGCAAATTCGATGGGTTCACGCCTGATCACTCGATGGGCTTTGAGCTCTTCTGGCGGGATGTCGACACGGATGAGGACGTCGGGAAGGGCGGTGGCAACATTTCCTGGGCGACCTGGGCTCAAAGCACGGATGTGCCCTGCGGTAATGACATGCTCGCCCTGTTCCACACGAAAAACTGGGGCTCTTTGGTTTTCGGGAGCGGGGGTGGGGTGGAACTAAAGGTGAACTGGCAGGCTTCAGGCAGCACCATCACGCTGACGTGGACCGATCCGGCCGCCGTGCTGGAGAAGGCAAACAAACTGAATGGCACCTTCGCACCGGTGTCCGGCGCCGCGAGTGGATACCAGGTAAACACTAGTGTCGGTACGGAAGCCTACTATCGGCTAAAGAAGTGAACTCCGTTCGTCCGGCCTTGGTGGTCATCGTCCAGGCTGGGCGGATCATGCTCATAGGCTTGATCATGGGCTGGCGGTTTTCGCCAGCCCTTTTTTCAAAAAGTCGCCCATTAGCGTTCAATGAAAGCAAATTCCTAGCAATTGTTTAGCGCTCCGCCAACCGGGGAAGTGGCTAAAAATAGCCTTTTTTTGACCATTCGCCCTATCGAGCGGCATGGAGGATTGAGGAAAATCCGAAAGCCGAAAGAAGCCCGGACTCCCAAATCCACCGTTGCTGACACCCTGCTGACAACCGAGTGGTCGGATCCGCACCCGCTTCACCGGTAAGGACGCGTTCCACCGCGTCCTCAACTTCCCCTCCGGGATTTCAACGAATGGCAATCCGCTTCGAGTCCGATGTGCTGAGTCAGGGCAAGTGGGCCGCAAATCTGACCGAGCTGGCGGCGATCCTCGGGTGTGCCCGGCGGTCGATCACGCGATGGAAGAAACTCCCGGACGTCCCCAAACCGGCTCCGGACGGTCGTCATGATGTCGCCGCCTGGCGGGGGTTCATGCGCCGCAACGGCCTGGAGGTTGGGTCGGAAGACGGAGACGAGCTGGAGTTGGGGTCCGACGCCACGGCGGCTTTTCATCCAAAAACGGAGTTTGAACCACTAATCTTCGCTAATCGACACTCATGGTGAGGAGGTTACGGCGATTGAACACCGCATCCAAACGGTGAAGCGTTGCCTGAAACGTTTCTTTCACATCTTGTTGGATTATTGATGATTAGCGGGGATTAGCGGTTTCTCAACTGCTTTATCAAGCTTCCTGTGCGCAGGGGCGTTGTCACCGAAGTTTATCTAATCCTCAAGGGTTGTCGCTGGAGGTTGGCTGGTTCGTCTTGGCAGCGAGCGTTTCCACGCTCCGGTCATCCTGCCGATTTCATCGATCTTTTGGGCGACGAAAAGATGCTGTTGCACGCTGATCCATCCCCGGTCTCTCACGAGCCGCCAGAGCACCCGGAGCTGTTCCCATTGAAGGTTGAGCTCATCCAAGATTCCGGGCTTTTCGGAGGCGGGCTCGAAAACGCAACGAGTGACAAGCATGACGCCGTCCAGCATCATGGAATCCAGCCTCTGACCAAACGTAAATCGATGGGACTTCGGGAAGTCCGTGGTCCGGTCAAGGGTCCAACCGAGGAGTTCGACAACGAGAGTGTGGACGGGTGGACGAGCAGAGGTAGGCGAGGATTGTTTGGAAGGATTCATTGCCCGCAGCTTTTCCTGCCAGATAGGGAAGGGAACCACGGCGGCCAGGGAGTGCTCTCGTCAGCTCGTGAACCGTCACCGATATGTGCTCAAATGCGATGTGTCCAAGTTTTTTCCCAACATTGATCACAAGATTGTGATGGGGTTGCTGGCCGAGCAAGTAGAGTGCCCTGGTGTCCTTCAAGAACTCGTTCGACATGTTTTTCGTGGGAGTGCCTCTTCCTCTCGGCTCGGGTGCGCGACCGAGGGATCTTCGAACCAAATCCGGCTGCAAGCCAGAGGTCTGACGGTTAAGTTCATGAAAAGTGGGTAGATGACAAAACTGCTGAGCGGACACATGCCCTAAGCAGCGGGGTGGGGACGGCTCGTCCCTAGGTCCTCTCCGCTAGGCTCTCGAACCGGGGACGAGCCGTCCCCGCCCCGAAGTATTCTTGAATCAGCCCTGCTCCGAGGCTGTTTAACATGGGGATGATTCGGCTCAAAAAGCGTTCGTCCCTGAGTCGTTCTCAGGAAGGCAGGAGGCGCCTTCTGCCAACATAGGTGAATTCGCGCTCGTAGCCGTTGTCCACTCAATCGCGGTTTTTAGGATTCATATTGACTGACCCGTTTCTCGCTTCTCCGCTTTTCAGGATCAGAGAAAGCTTGCAAGGCACTTTGGAATTCCGCGTCGCGCAAATAGCAACTTGTCAGACTTGAAGTCCTGTGGATAGTTGCGGCTATGAGTGCGCAAGACATCATCGAAGAATTCAAGGCATTGCCTCCTGCGGAACGTGCGCAAGTGACCAAGTTTGTGGTCGAAAACGACGACTCTTGGATTCCAGACGAATTCAAGGAAGCCATGAAAGACGCCGAGGCCGGCCGGTTTGTGGATACGGAAACCGCTTTGTTCGAAACGCCGCCACCGCGCTTGCGATGAGATGAGATATCGCTACCGGGCCGTTGATCCTAAATCCGGCAGTTGATTTAGCCACGAAAGAACGCAAAGAACGCAGAGAGAATGAGTTCTGAAACGAATCTCTTGGCTTCATCATTCACTCGCTGGGTGAGCAACTCTTCGTTGACCTTGACCCCTGAAGCCCTTCTCTTTGAGATCTTTGTGCTCTTTTGTGGCCATTTCAATCGCAGTTTTTAGGTTGAGCGATTCTGGACCAGCTTTCACCGATTGCTTCCCGAACAGA
>CAMBEJ010000222.1 GCA_945865375.1 Akkermansia muciniphila | reverse complement strand
GCCACGATCTCCAGGAAATGCCGCCGATCCGCGTCGTCACGGAAGATGGCCTTGCGCTCGTTACCGCGGGCAGTAACGTGATACCATCCCCCCAATTTCTCGATCCGCAACGGTCGGGCCATAACCGTCAGGCTTATCCCACTCCCGTCATCTGTCAATTGTTCAATTGTGAGATGTGACCCCTTGATCTTAGAAAGGACGAGTCACGCGGTTGCGACGGCATCGTTTGGACCCGGAACGGTGGACATGCGGCTTGAAACTGCGGGAGCTGACGGGTGCCGCGGGGATGACGGGCCACAGCACGTTACCGATTGCCGTCAGACGGTTTGAAAGGCGACTGCGGAAAAGCAAGTCGAACAACACCGGCTCAAACAAGTCTGCCAATTGTTGAATGTCGAGATGTGACCCCGTTTGACGCTCATTTCCTTTTCCGCCAGCAGGCAATGAACATGCCGTTGCCAGGAAAACCAGGCGGCTTCAACCATAACTTTGATGCCTCCCCGGCAGCCCCAAACACTGGGAACGGTTCGGGCTCGAACTCCGGATGCGAGGCCGCGAACGCGCCGCAGACATCGTCGCACTCGGCGGTCGTGAGCGTGCAGACCGAATAAATCAAGCGTCCGCCCTCTTTAACAGCATGAGATGCGTTGCCCAGCAGCCGCTGTTGCAACGCCGCCAGTTCCACGACATCCTCCGGTTGCAGTGTCCATCGCCCATGCGGATTCCGCTGCCACGTCCCGACTCCCGAGCATGGCGCATCCATCAGAACTCCATCGAATTTTGTCTTTGTTGGAAGTTTTTCACCCCCATCCCAAAGGGCGCTCCGGTAATTAAAGCACCGCGATCTTGCAGCGCGTTTTTTCAGAATATCGAGCCTCCACTTCGCTCGGTCGCTTGCCCAAATCAAGCCTTTGTTCTCCATCAAATCAGACAGGTGCAACGTCTTGCCCCCTTCCCCCGCACACGCGTCCCACCAAGTCTCACCCGGCTTGGGATCGCAAACCCATCCCACAACCTGCGACGACAAGTCCTGCAGCTCGAACAGCCCCTCATGAAAAGCGGAGGTCTGAAACAAATCTCCAAGTCCTGAGTAGCGGATCGCCCCCTCTTTCAAGGTCCCTGGAAGGATCTCACCCACCGCCTGGCATGCCCCAAAACTTCCCACGAACCGGGGTGGGGACGACTCGTCCCCACTTGGCCCCCGGGGACGGGCCGTGCCCGCCCCAGATTCAAGGCTCCGATGAACAGTCGAAGGACCTTGCAGTCTCTCCATCACATCCTGGCTCTTGCCGACCCGGGCTCGCAACCACAAGGACGGCTCGCTCTGCAACCCTCGAACCCACTCCCCTGTCACCGGCATCGTCTCCTTGATCCATGACGGCACCGCCCGCGCCAGCAGCTTTTCGTCTGAGAAGGTCCCAGGCCGCTCGCGAAATGCCTGATCCAATTCGAAGGCATGCTTCAAGCCAGCCGAGGAGGGCCTGCCTTTGTCAATCCATCCAAACCACCGAAAATAGGAGAAAACAGCCCGCGCCACCTCGCGGCTTTCCTCCCGCGAAAACCCTCGTGTGGTCTTCAAAACAGTTCGCAAAACGGCGTCGGCGGGATGCTCCTTGGAACTCCCTTCAACCACCCGCGCGGCAAGCCCAAGGACCTTGGAAGCCAAAGGTTCTGTTTTCATCTGAAAAAATCCTGATTCCAGCCAAATAGATTTGAAATTCAACCACAGAGATACAGCGTAGCGGAGCCGCAACCCCATCGGCGCGCGGCCATCCTGGCCGCAGCAGCCTCGAACACTGACGCTGCCTTAAGAAAATCCGACGCGTTTGCAGAATCGAAGCTGCTGCGGCCAGGATGGCCGCGCGCCGACGCTTACGGAAAAATCCTCGCGGCCCGCAAGGATTCTGACGTATTGTAATACCGAGGAGGAAAAGTGGGTGGAAAGAAGTCCGGTTTCAATGTTTATTCCCCTCTGTGTCTCAGTGCCTCAGTGCCTCTGTGCCTCTGTGGTTCAAATTCTGAGAGATAATTCATCGAGATTTGAGACTTAAAATCCAATTCACTTTGAACAAGCCCGACCCCATCACGGGCTCACATCGTCAAGAGCGCCGGTCGGCCAGGTGTCGGTCGGCCACCAGCCTAGCAAACGCTTCGCGGGTGTCATGTCAAGATTAGGGTGCCCCACTGGATTGCTGCTGGCGAAAATCAAGTGGTAACCCTTGGGAACCGTTTCTGAAGCCGCTTTCACCAAGAAATCACCCGCGTCCCGAGGGCTGAGATACACATTGGTCCCGTGGATGCTCGTCTCGAGTTCCGCGACCTGCTCCCGCGTGCGCGGGCACCAGCCAAATCGCACGGCGATCACCGTCATGCCGAATTGTTTGGCATAGGCCATCCCTGCTGCTTCCATGGCGACCTTCGTCACCGCATACCAATGCCGCGGGCTGATCGGGTCTTCCGTGCGGACGGGCCACGGCCCCTCGATCTGCTGCCACCAGTTGACCTGCCCGGAGCTGCCCAGCACAACTCGTTCGACGCTCGCAATTCGAGAGGCTTCCAAAATATTGTGGAGCCCCAGAATGTTGTTGGGCAGCAATTGTGTGACGAAATCGTCATCGTCGGGCGTCGCCGCAAGGTGGATCACCGCTCGCGCACCCCGCGCCGCCTTTTGGAGAAGGTCCAGATTGGTGAGATCCCCCACGACCGACTCTCCCACATTCCCGGGAATGCGATCATAGCCGGTCACTAACCAGCCCTGGCGATGGAACGTCCGTGCCGCCGAGCGTCCAATACGCCCGGAAGCGCCCGTGATTAAGACTTTATGAGAGTGTGTCATTCTGAAATGGGATCGCAGCTCAAAACCCGAAAGCCTCGATTCACGTCTAAAATTTGGAGGTGTTTCCTCTCCATGAACCTCCGGCCCGTAGCCGCCGACCCGTAGCCGCCGACGTCAGGAGGCGGAGCGGGCAGTTGGCGACAGCATCCGCCTCCTGACGTCGGCGGCTACGAGGTTCATGGCCTCGATTCACGTCCGAACGCAAGCCACCCTCACGCCCTCGCCACAAGTTGGCGCAGCACAAACGGAAGAATTCCTCCGTGTTGATAGTACTCGATTTCGATCGGCGTATCGATGCGGCATCGAACCCCCAGTTCGAGCACGGAACCGTCGTGTTTAACAATCCGAAGGGTCAAATCCTGCTGTGGTTTCAGGTTCGGTGACAGGCCCAAAACGTCGTAAGTTTCGGTGCCATTCAGCCCGAGAGTCTGGGCATTTGTGCCTTCTTTGAATTGCAGCGGCAGCACGCCCATCCCAACGAGGTTGGAGCGATGGATCCGCTCAAAACTCTGGGCCACCACCACTTTCACTCCGAGCAGGCTGGCGCCCTTGGCGGCCCAATCACGCGAACTCCCAGTGCCATATTCCTGACCCGCAAAAATGATCAACGGTATCCCGGTTTGGCGGTAGGTCATTGCGGCGTCATAAATGGACACCTTCTCCCCCGAGGGTTGGAGCAGGGTGTTCCCCCCTTCTTCACCGCCGAGCATCTGGTTCTTGATGCGCACATTCGCGAACGTGCCGCGGGTCATCACCCGGTCGTTGCCACGACGTGATCCATAACTGTTAAAGTCCTCGAACGCCACCCCGTTCTCCAACAGATAACGTCCCGCTGGAGACGATCTCTTTATGGCCCCGGCGGGCGAAATGTGGTCGGTCGTCACGGAATCCCCGAAAATGCCCAGCGCACGCGCTCCGTGAACTTCACGAATCGTGCCGGGTTGCAGGCTGAAGTTCACGAAGAACGGCGGTTCCTGGATATACGTTGACTGCGCGTCCCATTCGTAAACATTGCCCGTGCTCGATGGAATTTCGTTCCATTTCGGATTCTGGCTCGCAAAATCTGCGTAAAGTGTTTGAAACACCTCGGGTCGTAAAGATGACTGCATGGCGTCGCGCACCTCGGCAAGCGTGGGCCAGAGGTCTCTCAAAAATACGGGTCCATTCTTGCCTAGCCCAATCGGTTCCGTGGAGAGATCGATATCCACCCTTCCAGCCAAGGCGAAGGCCACCACCAGCGGCGGCGACATCAAAAAGTTCGCCTTGATGTTCTGGTGAACGCGGGCTTCAAAGTTTCTGTTCCCAGACAGGACGCTCGCCGCAACCAGATCGTTCTTCACCACTGCTTCCTCGATCTCGGGCCTGAGCGGGCCTGAGTTGCCGATGCATGTGGTGCAACCGTAGCCGACCAGATTAAAACCCAATTGATCGAGGAAGGGTTGGAGCCCCGTTTTGGTGAGGTAATCGCTCACGACACGCGAACCCGGCGCCAGGGACGCCTTGACGGCAGGGTTCACGCTCAGACCCAGGCCCACCGCTTTCCTTGCCAGCAACCCCGCCGCCAGCATCACGCTTGGATTGGATGTGTTCGTGCAACTCGTGATCGCCGCGATCAAAACGGACCCATGTCCCACCTGAACCGACCGGCCCCCACCCAAGGGGATCTCCGCATTCACGGCGTTGAATTCAGAAGGCTGTTTTCCAAAACCGTTCTCGGCAACCGGCTTGGCGAATGCGGCGACAAACTCATCCTTCATCCGGGTCAATTCGATCCGATCTTGCGGGCGTTTGGGACCCGCAACGCTGGGAACCACACGGGACAGATCCAGCTCTAGATTCTGCGAGTAAGTGATCTGGCCTTTCTCAGGAATGCCCCAGAGACCCTGCGCGCGGTAGTAGTTTTCATACACAACACACTGCGATTCACTCCGCCCCGTCGCCCTCAAGTAGGCAACACACTCGGCGTCGATGGGGAAAAAGCCCATCGTCGCACCGTATTCTGGGGCCATGTTCGCAATCATGGCGCGGTCCACCACAGGCAGCGCCGCAGCTCCAGGCCCATAAAACTCCACGAACTTCCCAACCACCTTCGACTTCCGAAGCATCTGCGTCAACGTGAGTGTGAGGTCCGTTGCGGTCACCCCTTCGACCAAGGCACCCGTCAGATAAACCCCCACCACGTCCGGTGTCAGAAAATAGACTGGCTGTCCCAACATCCCTGCCTCGGCTTCGATGCCTCCCACCCCCCAACCCACGATCCCAAGCCCGTTGATCATCGTGGTGTGCGAATCAGTCCCCACCAAGGTGTCGGGATAATAAACCCCCTCCTGCTCCAGAACGCCCTTGGCAAGGTATTCCAGATTCACCTGATGCACGATGCCGATGCCCGGGGGCACCACTTTGAAGGTTTCAAAGGCCTGCATACCCCACTTCAAAAATTGGTAGCGCTCGCGGTTGCGCCGAAACTCGATCTCCAAATTCCGGGCATAAGCATCCGGGGTGCCGCTCACATCCACCTGCACCGAGTGGTCCACCACCAAGTCCACGGGCACAAGGGGTTCGATGATTTTGGGGTTCTTGCCCAGCCGTTCGACCGCCGAACGCATTGCCGCAAGATCCACCAGCAAAGGCACTCCGGTGAAATCCTGAAGCACAATCCGGGCGACGACAAACGGAATCTCCGCGGTGCGGTCACAGGTCGGCTGCCAGTGCGCAAGCTCGCGCACATTCTGTTCGAGCACTTTTTTCCCATCACAATTTCGAAGCACGGATTCGAGCACGATTCGAACTGAAACCGGCAATTTTGAAACCGGCCCCACGCCGGCCTTCTCGAGGGCCGGAAGGGAGTAAAACCGGCCTCTTTGACCATTTCCCAGATCGAATTCGTCCAGCGTGTTAAATAGGTTGTGCGCGTTGCTCATAGTCGTGCCGAAAATCAACGCCGGAAAACCGGCGGACAGGAAACCGAACATGCGGAGACCACGCCGCAAAGTCAAGCAGACCCAAGGTGTCTCAACAAATCTGCGCGCATCTCAGATTTTTCGTGCTCGCGTTTCCTACTCGTAATCGTAATCGTAATCGTAATCCCATGAACCGCCGATTCGACCACGAAAAGCTGGAGGTTTACCCTTTGACAATGCCCGTGGCTCCGCTTTGGAAAGTGCCGCCGCCCTG
>CAMBEJ010000221.1 GCA_945865375.1 Akkermansia muciniphila | reverse complement strand
GTCGAAGGCACTCCACCTTTGTCCTCTCCGAGAAGGGGAACGAGATTGGGTGTGGCGCTTGTCGTTTTCATGCTGATCGGGTGAAGTTCAAAGCATGAGCACGAAAGCCCAGGCCATTTTGGATGAGATCAAGGCACTGCCGCCGCAGGGTCGGCGCGAAGTGTTGTTGGGGTTGCAGCAGTCCAGCATGACCGACGACGAGCGAGCGACCGGCGGTGCGAAGAGAGTCCATCCAGCGCGGGCGCGGCCTGTTCGCCGGCGGCGGTTTGTTGGAAGCCTTGCTGGTTGACCGGGCGAAGGAGCGCGCTCGTGGGTAACGCCCTTCTCCTCGATACTTCCGATTGGCTCACATGGTTGCAAAATGAACCGGGGGCAGATGAAGTGGAGGCGTATTTCGAGGTGGCGATGGATGGCGTTGCGATGCTCCATTCATCCTTCGTCTGGCTCACGGAATTGGAATACCTCACGACGCAAAAATTTGGAGCGGACAAGGCGATGGAACTTCTCGAATTCGTCGAAGACAAGCCCGTTCGGTGGCACCAATCGGATCGGGCATTGTGCGGTGAAGCGGCGAAGTTGAAGGCGGCGCACAAGGTTTCGTTCGCGGATGCATTCGTGGCGGCGACCGCGAAGCGGCTAAACGCCATTCTTGTCCACAAAGACCCAGGGTTCATCGCGCTCGCCGAGGTCACCAAACTCCATCCATTGCCGCCAAAAACCATCGCGACAAAGTAAGTCGCATCGCTCGTGAAACGACCCAGGACAGAAGCCTTCGCCTTTGCCTTCAAGAGTGCCTCCTCACTCGGCTGCTACGAATCGGGGGAACGGGCGGGTGAGAAACCGGCGCTCCGAAATAGTGAAGCCAGGTAGCCGCCGAGGTGAGGAGGCGGACAGTTCCGGACCAGAGCGAGGGAGAATCCGCCTACTCACGTCGGCGGCTACGAGGCTGGGACAAGCGCAAAGCCAGCGGGTGCGCTGGAATCAGTGCGACGCTTCGGTTGGTTTGTTGGCTGGGGTTTATCTGAAAAGGTGGCCGACGAAGTTGGCATTGCCCCTTGGCGACGCTGACGGCTCTCGATGCCACTCTGGCCGAGGAGGACTTTCCGCAAAATGGCGCGGGAACGCGCGGTCAGTTTGGAAAACTGAGGCGCGTCTTGCAGCGCCGACCAGCACTCATTTTGAGTGAAACGGTTGGGGGGACAGAATGTGCCGAGCCCAGTCAAGAACATAGCTCACTTTACCGGACGAAACCCTGCCTGCAAGCGGCGTCCATGTCTTTTGCAGCAGCTGGCGCGCATCTCAGATTTTTCCGGATCTTCTCGTAATCGTAATCGTAATCCTATCCCGGATTTCCGTGGTGCAACCGGTAATCGGAGTTGGCCTTTATCAAGGCGACCCGCATCGAAACGACGCTCCATAGGCGGTCTTTTCCTGGCAGAACTTCCTCCCCAAGACATCGGCCTTTGGCCACGATCAAATCCAGGGCGGCGGCACTTTCAAAAGCGGATCCACGGGCATTGTCAAAGGGTAAAACTCCAGCTTTTCGTGGACGAATTGGCGGTTCATGGGATGACGATTACGAGTAGGAAACGCGAGCACGAAAAATCTGAGATGCGCACGAACTGCTGTGTTCCTGTGGGCTCTTCGTGACAGGAGCAGAGGAAGGGGTTATGCTGTGGGCAGACATGAAACTGGAGATTTTTGCCTTGTGCGACGCGGCCACCGTTTCGGGTGGAAAACTAAACATCTTAGGGGCTTTCGATTCAGTTTTTGCGGCTCAAGCCCCGGTTGTGCATTCCCAGTGCGCGCTCTCAATCCGCCTCCGATTCAGCCGGATTGAGGACGGCGAACATCGGATCCGGATCACCGTCGTGGATGAGGATGGACATTCGATCATGCCCAATTTGGACGGAAAACTCGGGGTCAAGTTTGGATCTGACGAGGACACGGTTGTCGCCAACTTTATCGTGAACATCCAGCAGTTGAAGCTGGAGAGATTTGGTGCCTACTCGATCGATCTGGCGGTGGATGGACGGCACGAGACTTCGCTCCCGCTGGTTTTCAAACAGGTCAATGCCGCGCCGCAAGGAACCTGAGTTGGCCGTTTTCTGGTCGCTCGCCAATGAAAGCCCACGAACGCCCACGAACGCCAATGAGCGCCAGTGCAAGCGAAGGCGCCGTTTGTACCTCAGCAAAAGCGCTTGAAATCGCGATCCGGACGGGCAACTTCAACTCCTCCATTCTTCGTAATCGTAATCTTACCAAAAATCCTAATCCTCGGGTGTGGCCCTTGAAACAGAGGGGTAGATTACGATTACGATTACGATTACAAGAAGATCCGGAAAAATCTGAGATGCGCGCAGGATGCAGCTTCTGGCGACAACCGCCTTGTTTTATGGGCATGAGTTGGTTATCATGAGTCTTATGAGTTTACGTTCCATTATTTGCCTTGGGTTCGTCCTCCTCGGTTTCGGACCCTCGAGAGCTTCGGCGCAGGACGTGATTGTCTTGCGTCAGCAATCCTCGATTACAGGCAAGGTGCTGGCTGAAAAGCCGGAGATGGTCGCCGTGGATGTGGGTTACACGGTTCTGACCATCCCCAAAACTCAGATCGTCAAGATCGAGCGCGGACTCGGCCTTTCGAAGCTGACCAAGGCCAGGAAAGAAAAGGATCCGGTCAAATCGAAACTCGGAACGACCGGTGTGGCGACGGGCAAGGAGGTTTATTCCAGCGCGGCGACCGTCCTTCAGGAGAAGTCGGTGCGGGAGTTGGTCGCGCAGTTGGGGGAGGGGGTGGTGCAGGTGCGGACCCCGGGGGGGTTGGGCTCAGGGTTTGTGCTGAACGAGGACGGCTCTCTGATCACAAACTTCCACGTGATCGAGGGGGAAACCCAGATTTCGGTGGAAGTGTATCATCAAAAGAACGGCCAATTGGATCGCAGGAGCTACAAGCAGGTTCGAATTCTGGCGATGAACAAGTTTGTGGATTTGGCCCTTTTAAAGATTGAAGACCCTGCCGCGCCGAAATTTTCCAAAGTCTTGCTTGGCGAGAGCGAGCCGCTCGCCGTTGGGGATCGGGTGTTCGCCATCGGCAGTCCTCTGGGTTTAGAGCGGACCGTGACCGAGGGAATCCTGAGCACCAAGACCCGGCAGATACAAGGCGAGCTCTATCTGCAAACCACCACGCAGATCAACCCGGGCAATAGTGGTGGCCCTCTGTTCAATTTGAAGGGTGAGGTGGTGGGTGTCACGAATATGAAGATGATTTTTGGGGAGGGATTGGGCTTTGCCATCCCCGTTGAGGGAGTCAAGTATTTCCTTAACCACCGCGATTCCTACGCCTACGACAACGACAACCCGAGCAATGCCTTTCGGTATCTCGAACCGCCCAGCCGAACCGAAAAGTCCGCAAGCAAATAGGTGGCGGCCCAGAACAGAATCCCTGCTTCCCAACTGAATTGCTCCAACTTAACTCCGTCCACTTTGGTGAGATTGCCATGATGAAATCCAAGAAGACTCACTTTGTCGCGCTCATTGTTTTCGCCTCTTTAATGACCCGCGCGGAAGTCCCTGCGCCTGAGAAACTGCTTCCAGCCGACACCCTAGCGGTGGTGACGGTGCCTGATTATTCGAAAGCATCAACGACTTTTAAATCGGCTCCCCTTCTGCGGCTCTGGAATGACGTCGCGATGCAACCATTCCGCCAGAAATTCGAGGCTAAATTTAAAACTGAAGCTGCCGAGTTCATGGAGAAGGAGTTCGGGATCCGGCTTGGGGACTACACCGCCTTGGTGCAAGGACAGATCACGTTCGCGGTGATCCAGAACGGATGGAAAGGCCAACCGGACAGTTTTCCAGGATGGGTGTTCTTGTTGGATGCAAAGCAGGAATCCACGAATTTGAAAGTGCGGCTTGCCGAATTGCGGAAGAAATGGACCGACACAGGAAAGCAGTTCAAATCGGAAAAAATTCGAGACGTGGAAGTGACGACACTTTTCATTAAGCCCGACGGAGGTGTTCGTGACAAAGCCAAGCAAGCCGGCGCTGAGGGGGGAAAGCCGGCCAGACCTTTTGAAATCTCCATCGGCCAGTCGGATTCCTTATTGTTGGTGGGGAGTTCGTTGAAAGTGCTGGAAAAGGTCCTCGTCCGGCAATCCGGGGGTGCCTTGCCAGGGCTTAATGAACAGTCGGCATTTGAAACCAGCCAACGATCGGTGCTACGAGATAGTTTGGCTTATGGGTGGGGGAATATGGCTCTCCTGTACGATGTCCTGAGCAGGATGGCGACGGAGAGTAGCATCCAATCGCCACAGACCGGTTCACTCGCACCGAGCTCGGCCAAAGCGCTTACGGCATCCGGATTATCGGGACTCGAGACGCTAGCGATCAGCATGGGGCACACTCCCGAGGGGAACTTGATCACTTTTTCTTTGGGAGCACCGGGCACGAGGCGGGAAGGCCTGCTTAAACTCATGGCATTGGAGGCAAAGGAGTCTTCGCCCCCGCCTTTTATTCCCTCCAACGTGACAAAATTTCGGCGATGGCGGCTTGATGGCCAGAAAGTTTGGAGCAGCTTGGAGAGCATGATTGCCCAACTTTCCCCCCAGCTCAACGGCGTTCTGCAAATGAGTCTGGGAGCTCTGGGGAAGGACAAAGATCCTAATTTCGATTTCAAGAAGAGTTTTATTGCGAATCTTGGAGACGACCTGATCTCAATCCAACAGGCGCCGAGGGCGAATACGCCCGCGGAACTCGATTCACCTCCTTCGCTTTTCCTCGTGGGTTCGCCGAAACCCGACCAACTCGTTCAGGCGATCAAAGCTGCCACCGCCCTGATGCCCTCGATGCCCGGCGAGGGATTAAAGGAGCGTGAGTTTCAGGGACGTAAAATTTACTCATTACCTCTCGCTCCATTGCCCGATCAGCCGGCTTCGCCACCGCGCTTGTTTCTTTTTGCTGCGTCCGGCAGCTATGTCGCCATGTCGGCTGACAATGCGATGATTGAGGAGTATCTGCGGAACACCGAGACCACATCCAAGCCACTTCGTGACGTCGTTGGGCTTGGCGAGGCTGCGCAGCGCGTGGGAGGTTTTGGGGCTGGCATGTTCGGTTACGACAACTACGTGGAAACCATGAAATCGATGTTCGAACTGTTCAAAGCGGGTGGAGGGTCTGTTGATAAACTTCTCGCCGACGCCCCTTTGACAGGGAAGACGGATCTCGATGAAAACCTGAAGGAGTGGTTCGACTTCGCGATGCTGCCACCGTTCGAAAAGGTCGAGAAGTATTTCTACTACACAATCTTCGCTGGAGGAGCGGACGACCGCGGATTCTCCGCCAAGCTATTTTTGCCTACCCCTCCCAAATTGAAGGCTCCTTGAGCGACCTGGACCCAAGCCCCACTCGACCCTTTACGTCTGGCCGCCCTCTGGCGGCCAGGAGGAAGGTAGGATAGGGGAGAAATGGAGGTTGCTCGAGCATCCGGCTAAATAGGGTTGCTTTACTGAGGTCACAGATGCAAAGCCGTTGATGGACAGACAAAGGGTCAGTTCCTAACTTCTTGAACTTTCCCACTTGACGAAGCGGTTTCCCATCGTAGCCTCGCAGCAGGGCCCGCAAGCTCCGCATCCGAATACTCAGGTGCCATTTATCACGTCATGAGCCGAGGGGATCGACGTGAACCCATCTTCAAGGACGACTTCTGGAAGGGTCCAAGGGTCATCTTAACATTTAACAATTGATTTTGAAATTGGGCACATCACGGTCGTGTTCGTGTCCAGACCCCTGCGCATCGAGCGGGCGGGCGGTTGGTATCATGTCACCGCGCGCGGCAATGAACGACGGCCGATTTATCGCGACGCACGCCACCGTCGGCATTTTTGCGAACTGCTGGCGGAACTGGTTCCTCGATTTCATCTGCGCCTCCATTGTTTCGTGCTCATGGACAATCATTACCACCTGCTTCTTGAGTTGCGCGAAGCCAATTTGAGCCGGGCGGCCCAGTGGCTGAACCTGAGCTACAGCA
>CAMBEJ010000220.1 GCA_945865375.1 Akkermansia muciniphila | reverse complement strand
GGAGTTGGAACGGAGCGCCTCGGCGGGAGAACTCGCGACGGCGCGTTCGGCCGCGGCGCCCGGAGTTCCGGTGCCGGTCGGTTCGGACATGGCAACGGTTGTTGACAGCAGAGCCATTCCTGGAACTTCAGAGCCGGTGTCCGTGGAAGCGCTCAAGGACAGCGATATTTTCATCAACTACGCGGCGATCGACGATCAATCGCTTCTGGAAGGCCGGCAGGGTTGGGTTTCCCAATTCCATCGCAACCTCGAGATCCGTTTGCAGCAGCTCACCGGCGACGCGGTGAAGATCGCCCGCTACACCGGTCTGACGGGGGAAACGTCGGTGGATGGCCACATCCTGGACCATCTTCCCACGGTCAAGGCGATGGTGTCGATCGTCTCTCCGCCGTTCATCAAGTCGAACGGTTGTTGTCGCGGAGTGGAGGAGTTCTGGCGTGGGGCCGAGCGGGCGGGCGGGTTGTGGGTCGATGAAAAGCCGCGCCTCTTCAAAGTACTCAAGACGCCGGTATCGGCGCAGGAAATCCCGCCGTCCGTAGCGGGGATTTTTTCACGGCTCTTTGGGTTCGAGTTTTACGAGAAAGACCCGGAAGGGGGCCGCCTGCGCGAGTTCGATGAGGCGTTTGGCCCGCTCCTCAAGCAACGATTTCACGAGCGTATTTACGACCTCGCCTCCGAGGTGAGCCAGGTCTTGCGGATTCTCCGGCAGCTCAAGACCGAGTCCGCCCCCGCGCGCCCCGAAAACCCCGCGCGCCGCTTCGTCTATCTGGCGACGACGACCTCGGACCTTCAAGAGGAGCGCGATCGCATCAAACGCGAATTGTCCGAGCGCGGCCACGTGGTGCTGCCGGACGCGCCGCTGCCTTCGCTGGCGAGCGACGTCGATCGCGTGGTGCTCGCCTGCCTGGACAAGTGCAGTCTCGCCATCCATCTGCTCGGACGCCATTACGGCGTGACGCCGGAGGACTCGGCGGATTCGGTCCAGGTTTTGCAGGTCAAACTCACTGCGCAGCGCGCCCGCCAAGCGGATTTGCCTCGGGTGCTGTGGATTCCCGGAGGCGCGGCCTCGCCGGACGAACGTCAAAATGCGTTCATCCGGCGTGTGCAAGAGGATCCGGTCCTGCACCATCGAGCCGAGATCATCGAAGGCAACCTCAATTTGCTCAAGCAGACCCTGCTTCACCATTTGTCGCCGCCGCCCGAGCGAAAGGCCTTGCCGCCGCCCGCCCACCCCGGAGCGGAAGCTTCGCCGAAGCTCTATCTTATTTGCGAACCGCGTGACGAGGAAGCCATCGCTCCGCTCGAAGACTATCTGTTCAGTCAAGGGCTGGAAGTTTGCCTGCCCGCCTTCGATGGCAGTGATGCCGACGCCGAGGCGTTGCATCGCGATAACCTCATCACGTGCGACGCGGTGATGGTTTATTACGGCCAGGCGCCGAGGGCGTGGGTCGATATCAAATTGCGCGAGCTGCTCAAGGCGCCGGGTTACGGACGTCCCAGCCCGATTTCGTTGCAGGCCGTTTTGATCGCGCCCCCGGAAGATCGGCGCAAAGAACGGTTCCGCTCGCTGCAAGCGCGAGTCATCCAGCAACCGGGCGAGTTCGCGCCGAGCGCGGAGTTGGACGTGTTTTTAAAAACGGTGAAGGAGGTGTGGAAATGAAGGCGAATGCTTGCCGCGCCACCGGCTCTGGATTGAACCAGGGCATTAGTGTCGAGAACGATGATCACGCCGGTGCAGGCGACCGGAGCGCCAGGGCGGCACGGGCTTCCCGGATGATTTCCGGCAGCCTCGCCAGCCGGCCAGATTCCCGGTCACGATCAAACTCCTCGTTCAATGCGGCGACCAGACGGTCTCGCTCCAATTCCAGCATCACTCGATGCAGCAAAGGAAGATCCTCCGCAGCCCACTGGTCTATGCGTTCGTGCAGCAGCGGGCGCAGTTCCTTCGGATCGGTTGGAGCCAGAGTGCCCATACGCTCTAGCTTGCCATACCTTCCGTTTCTGGCCAACGACAAAAAACGGACTTTCGCCACTATCCCGTCGTTCCGTTCTTCGTATGAACACTGACTCCCCCGCCCTCAACCCCTTCCCCGGCCTTCGCCCCTTCCGCCAGGACGAGGATTACTTGTTCTTTGGCCGCGAGGACCAGACGCTCGAACTGCGCCAGCGCCTCGGCGGCCAGCGCCTGGTCGCGGTGGTCGGCACTTCCGGCAGCGGCAAATCCTCTCTCGTCCGCTGCGGGCTGCTCTCCGAATTGCAGGGCGGCAAGATGCTCCAGGCCGGCACGCAATGGCAAATTGCCGTCACCCATCCCGGCGGTGATCCTTTGCATTTGCTGGCCGAGTCGCTCCTCGACGCCGATCTCTACGACCGCGACGAGGAAGAAATCCGCGAACGTCTTCTGGCCACGCTCGGCCGCAGTCATTTTGGGTTGATCGAAGCGGTCCGCCAAGCCGGCCTGCCGGCGGGCACGAACTTTCTGCTCGTCGTCGATCAGTTCGAGGAAATCTTTCGGTTCAACGAAGCCGGCGCGTCGCAACGCGAGATCGCGGCGGAATTCATCTGCTTGCTCCTGGAAGCGATCCAGCAGAAGGACGTGCCGATCTACGTCGTCCTCACCATGCGTTCCGACTTCATCGGCGATTGCGCGCAATTCGAGGGCCTGGCCGAAGCGGTGAATCGCGGCGAGTTCCTGATACCCCGCCTCACCCGCGAACAATACAAGCGCGTCATCGAAGGGCCGATCAAAGTCGCCGGTGGCCAGCTTACGCCACGGCTGCTCCAGCGGTTGCTCAATGACCTCGGCGAGCAAGAGGATCAACTGCCGTGTTTGCAGCACGCGCTGATGCGCATGTGGGACCATCGGACCCGTAGCAGCCGAGGTAACGAGGCTCTGACCTTCAAATCAGACATCAGACATCAGACATCAGACATTGGAATGAGCCTCCTCACGTCGGCTGCTAAGGAGGAACCGCTCCTCGACCTCGAAGATTACCAGCGCGTCGGCCGCATGTCGCAGGCGCTCTCCATCCATGCCGACGAGATTCACGAATCCCTCGCCAACGACCGCCAGCGCGAACTCTGCGCCCGGCTCTTCAAGGCGCTCACCGTCCAGGAATCCGATTCCCGCGGCATCCGCCGCCCGCAACGCCTCAAACGCCTGGCCCAGATCACCGATGTCCCCGCCGCGGAACTCGGGCCGATCCTCGATGCCTACCGGGCGCATGGCGTCACGTTCCTGATGCCCTCGCCCGAAATCGCGTTGCACGACCAGACTGTCATCGACATCTCGCACGAAAGCCTGATGCGCGTCTGGGGCCGGCTCCGGCATTGGGTCGAGGAAGAGGCGCAATCCGTCGGGATCTTCCAACGGCTTTCCGAAAGCGCCGCGTTGCATCAGCAGCGCAAAGCGGGCCTCTATCGCGATCCCGAGCTTGGCATCGCCCTCGCCTGGCGCGACACCGCCAAGCCGAACGCGGATTGGGCTGATCAGTACGGCGGACACTTCGTGGACGCGCTGGAATACTTGAACCAGAGCCGCGAAGCCGCCGAGCGCGAGGAGACGGAACGCGAAGCCGCGCGGCAGCGCGAACTCGAGCAAGCCAAAGCGCTCGCCGAAACCGCGCAGCTCCGGGTCGCCGAGCAGCAGCGCTACGCCGGGCGGTTGCGCTGGCTGGTGCGCGGCATGGGCTTGGTCGCGATGCTGGCGCTCGGCGCAATGGTGTTGGCTTTGATCGCGCGCCGGGATGCCCAGAAGAATCGCGAGATGGCGGAACAGAACGAATCGAGAGCAACGGCATCGGCGACCGAGGCCCGAGAGCAGGCGGCCAAAGCCAACGCCGAGAAACTCCGCGCGGACGAAAACGCGGAGAAATTCCGCGGGCAAGCCTACAAGGTTCAACTGTTCCGCGCCCAAGCGGCGCTCGAACAAAACGGCGGCCTGACCCAGGAGTATCTCAACGACTGCGACCCCGGTCTGCGCCGGTGGGAGTGGGATCGGCTCGGTTTTCTGGCGGACAGCAGTTCCAGCCGCATCACCGCGCACTCGAATAGTGTTTCCACGGTCGGATTAAACCGCGACGGCACGCGAATGGTCACCGCTTCCGGAGCCGACAATCTGATCAAGGTCTGGGACTTGCCCACGCGGAAAACGATCCGTGAACTGCCCGGTCACGCGACTTCTTATCGCGAAGGCCGCGACCCGTGGCTCGGGGCGGGGATCACCCCGGATGGATCGCGTGTCATCTCAAGGTCACCCAATCGTATCAAGGTCTGGGATGTCGAGACGGCGGACGTCATCAAGGAACTGGAGGAGCAAGACAGTTTCAACGATGTAGCGCTCAGCCCGGACGGCAAACAACTCGCAATTGCCTCTGGGAATGGCAGCATCGGGCTCTGGGATCTCACGACCTGGAAGCTGGTGAAATGGCAGGTCAGTTCGAATTGGATCGAAAACGTTTGCTTCAGCGCAGATGGCCACTCAATCGCATGTGATGGTTCGCAGGGCTTCTCGTTTGTCGTGGAAACCACTTCCGGGAAAGTGATCCGAAAGTTTCGGAACGAAAGCCGGTGGTTAACCTCCCTTGCGTTGAGTCCAGATGGAAAGCAACTCGCCACGGCGAACTGGGGCGGCGGGGTAACGGTTTATGACCTGGCCTCGGAACAGTCCGTAAAAAGCCTCCCGACGCTCACCACTTTTGGGGGTATCGTTCGTTTCAGCCCGAATGGACAATTCCTGATCGGTGGAGGCGGTTCAATAATTGAGATCTGGGATGCCATCCAGTTCGAGAAACGTGGCTCGCTCCGAGGACACAAGGCCAATGTCTCTACCTTTTGTTTCGGCCCGGACGGCTCGACTCTGGTTGCCGGCAACGATGATGGGGAAGTCCGATTCTGGGATTTCCCGGGCCGGCCAGATCAGTTGTCGCTCCTGGGACATCGCGGAAATCTCCGGGAAGTTGCCTTCAGTCCGGACGGGCAACGACTGGTTTCAGGGGGTGCGGACAACACGGCACGGGTGTGGGATACACGCACCGGCCAGGAACTGCTCACGTTCCGCGGCCACAAAGGGTTCGTCACCGCCGTGGCATGGAGCCCTGATGGAAAACGGATTGTCTCCGGGGATAGTGATCAGTATCAAATCCAGGTATGGGACCCCAACACGGGCCGGGTCGAGCAGGTCATCGGCGCGGCTCAAGGCGGACATACCAACGGCGTCTGGTGGGTCAACTTCAATCCCGACGGCACCGTCCTCGTTTCCGGTTCGGCCGACAAGACCGTCCGCCTCTGGGACACGGCCACATGGAAGCGGCTTAAAGTTCTCGAAGGGTTCCAAAGCCAGGTCGAGGGGGCCGTTTTTTCTCCGGATGGAAAATGGATTGCGACCAGCGGGAGTGGCAACAGCGGCAAGGTGCAGGTCTGGGACTGGCGAAGCGGGCAAGTGGTCCAGGAATTTCAAGGACCAAAAGAACGGCACCGGAGCACGGTGTTCAGCCCGGACGGCAAACGGGTCGCCGTCGGAACCGGGTTAGGCAAGGTGGTGATTTGGAACCTCGGCACCGGCAAGGCCCTCCAGTGCGAACAACAGGCATCGAGTGTTAATTCTGTGGCTTTCAGTCCCGACGGCGCCCGCGCGTTCTCGGGTCAAGCCAATGGATTCATTAACGTTTGGGATGCGCGAACCGGGGACGGACTCTTTTCGTTCAATGGGAATCAGGGAACGATCTGGTGCGTGAAACCTTCGCCCGACGGCAAAACACTCGCCACGACTGGCGACCTCGGCATCATCCAACTTTGGGAAACCTCGAAAATCGCGAGTGAAACCGTCCGCCGCCGCGCGCTGGTGGATGCCGCCCGGCGCGTGGTGGATGAACGTTTCGAATCGCTCAAAACGCCCGAGAAAGTGCTCACCGCGATCCGCGAAGACAAGGCGCTGTCCGATGGCGTGCGCGAAGTGGCCCTGCAAATCGCGACCGCCCGCGACGTGAGATAGAACTGGGCCCTACGGATGCTCGACCAAGCCCTCCTGCGCGAAGCCGAGACGCTGATCGACGGGAAACCCACGGCGTCCCGTTGAGCAAACCCCGCCGTGTGCCTACATGGGGTCAGTTCCTGACTATTTGACCAATTCATGAGAGGATCTTGGACGCATGGCACGGAAAGCTCGGGTCGAATACGTCATCCGCTCCTGGAGTTGAGGGA
>CAMBEJ010000219.1 GCA_945865375.1 Akkermansia muciniphila | reverse complement strand
AGTTTTGGAAGGTTCAAGCCAGAAAACGAGACGCAGGTGTGGAAATCTTGAGTTGCAGGATACGTTGAATACGCAAACACATTTGACACAGTAGATGGCAGGATAATTCCATTTTCCTAAGAAATGTAGGGGTATGTCAGGAGGTCTGGGGTCATTCCGTTGACGAAGACCGGCTGGGGAGGGAAATTTCGACCCCCAAGAGACGCTGCTGGAGAGGAATAAGGATGCGGATGAGGGAGGCGCCGACGGTTGTGTCTCAGATTTTTCGTGATCGCGTTTCTGACTCTTAATCTGACTCTCAGTCTGACTCTCAGTCTGACTCTCAGTCTGAATCTGAATCCCATGAACCGCCGATTCGGCCACGAAGATCTGGAGGACTACGATTACGATTACGAGAAGATCCGGAAAAATGTGAGATACGCGCGGCGCTGACGGTTGAGGGTTATGCTGGTTGACTCGCATGGGAGCCGTCGTTAAGTTGTGTGGGTCGATAAAAACCCATGTTGTCCGCCATTGAAAACTTGTTAATCCTTCAAGATCGGGATCGGAAGATTCTCCGTTTGAAGGGCGAGATCGGGAAGATTGAGCCTGAGCGAAAAATGATGGCCAACAAAGCTGCAGGGGCGCTTGCGACCTTTGAGGCAGCCAAGATCCGAGGCAGGCAGATCGAGAGCGAGAGGAAACGGCTTGAGCTGGAGGTGGAGTCCAAAAACCAGCAGATCGGAAAGTACTCGACGCAGCAGCTTCAAACCAAAAAGAACGAGGAATACAAGGCCTTGGCGAATGAAATTCTCAACTGCAAACGTTGCATCTCTGACCTGGAGGATCAGCAGTTGATCTTGATGGACCAGGCTGAGGATGTTCAGAAGACGGTTGTGGAAGCGACCAAGGTGGCCACGGCTGCCAAGCAGGACATGGCCCGGTTGCTCACCGAGCTGTCCTCGCGCGAGGCGTTGCTGAACAAGGAATTGCGTGAGCTGGAGTCGAATCGGGCCCACTTGGCATCGGCGGTCGAAGAATCGGCGCTGGCGCGTTACGAAAGGCTGCTCCGGCAGAAGGGCGATAACGCCGTCATGGGAGTCGATCACTGCGTGTGCGGCGGATGCCACATGAAACTCCCGACACAAATCGTCGTCACCGCAAAGGGCCAGCAGGAATTGGTGGCTTGTCCCAACTGTGGTCGGCTTTTGTATTTCCACCGCGAGATGGACATGACAGTTGCCGACTAAGCTCAAGACAAGGGGAGTCAGCTACGGTCTCCTTGGGGTCGGACACAAACGGAAAGAGCCGAATCCGAATAAATCAGCCTTTTATGACACGCGACGATGCCATTGAATTGCTTCGAGCCTATCGCCGGGGCGAGTTTTCCGAGGAACGGTTGCTCGACAAGATTAGCTTGGCACCGGTTTTGGATCTTGGTTTTGCGCGGGTGGACGCAGCCAGAGCGTTAAGAAAGGGGTTTCCAGAGGTCATTTATGGCGCGGGCAAAACCGCCTCTCAGATCGTGGACATCGCGCGTCGTCTTCTCGCTCACGAGAATCGCGTTCTAATCACCCGGGTGGATCGGGCGCAGGCGCGCGACGTAGTCTCGGAGTTTCCTGGGTGCGCCTACTCCGAGTTGGCCCGTTGCATCACGCTTTCGCGGGATTGGGATCAGAGAACGCATGGAAAGATCGCGGTGGTTTCGGCTGGAACGAGCGACTTGCCGGTTGCGGAAGAGGCGGTCGAGACCGGCCTCGCGATGGGGCACGAGGTGGAGCGGTTCTACGATGTCGGCGTCGCCGGATTGCACCGGTTGCTGGAGGAAATGGAGCGGATCGCGGCCGCCCACGTGGTGGTGGTGGTGGCGGGGATGGAAGGGGCTCTCCCAAGTGTGGTCGCGGGGCTGATTCCGAAGCCCGTGATCGCCGTCCCCACCAGCGTGGGGTATGGAGCCAGCTTTGGGGGGTTGGCTGCGCTGCTCGGGATGCTGAACAGCTGCGGCAGCGGCGTGACTGTGGTGAACATCGATAACGGGTTCGGGGCGTCCTATGCAGCCAGTCAAATCATTCGCCTGCTGGAACGACCCACTCCTTAAAACTGGTTGATGCAAAACACATCTGGCTTTGTGAAAACGCTTTATCTGAACATTTTCAGCGGGATCAGCGGGGACATGTTTATCGGTGCCTTGCTGGATTTGGGACTGGACCTCGGACAACTCGAGGCAGAGCTCGGCAAGCTGCGGCTGGATGGGTATCATCTGCATTCGCAGCGGCTTCTGCGCGGGGGGATCGAAGGCGTCAAGTTCGACGTTCATATGGGCGCGCACCACGCCGCCATGCACCGGAGCGATTCCTCCGCTGAACCACAGTCTCATCGTTGTTCCGATGCTGATTCGGGTTCCGATTCGCAGGCACCGATCCATGGGCATCCCCATGCGCACAGCCATGCTCATAGCCACATGGACTCGCCTGCTCCTCTTCCGGCTCCTGTTCCTGATTATGATGATCATCATCACTCTCACTCAGGATCCCAAGTCCTAGCGGGAAGCGCTGCGGAAGAGGGCGGGCATGAGCATGAGCATGAGCATGGGCGAGGGTTCTCCGAGATTCGGGAGTTGATTCGCGCCAGCGCTTTGTCGGACTGGGTTAAGGAGAGGGCGGTTTCTGTTTTCAGGAGGATCGGCGAAGCGGAATCGAAGGTGCATGGGATGCCGATTGATCAGGTTCATTTTCACGAGGTGGGCGCCCTGGATTCGATCGTGGATATTGTGGGTGGATGCATCGCTCTAGAGATGCTCGGCAAACCGGCTGTGCTGGCCTCGGAAGCGGTGGAGGGCCAGGGTTGGGTTTCTTGCGCTCACGGGAGGTTTCCGGTGCCCACGGCCGCCACTTTGGAGATCCTTGGAGCGCGCGGCGTTGCCCTAACCCAGTGTGAGGAGCCAGGAGAGTTGATCACTCCGACTGGAGCCGCATTGTTGGCGGAGTTTGTGACCGAATTTGCTCCGATGCGGAACCTGGTTGCTGAGAAGATCGGGTATGGGGTTGGAACGCGGGAAAACAAGACCCGACCCAATGTGTTGCGAGCGGTTCTTGGGGTTGTTGCGGGAGCGCGACAGGGCGGGAATGGTTCGTCGGAGAGAGATCGCATCGCGGTGTTGGAGAGCAACCTCGATGACGTGCCTTCCGAGGTGCTGGGACATTTTGTGGAGGTGGCTCTGAACGCGGGCGCGTTGGACGTTTTTTACGTTCCAATTTCGATGAAGAAAAGCCGGCCTGGCGTGTTGCTTTCAGTTTTGTGCGCCGAAGCGGACGCTGATCGGCTCGTCGAATTGATCTTGTCTGAGACGAGCGCTTTTGGGGTGCGCCAATCCGTTTGTGAACGGAGGAAGTTGAGGCGTGAGAGCTGCCGTGTGATGACGCGCTACGGTGAGGCGGCGGTCAAGCTGGGCTGGCTTGGAGACCGGTTGTTGCAGGCGAGTCCCGAGTTTGAGATTTGTCGTCGGCTTGCGCAAGCGGCTGGGGTGCCCGTGCGACTTGTTCAGGAGGCGGCGCGCGCTGCGGCGGAGGGTCATTTCAAATCTTGATTTGGCAGGTCTTTGAAAGGCAGAATGGCAAGGTTTTATGATTGATGCGCAGCTTCTCAAGATTCTTTGTTGTCCGGAGACTCGCCAGGAGCTGGCAGTCGCCCCGGACAGCGTTGTGGCTCTGCTGAACGAACGGATCGTTTCAGGGGAGCTGACCAATCGTGGGGGTCAGCTCGTCACGGTGAGGCTGGACGGCGGGCTGATAAGGAAGGATGGAACATTCCTCTACCCGGTGCGCCAGAACATCCCTGTGATGTTGATTGAAGAAGCTGTGGCCTTGCAGCCATTGTTCAAAACCTGACAGCCACCCCTGCCCGCGCCCCAAATCAACAAAACTCGGAGGGTGCCGCGCCGGGCCAGCGGACGGCTCTGCCGCTTCATATCAACCATGGATGAACACCGATAAACACGGAGTGCCGGGGGAAAATAGAGAGAGCGCTCTGTGCTTCCTCACTCGCGTGCGTCCGGTGGTTTGAAATCCGGAGGTTCTGGGATGAAAAGCCTGACCCATCTCTTCGACAAGAATCGCGCCTGGTCCGAGGCAATGCGCCAGCGCGAGCCCGAGTTCTTTGCCAAGCTCTCGCGCCAGCAATCACCCGAGTATTTGTGGATTGGTTGCAGCGACAGCCGCGTGCCGGCGAACCAAATTGTCGGCCTGCTGCCCGGTGAAATTTTCGTCCATCGCAACATCGCGAATGTCGTCGTTCACACCGACCTGAACTGCCTTTCCGTCGCGCAGTTCGCCGTGGATGTCATCAAGGTTCGCCACATCATCGTCTGCGGTCACTACGGCTGCGGCGGTGTGCGCGCCGCCTTGCGCGAAGATCGTCATGGGCTCGTGGACAACTGGCTTCGCCACATCCAGGACGTGCGGGACAAGCACGCCCCGCTGCTCAAAACACTCGGCAGCGAAGTGGAACGTGTGGACCGCCTCTGCGAACTCAACGTCATCGAACAGGTGCTCAATGTCTGCCAAACGAGCATCGTGCGCGATGCCTGGCAGCGCGGCCATGACCTCACCGTGCATAGCTGGATTTACGGCCTGCACGACGGCCTGATCCGCAACCTCGGCATGGCCATCGGCTCGTGGAAGGAAGTCCAACCCGCCCATCGCAAGGCCGTCGCATATCTCGGCAAACCCACCAAGTCGGTGTCGGCCAATTCAAAGCCGAAACGTTCGTTCCCACGCAACGCAATGCACTGATTATGAACACTCACCTCGATCCCTTTCGCGAGACCAGAAACAAAGAGGGTGTCTTGAAATGTCCTTTTCAGGGCGAGATGGTGCCGATGATTCTGCGCCATGAAGACGTACGCAAAGCAGCGAAGGACTGGAAGACGTTCAGCTCGGATGCTCCGTTTCGCGTGCCGATCCCATCGGAGGAAGCAGTCCGGACGATGCGGCAATTGCCCATCGAGACCAATCCGCCAGACCACACGGAGTATCGGGCCATCGTCGAGCCTTTCTTTCAACGCGCCAAACAACCCGATGTGATCGCGAAAGTAGAGGCGTTGATCTCGGCAAAGCTTTCCGAAGGATTGAGCCGGGAATCCGTCGAGATCGTGAATGAGTTTGCGCTGCCAGTGCAGTCGCGCGCGCTCACCTATCTGCTGAACGTGCCCGAGGCGGAGGCGGAGACGTGGATCGGCTGGGGCATGCACGTCTTCAAGGTCACGGGCGGCGCGTTCAAGAAAGGCACTTCCCTCGAAGATTACTTGAACGCGCAGTTCGACCGCGCCGAGGCGAATCCGGGCGAAGATTTCTTCAGCGCGCTGACGAAGGTCCACTTTCGCGGACGTCCACTGACACGCGAGGAGATGATGGGCTTTGGAAATCTCACCTTCGCTGGCGGACGCGACACGATCATCCACAGCATTTCTTCGATTATCGCGTATTTCGGCAGGAACCCCGACGCCCTCGAATACCTGCGCGAGGACCCGAAGCGCATTGTGCATGCAGGTGAGGAATTCTTCCGTGTTTTCATGCCGTTGACGCACATCGGTCGCGTCTGCCCGGTGGAGACAGAGGTTCACGGAGTCACTGTCCCGGCAGGCGGGCGCGTGTCGCTAGGCTGGGCCTCGGCTAATTTCGACGAAGCGGTGTTCGACGCGCCCGAGGAGGTGCGCCTCGATCGCAAGCCCAACCCGCACATTTCATTCGGCTTCGGGGCGCATCTCTGCCTCGGCGCGCCGCACGCGCGATTGATCACACGCAGCCTTTTGCAGGCCCTCACCGAGCGCGTCGGCCGAATCATCGTGCTCGATGCAAAGGAGCACGTCGAAAACGAGGCACGCTACCAACGTCCGAATGGCTACGATTCTTTGACCGTAACACTAACCCCTCGCTGACCCCGTCCCCGCGTAACGGATGGCACGAAGCGTTGGGCATGAAGACTCGACTTGCGCGTACCAGATTAAACGCTAGAGTCTTCGCATGAGTGCGAAAGAGTGAGTCCTGCAGGCGATCCATCGCCTCCCCGACCATACGGATTACAAGTCGATTGCGGAGGAGATCGCGTTTCTGACAGCCCTCAAACAGGGGGAGCGGGACGCCCAGGAGGGACGAGTGGTTTCGAACGAGGATGCCCGGAGTAGACTGGAGTCGTGGACTTCAAATTGATTTTCAGATCGTGGAAGATTGCTTACCGGATCGATTCCGAGGCGAAAGCGGTCTATGTGATCCGGATCTGGCATGGGGCCCAAGACGCTCATCTTTACCTTCAGAAATCGGGACCAGACAAATGTTCTGAATCGGGCAATGTCAGCGGATGCTAGACGCCGTGCGCATGTGTGGTCGTTGGATCAGTAAAATTGTTTTGCAGCGAATCAGCGCCCGAACTATCGAGCCCGAGCC
>CAMBEJ010000218.1 GCA_945865375.1 Akkermansia muciniphila | reverse complement strand
GTGAATGAGGGCGATGCGCTCCAGGGTTTTGAGACTCGTGATGCGGTAGTGGCAGCCGCGTTGGAGGGTTTTGGAAAAGAGCTCCGGGGTCATGCGCTGGCTTAATGAGAGGAGTCTTCGGATAAACACATGACGCTGCAAACCCGGTGCCGCCAGGGCAAAGTCCAGATACGCCCCGACAGCGGGATGGATCTGACGCAGCCTCTTTTCTTCGAGCTGGCTGGAGTCGTTGCGGTGGCGCCAAGGGCCTGCGCCAACCTCATTGAATCGATGCTTTTTCCGTGCCAACAGGGGTGCCGCTGTAAGCCGTTCCACAATTGAGCGGATATTTGCCAAGCTGCGTCTGGAGGCTGGTGTCCAACGAACCGACGGTGGGCGCTTTCAACCCCGGTTGCATGATTTGAGACACACAGCGGCGGTCCATCGTTTGGTGGCCTGGTATCGCAAGGGAGCTGACGTCCAATCGTTATTGATCAAGCTCTCCGCCTATTTGGGACACATCGACATTGCCGCCACCCAGAAGTACCTGACCTGGACCCCGGAACTGCGCCAGTCAGCCAATGCACGCTTCGCTCGTTACGCGTTAGGAGGCTCCGATGAATAGAGACCTGGCGGGGCCGTGGGTTCGTCGATTTTTGATCGACTACGTGATTGGCGAACGCAACTACTCGTCCAACACTCAACAGAGCTATCGGGATATGTTCCGACTTTTCCTGCCATTTGCGGCCAAGCGCTCCCACTGCACGATGGATCAACTGCCACTGGTCCGGATTCAGCCCAAAATGATCAGGGCATTTACCCAGCATTTGGAAGAAGTTCGTCACTGCGGTCCCTGCACCATCAACCAGCGAATGGCAGCGCTGCGAGCCTGGGCCGGTTTTGTGGGAACCAACAGTCCGGAACACTTGGAATGGAGTCGCCAGATAAAAACCGTTCATTTCAAAAAGCATGTGCCCGGCCCTAGGAATTACCTGGGACAAGACGGGGACAGACAAACTGCTAGGTGCCAGTTTCCATGCCGGTAGCTGTTTGGCCTTCGGATACCAGAAACACCAATGCGCTTAAAGCAGTCCTGGGAGACGCTCGTTTGTGTAAAAATGCCCTCGTCAATTCGTCAAGGTAGAGTTACAGTTTGTCCATGCAAACATGGCTCTCAGACCGAATCACCCTTGATCCCGCCATTTGTCATGGCAAGCCGGTGGTGCGCGGCACAAGGGTTTTGGTGGCCAATGTGGTGGGCGCAATCGCAGCCAGACAGGCTGTGGAAGAAATTCTCCAGGATTACCCTGCGTTGACCGAGGCAGACATTCAGGCGTGTCTCGAATTTGCGGGCGGCCTCACGGCCATGGAAAGCGTCGAAGCCTGAAGACGAGGAGTGAACTTTTTCCTCGACGAAAATTTTCCCCGTCCTGCCTTGGTTCAACTCCAAACTGCCGGGCACCAGGCGGTCCATGCACTGGAGATTTTTCCACAAGGAAGTGCGGACGAAAAACTATTCGCTCACGCCCAAGACGAGAAAGCCATCTTTGTCACGACGGACAAAGACTTCTTCCATACCATTCCCCTGGCCTTTGCGAGGCATCACGGAGCCATTGTCATTACGTTGAGCAAACCGAATCGGGCCGATTTGCTGCGTAGGCTGCCCGAATCTTTGGTAATTTTGGGAGAAAGAAATTTGCAAGACACGGTCTGGCTGGTGACAGATACCCGCATTCGCAGCCGGCACCTCGATGCGTGATTTGATTCCCGCACAGAAGCAATTCAACTCGAGCTCCGGACTGCCACATCCACGTTCGTCTCAAGCCCGCAAGCCTCTTGGTTCTTGGCGACCAACAAGTCCGGCGATGGGACCATTTTATAGAAACGCTCTGCATCTTGGACGGTCACTAATTCCCGGTAGTGCCTGAAAAGCAAGTCGGCCGAGTTCCCTAACTCTAGCGCGGTGCGTTGAGCATCCTTGTAATGGCAGATCATCATCGAGGCCGCCGTGTGCCGGAGGACGTCACAGGGCCATTCAGTGATTCCCGCTGTGGTCCTGAGCTTGTAGATCCGCCGCCAAAAGTTGACCGGAGGGAGGTCACCGCCGAGCTTCAGCCACTCGGTCGCGGCAGGAAGGAGTTGAACTAGCACTACAGCGACACTTTCGAGGCCCGGAGCGCGGCATTCATGCTGCCGCAACGACTCACTGTTTATTTGAGCGCCTTTCAATGCGGAGGTGCCGTCAAGTCCGCACGATTAGGCAGCGTAAACGCCGCGCTCCGGTCGAAAAAGGCAAATGTCGCTGTAGTGCTAGGCGGCGAGTTCGGACCTTTGACGCGTCACCACTGATTTCAACGAAACCGCGATCAATTTTCACATTCTCCCACGTCAACCGTCGAATCTCCTCTGGCCGGATCCCGCAGAACAAGCCAAGGGCTAGCCAAGGAATCATCCCTCGATCTGTCTGCTCGGCCGCACGGAGGAGTTTCTCGCATTCTTCCACCGTGAGAATGCCGGGGGCTGAGTGTCGAACAGTGATGCCATCAACGTGCTTCATGGGATCTTGGAAACTATCATGTCAGATAGTTGCCAAAAGTTGCCGTGTCATGAAGCATATTTTGATATTTAGTGATATTCGCTGATTGTTCCTAATATTTGATCGGGGCTGGCTAAAGAATGAGATTTACGATCAACATATGCGAAAATAGTAACAAATGAGAGGTTCTCAAGCGTTTAGTGGCAGAAGAAAAATGGTGGGTTGGGTGGGATTCGAACCCACGACCAATGCCTTAAAAGGGCACTGCTCTACCAACTGAGCTACCAACCCGGGGAACTGCCCCAGCCAAGGGGGGCGCAAGGAAAGCACTGTTTTTTTTTCTGCGCAAGCGCGAATTTGTCACCCTCTCTGGCCTTCTGAGCGTATCTCAAATCTTCTGCGCTCGTGTTTCCTGATCGTATTCTTAATCCCAAGAACCCCCGATTCGCGGACGAAATGCTGGAGATTTACCTTCTGGCAACGCCTTTGGTTCTGCTTTGGAAAGCGCAGCCGATCTGGATGTCCCGGTGTCCAATGCTCAGTGTTGAGCACTTATGCCATCGTCTCCACTCCCAAGATCCTGAATGGTCCGAAGTCGATAGAAACGGTGGCCGACAACTGGCTGGTGGTCGGAGATGACCATGAGTCCTCCGTCTTCTGAAAACCCCTTCAGCGTTCTCCACAAGGGCTCGGACAAGGAATTCGAGCACTCCAGGACATAAGTCAACCCGATCGCCGACGAAATGGCGAACTCGACTGTTCCGGCCCCTGTCTCGGGCTCGCGTGAGGAACGAAGCAAAGGAGTCAGCAGACGAACGTCTTCGGGACCTGTGCCAATCCAAACCAAACCCTCAAGGAAGGCTGCGTCGGCGAGAATGGATTCCACGGTGATCTTAGGAGCGGCGATTGTACTCAGGAACCGGACCGGGCTCACCGCGGAAGGCGTGTCGGTCGCATTGAATTTCAATCGCAAGAGGACAGAGCCATCAGCCAAAGTTTGACCTATTCCCGACACATCATCCCACGAACAAACAAGCCGTCCGTTCGCGGCGTTCGAAAGGTTGAAGTGAGAGGATTCAAGCCCGACCACGCCGTCGTGCTGCAACCCCCGGAACCGAAGCAGACGGGCATTCCAACCCAGCGTGAATTGAAAACCGGTTACTTTCTCAAAACCGGAAACCTTCAAAGGCACCTCGATCGTTCCGCCGCCTGCAACGCGCGAAGTCGAGAACTCAAACACGACTTTCTTGACCCGGGCTGCGCGATCCACCAAACGCGGCGTCAACAAGGCCGGTGCGCCGCTCAAACTGCCCTGCCCGGGAATCGAGGCTGGAGCTCACGAGTTGTTCACGTCACCCAGCCGGATGTCGATGAAATTCTGTCCTGTCTGATCAGAGGCCAGACCCACATAATGTCTCGCTGGATCGGGGTTCCAGGGTGCGTTCGGGTCGGGGAAAACAATGTCTGACGGGACGAACTGCCAGGGCCCTTTGGGGAGAGTTGTCGAGGTTCCCAGGATCAGTCGCCGGATGAAGGCGATGTCCAACGTCGTCACGGAGGCCGAACCATTCACATCCGCAGCCAATAGTTTAAAAGGCGAACCCAGGGCCGTGATGCCCAGGATATGCCTGCGAATTAAAGCGATGTCCAGCGTCGTCACCCCCTGAGAAGGGGGGATTTCTTCCAACTTGGAAGGAGTCAATGCGTCATCCGCCCCAGCGCTTAAGGTGAACGAGAAAGCCCCGGTCGCGCCTGTAATCGCGCTGAGCGTTTGGCCTCCTGTGAGGGACATCTGAACTCCGGGAACTTTGGCGGTGCCGGCATAATACTTCACGTCTCCCGATACCTGATGGCCTAGTGACGAGGTGACGATGACTGTTTGCTCCACTGTCACCGGAAGGAATTGGGCGTTGCCCGCTTGCACCGCCCGCACCGTGACGGTCCCACTCCCCGTGAAGGTTAACTGGTCGCCGTGGATGGCTGCGGGGCCGCTCGCCACTAAGAACTCGACAGCCAAACCACTGCTTGACGTGGCCGTCAGGGTGATCGGCGTTGAGGTCGCAGGAACACTCGTGGGAACACTGAAGCTGATGGTTTGAGCCAATCTAGCAGCGGCATCCAAGGCGACGATGGTAACGCCATTGGCGAGATAGCTAGGTTCCAAGAAAACGTCGACGTTCAAGGACTGACCCGCAACGGAGTTGAAGATGCCGCTTCTGGTTCCGGTGCTGGTGATAATAGGAAATTGCGCCCCCACCCACGGAATGAATCCGTTAACGAGCATCAGCTCCAAACCCCCGAAAACCGCCAGATTGCCTCCTCCTTGCAATTTTCCGAATCCGGTGCCCGCAACGACACCCCCTAAAGCAAAGCGAAGCGTGCCACTGACGGTGGTTGTGAACCCTCCGCTAACGTTCAGGATGCCGGTGAGCATTTCTGTCACGCTCGTGTTGACAAAAGGCACCGTGAAGTCGTGGTGCCCGCTCCCGCGCTTTTGCCCAACGTTCCGGGGTTGTTGAGGCGTGGTGCGGGAGTATTAAGATCCGCGAAGCCTGTGGCGGAAATGGCGTTGTCGGTCTGGATGCCGAAGAGGCCGCCCGCCGCATTCTCGATGCGCCCGGAGCCACCGGTGGAGCCCGCATTCAGATCGATGGCGCCGCCGGTCCAAGTGACCGTGCCGCGATTTTCAAACACCCGGCTGCCATCAAGACCCTTGGTGCCCCCGCCGATCAACGTGGCGGTGCCGGCAAACGGAATGATCGTCCTGCCTGTCCCGCCCATCATCCCGCTCGTCCAAGTAAACGCACCAGAGAGGGTCACATCCCCACTACCCGATAACACGCCGCTGGACTGGCTGAACGACGCGGCGAACTGAGTCGCATTGGCGATTGTGAGCGACCCGCCGGAAAGAACAAAGTCCTCCTGGCACTGCACGCTGCTGATGTTGTGCGCGCCGGATGCGCAGGTGACCGTCTGGCTGCCGCCTGCGTCAATTGTGACATCATCCGTCGCGCCAGGCAAAGCACCCGTACTCCAGTTGGCGGGTGTGTTCCAGTCACCGATGGTACCAATCCACGAAACCGTGGCAGCCAATGCTGTCGCATTTCCAGCCATAAGAATCCCCAGGACCAGGATCGCGAACAAACCCTTTCCACGGTTCCAAAGAGTGGGAGCTGTTGGAGGTCGACCAGTGCGGAATGTCGTCCATTCGGAGTGGATTTGAGTATTCAACAAAACAGGAGCCTCCGGCTCGAAAACGAGACGATTTCACGGCTGGTGATGAGTGTCTGCATAAACGATTTCCAATTGCGTTGTCGCAGAGATCCTGGTGGCTAGGGATCATTTCGCCTTGTTCGGACGATTCAGCACGTCGTTGCGGGTGGAGGCGGCTATGGCCATGACTTGATCGATCAGCTCCTTCTTCACTTTCAGATCTTGGAGGGTTTTCTGGAGATGCTCGGCCACCGCATTGAAGTGCGTTTCGTTCAGGCCGGGCAAATTGGCGTGGGCAGTGCGCATCTCCTTGCCAGTCCATGCAATTGGCCCCCCGAAGGCGGCGGAGAGGAACTCTTTCTGCTTTCGGCGCTGCTTATTCATGTTGATGTCGTTGAAGAAGTGGTTGATGCGGTCGTCTGCCAGCACCTTCACATAGAAGGCCTCAACAGCCGCGTCGATTGCCGCTTTCCCCCCGAGCTTGTGGTAAAGGCTGTTTTCGCGAGCTGCGTTGAACTTCTCTCGGCAGACATCCGCAGCAAATGCAAACGTCTTGCCCTCATAGACCACGGTGATGCTCGGGTCGACGGGCTTTCCGCTGATGGGGCAGACTTTGTTGATCTCTCCGGGTGCGGGCTTCGCCTGCGCTTGCCCCACAAGAAAGTACCCGGCTTTTGTTTGGCAACCGTGTAACTCTTGGTGATGTTACCAGCATCGTCGATTAAGCAACGCCTGTGGGAGCCTGAAAACGTGAAGATGGTGATCCGAAGCCCAGTCGGCGCGGACTGGCCAAGAGGATCTGTGGGCGTCTGGATCTGAGGGACGGCAAGGGTGACTGGCAGATGGCCACGACAAGCAAGGCACTGC
>CAMBEJ010000217.1 GCA_945865375.1 Akkermansia muciniphila | reverse complement strand
GGTGCCAGCGCCGAAATGATGGTGCGCGGCGATGGCCACGACCCCGAGGCGCAGTGTGGGACCGGGGCGACGTTCCTGAGCATCGGGCCGGGTTGGTCGGGCATGGCGAACACGCCTTTTCGCAGGCACAAGACATGGGTCCACGAAGGCGGCATCTCCACGCCCTTCATCATGCATTGGCCGCGCGGTATCGCCGCCCGTGGTGAACTGCGGCATACGCCGGGACACATTATCGACTTGGTGCCCACAATCCTGGATCTGGCGGGCGGCAATCGCCTTCAAACCGAGCTCAAACAATCTGCGCCCCAAGCGCCAGGTAAAAGCCTTGTTCCGCTCTTTGAAAAGGACGGCATCGTGACCCATGATTCGTTGTGGTGGCTGCACGAAGGCAACCGAGCTCTGCGTGCTGGCAACTGGAAAATAGTGGCCGCCGGGAAGGACAGCCCATGGGAACTCTACGACCTCAGCAGCGATCGCTCAGAATCCAAGAACCTAGCCGAGGTGAATCCGGAGAAGGTCCGTGAGCTTTCAGACATGTGGAAGCGTCAGACTGATGAATACACTGCGCTGGCGCGCAAGGACACGGTCTCGCCGTGACTGGAAAGGCCCAGGCAAAGGAACGAGAAGAGGACCTATGAGGGTCGCTCCGACATTGCTTGGTAAAACTCCAGAATTTCGTGATCGAGTCGGCGGGTCATGGGACCGGAATTAAGAATTAAGAATTACGATTGCGGGTAGGAGTAAGAGAGGAGTAGGAAGCGTGAGACCGACAAATCTGCGAGGCGCCCTCAGAACCCGGTTCGATGAAACCGTTCGGCATAGGACAAGACCTGGCTCCAGCATGATGTCTGTCACCGGAGCTTTATGACTGAACTCAGCAAAGCAACCCTGTTTGGCCTGATGCTCGAGCAACTCCAATTCCCTGCTCGTAATCGTAATCGTAATCGTAATCCATCCCTCCGTTTCAAGGGCAACACCCGAGGATTACGAGTAAGATTACGATTACGATTACGAAAAATGGAGGAATTGGGGTTGCGCGTCCCGATCACGATTTCAACCGATTTTACTGAGGTCTGTTATGAAGCTTCCTTCGGGGCAGTCTCTATCCGCTGGATGCCGGCACCGTCTCACGGCGGGCGCGTGCTCAATAAAACTGCTTCCACGCGGCCATTATTTCTGATCAGGTCTGAGGCATTCAAATGCACACTCAATTCATGAAACACCTCTCCCTGTTGCTCAGCTTCGCTTGGGGGACCGCTGTGGGCTTTTGCGCTGATGGAGTGCAGGGTGGCACCATCCAACATTCCTATCTGGTGCTCGGTGGCAAGACCGCCATCATCGGAGAGGATGGCCAGACAAAATGGGAATACCATGGCGGTTCACGCGACGGATTTGTTTTACCCAGCGGCAACGTGCTGGTCGCCTGGGCAGACAGGGTTGAGGAAGTCACCCGGGACAAGCAAATCGTTTTCTCCTACAAACGCAGCAAAGAGAACGGCGAGCTCAGCACAGCGCAGCGACTCTACAACGGCAACACCCTCGTCACAGAACTTGGGTCGCGTCCACGCCTTCTCGAAGTCGACCCAAAGGGTCAAATCGTGGTGGATGTCGCCTTGCAACCTGAGACCGACAACGTCCACATGCAAACCCGCATGGCGAGGCAGTTGAAGAACGGGAACTTCCTCGTGCCGCATCTCCTGGCGTTCGCGGTGAAGGAGTATTCGTCCGAAGGCAAAGTGGTCCGCGTGTTCAAGACCGACCTCGAAGAGCTCGGCGGACGAAAGGCTGAGAACTGGCCATTCACGGCCATTCGACTCGACAACGGCAATACACTGATCTCACTGACGCACGGCAATAAGGCGGTGGAGTTGAATCCGCAGGGCGAGATCGTCTGGAAGGTTGACAACGAACATGTTGGGGGGCAGTTCAAAGATCCATGTGGCTCACAACGACTCGCCAATGGCAACACTGTGATCGGGAGTCACGGAGCAAACAAAGGTGTCTCCATGATTGAGGTCACACCGGAGCACAAGATTGTGTGGACCAGCGACCACCCGTTCGCTGCTGGCGTGCATCATTTTCAGATCCTGACCACCAACGGGAAACCGGAACCCGGCATGCCGCTGAAATGAGGCGGTGGGTGCGCTGCGAGCATGAGCCGACTTTGTGGAGAAGACGTATGACACGATCGTGATCGGTGGCGGGCCCGGTGGCAGCAGCGCCGCGACCTATCTCGCTCGCGCCGGCAAGCAGGTCCTCGTGCTCGAGAAGGAACACTTTCCGCGCTTTCACATCGGCGAATCGCTCCTGCCCTACAATCGCCGCATTTTTCGCGAGCTGGGCGTCGAACCCGCGCTCGAGGCAGCCGGGTTCCTCAAGAAATACGGAGCGCAGTTCCACCTTGGAAACGGTTCTAAGAACACGAAGTTTGTTTTCCGAGAAGGCCGGTTCACCCAGGGAGTGGGAAGCGATCCAGGTGGAGCGCGCAACGTTCGATCACCTGCTGATCAAGCATGCAGCGGCGGCCGGTGCCGAGGTGCGCGAAGGCTGGACAGTCAGCAGTTTTAAGACTGATGCCGAGGGCGTGAACATCAAGGCGCACGCCGGCAACGGTGAAGTAGAAAGCCTGCGCGGCAAATTTTTGATCGACGCCAGCGGACGTGGGAACGTCACGGGGAACCAGGAGGGCATCCGTGTGATGCATCCGCGGTTGAAGAAGCTCGCCGTCTTTGGCCATTTTTACGGCGTCCGCGTGGATCCGGAGCCAAAAGCCAATGACACAATCATCGTGCGCATGGAAAACAATTGGTTCTGGCTCATCCCGCTCTCTCGAGATAAGGTCAGAGTCGGTTGCGTGATGGACAAGGACGAGTTTGTGTCGGCGAAGCAAACTCCAGACATGAATTTTGATCGGAACGTGCAATGCAGCAAACCAATGCGCGAGCGGATGGCGGAAGCGCGAGCCATCGGGCCGATCCAGGCCACAGCCGATTTTTCGTATCGCAACAAGCGATTTGTCGGCCATCGCCTCCTGCGCGTCGGGGATGCCGCAGGATTCTTGGATCCGATTTTTTCCGCAGGAGTGTTCCTCGCGATGCACTCTGGAAAGCTGGCTGCCGAGGCCGTTATGAAATCTCTGGATTCCGGTCAGGACGGAACACGGCATTTGTTAGCTTACGAGAAAAAGGTTTACGACGCGATGGCGTTCTACTGGGAGATGGTGGAGAAGTTTTACACGACACCGTTCATGGAAGTATTCCTAGAGCCCCGCAACAGATTCCATCTGCCGGCCGCAGTGAACGCGGTGCTCGCCGACGAACTGGAAGGCGGTTGGTCCATGCGCTGGAGGATGCGGATGTTTTTTTGGATCATCAAACTTCAAGCCCGCTGGCCATTGGTGCCAAGGATTTCCTTCAATTGATATTACGAACCGAAAATGTCGCCACCGAACGGGCCGACCCCAAGAGGCCTGCTCCGCATCGATGCGCACTCCTGATTGCTTTGTTCATTCTGACAGCCTGCCGTTCCATATCGCCACCGCCGGTAGCGAATTTTTCCGACCCTGGATGGAAAGTCCTCAATGGTCAGGCGATTTGGAAGCGAGGCCAGAACGCCGTAGAAATCGCGGGCGACTTGCTCGTCGCCACGCATACGAACGGCCAGGTGTATGTGCAGTTCAGCAAAGCTCCAGTGATGCTGATCTCCGCTCAAACAACACCGGGAAAGTGGTTCATCAGCTATCCGCCCAATGGCCATCGCGACGGCCTTGGGCTGCCGCCATCACGGCTGATCTGGCTGCATCTCGCGATATTTCTCGACGGATCGCCGCCGCCATCTCGCTGGAGTTGGGCGCGGCGCGATGACCAGTCCTGGAGGCTTGAGAACAGGAGCACGCACGAATCGGTTGAAGGATTTCTGAATCCATGAGCAGTCCCTCCCGGCGATGGTTGTGGCTGTTGTTTCTCATCCCTGTCGCGCTGGGGTTGTTGCGGCTGCGTTTCGATGTCGAAGTCCTGAACTTGCTCCCCGCCGACTTGCCGGTGGTGCGAGGGCTGAAGCTGTATCAGGAAAACTTCGCCAACGCGCGCGAACTGATCATCACCCTGCAAGCGTCCGACCCGGAGACGGCGGAGTCCGCCGCGCGCGAACTGGCCGAGGGGTTGCGTCGCGAGTCGAGCTTGGTCAGCGACGTCATCTGGCAACCTCCGTGGCTAGAACATCCTGCTGAGGCGGCGGAACTCATCGCGCATCTCTGACTAAACCAGCCGCCCGCGAGTTTCGGGGAACTCGCGAACAGACTCGTCTCGTCGAACCGCGTTGCCACCCTCAATGCTTCACGCGAACAACTCGCGACGTCCTTTTCACCCGCCGATTTTGCGCGTCTCAGTTATGATCCCTATGGTTTCACACAATTGCCTGAGACCGCGACGGGTGGGGTTTCCACTTTCGGCCAGGGGCAGCAGTGTCTGGCTTCAGCCGATGGGACGTTCCGAATCTTGTTCGTTCAGGCGAGGAGCGGCCTTACGAGCTATCGGGAATGTGCGGAGTGGATGAAACACATTCAGACGCGAATAGCTTCACTCCAGCTTAAGACACTCTCCTCAGTCCGGCTTGGGTATACTGGGCGGCCTGCGTTCGTGACTGAAATCGCCGGCGGCATGGAGCGTGACATGACGGAGTCGGTGGGCTTCACCGCGATCCTCATCGGCCTCTTGTTCTGGCTGGCGCATCGGCGCTGGATTCCGATGCTGTGGCTGGTGTTTTTGCTAGGCGTGATTCTGGCGGCCACCCTCGCGCTGGGAGGGTTGATCTTCGGCGAGATCAACGTCGTCAGCCTAGGGTTCGCGGCAATTCTTCTCGGCCTCGCTGTGGACTACGGGGTCGTGCATTACCAGGAGGCGCTCGCAAACCCCGATGCGATCGTACCGGAGATCCGGCGTGCGATCGGGCCGAGCATTTTCTGGGCGGCTGTCACAACGATCAGCTCGTTTCTCGTCTTGAATTTCAGCGGACTCCCCGGACTCGGACGGCTCGGGTCGCTTGTGGCATTGGGCGTCGCGCTTTCGGCGTTTGTGATGCTGTTCATCTTTTTGCCGCCGTTGTTCGGGGACCGCCTGGGGCGGCGCGAGAAGCGGATTGCGGAGGGGCTTTATCAGTCGAGTGGGATGGTGCCGGCGCCGCGCCGCGAACCGGTGCCGTTTGTTCGCCGCGCATGGGCTATGGGTGTGAGCATCGCACTCGCGCTGGGTGCGTTGTCCGTCTTGCTCTCGGGCCTCCCTCAGTTGGATCGCACCGCCAACGCCCTCCGTCCGCGCCAAAGTAAGGCCTACGAAACGCTGGATGCCATCAAAGCTCACCTGTCGAGCAATCGAGAGCCGCTTTGGATCCTCACCTCGGGCCGCGAACCCGCAGAGATCGCGCGGCGCCTTGATCGCGCGACGCCGGTTCTCGCCAACGCCGTGTCGAATCAACTCATCGCTAGCTACACACTGCCGACCTCGATTTGGCCCAGGCTGGAGAATCAGAACCACAACAGGGCCGGCGTCTCCCGGATCGTCGCGGAGCGCGATGCGCTTCGCTCTACGGCGCTTGCGCAGGGTTTCAACACCAATGCGTTGGTCATGATGGATAACATAGTCGGCACGTGGGCAAGCTTGCTCGCCACTGATCGCCTTGTATGGCCGACCAATCGCATGAGCCGTTGGGTCATTGAAAAAATGGTGGCCCAATCGCGCGGGGACCTTTTCGCGATAGACTTCGTGTTTCCGGTAACGGGGGCGGTGGTCAATGTGGACACGGCTTCGAAGTGGGCCAGCGGAGTCGCTCGCGAAGGCTTCCTCGTGTCCGGATGGGAACTGCTAGGGGACGGTATTCTGCGAAGCGTGCAGGAGCGCCTGTGGCAGGTGGTGGCACCGATGGCGGTCCTGGTTTTTCTATCCCTGTGTCTGGCGTTTCGGCGGGTGCCGGAAATCCTTCTCAGCCTCGCGGTGCTGGGGTTGAGCGGGCTCGTGTTGCTCGCGGTGATGCGACTTGCGGGCTGGTCTTGGAACCTCCTGAATCTGATGTCGCTGCCACTGATTCTCGGCTCGGGAGTCGACTACGGCATTTTCATGCAGCTCGCCTTGCGGCGTCATGCAGGCGACTGGCGCGCGGCGCATGCTTCGGTGGGACGGGCGCTGCTGCTATGCGGTGGCACGGCGCTCGCAGGCTTTGGCTCGCTCGCATTTTCCAGCAACGCCGGGATGGCGAGCCTCGGCTCGTTGTGCGCCGTCGGCATCGGTCTCAACATGCTTATCTCGGTGTATTTACTTCCCGTCTGGTGGCAGTTAGTGGCGGGCAAGATTGCGGATAATGACGGATTCATGGGAGGGGATGGCAAAGGGTCTCAACGAACTCCTTCCAAGTATTATGGCCCGGCGTTGTGGCGAGCTGCCATGGTGATCGCGCGTGTGTTGCCGGCATCGATAACCAGGTCGATGTCTCGGGCTGTTTGCAGGATTTATTGGTTGTTCGCCAGGGACCGTCGCGAGGTGGTTGAGCAAAATCTGTTGCCGGCGGTGTACGGAGATAGGGCGAAGGCGAAACAGACCGCCAAGTCGCTGGCGGATGAGTTCGCTCGCAAACTCGCCGACTTGTGGCGGTACGAGAGCGGGTGTGCCGTAGAAAGTGAGTTTGGCGAGATGACCGGGTGGGAGCATTTCCTTGCCGGCCAGCAAAGGGGACAAGGCGTTCTGCTTCTCACGCCCCATCTAGGGAACTGGGAATTCGGCGCGCCACTGCTCGCGCAGCGTGGCGTGAAATTGCTGGTGATCACACTCGCGGAGCCGGGCGATGGCTTCACAGAAATGCGCCGAGCTTCGCGTGCGCGTTGGGGCGCCGAGACGCTGGTCATCGGGGAGAATCCATTCGCCTTCGTCGAGATCATCAAACGAATCGAGGCCGGGGGGACCGTCGCGTTGCTCGTGGACCGTCCGTCAGCGGCCAGCGCCGTTGAAGTGGA
>CAMBEJ010000216.1 GCA_945865375.1 Akkermansia muciniphila | reverse complement strand
TCGGCGGTGATTATTCGCTCGGGTTTTACTTCGCCTGGGTTCATCCGCTGACTGGGGCCGTGGCCACGATTGATCACCCCGAGTGCTTGCACTGCAAGGAGTTGTTTCGACCTCATTGTCGGAACCGACACCATCAGAAGTTTTGTTCTGAACCTGCCTGCCGCAAGGCCAGTAAGGCAGAGAGCCAGCGGCGCTGGCTCTCCAAGCCAGAAAACCGGGACCATTTTCGCGACCCTGAAAACGTGGATCGTGTGCGGAAGTGGCGCGCAAAACATCCTGGCTACTGGAAGTGTGAGCCCAAGGTGCGCGGTACGTTACAAGATCTCTTGATTCCACAACCTGCTGAACAAGAGGAGGTTGCAAGCAAGAGATCTTGTTTACCGTTACAAGAACCGAAAGTTTGTCGCAGGTTCATGGAGAGCACAGCATCGGGGAACATTCCGGCGGCTGACGCATTACATTTCAGCCGCGGATGGAACAACGCCGCAACGAAGGGGAGGCACCCGAGATGGCGATGGCCTTGCGTGCATCGTTGGCGGCTGGGGGCTGCGGATTTTCTGAAGCGGCTCTCGGAGAAGCTAAGCCGACGTGGCCGACGGCATGAGAGTGCGAGCCAGCGGCACGAGACGGACACCGCACGAGCGGAGCGTCTGGTACGGGATCGGTTGGCAGCCCTGGGTTGGACCGAGGGCGACTTAATGCGCCAGCCAAAAGCGCACATCGGAAAGGTGGACATGGCGCGCCGGTTGCGGAGGGAGACGCCGATGACTCGGGCTTGTCTTTTGCGGGTTCTATCGAACTGGAGGACGGATGGCTGGGCAGGCCCAGAGCGCCAAGGTGAGGCAGGCAATCAACCCAAAATAAAGCAACCCGATCACCCACCGCTGGGACGGGGTGACTTCGTAAAACCGCTGCTCCTCGGCCGATCGCCTCCTGAACAAAGAGATCAAGCGCGGGATGGAGAAAACAAGGATGAGGATTAAAAGGAAATTGGGATGCGAGAAAACAAGGGCGGCCAGGGCGCAGAACCCCGCAACCCAGAGCCAAGGCGAGAGGGCGGTGACGATGCGTCCGCCATCCAGGAATCCGACCGGCATCAAGTTGAAGAGGTTCAAAACGAACCCGGAGTATGCCAGGGCGCGAAACAGCAAATTGCCAGTGATCCAATAAAGCCCTTCGCAGATCCCGGCTCCGACAGTGCCCAGGAGGGGCCCTCCGATGCCTACCTGGGCTTCAATCCAGGCATTTTTAGGAGCTTCCTTGAGGGCGATGAATGCGCCCATGAAAGGAATAAACACCGGCGCACCCACATTGAGTCCCAGACGTCGGGCGGCGATCAGGTGGCCGCATTCGTGGACCAGGATCAGGAGCACAAAACCCGCCGAGTAAGGCCACCCCCAGCTCACCGCGTAGACCCAGATCATCAGGAACATGCTGCCGCCGGTCTTTAGCATGGCCGGAATCCATTTGATGGCTGGCAGGAGAATATATTTGAGCTTCCCACCGAACTTTAACAAGAGGAGCAGGAAGGCACCGGTCCCCATGAGAACTTTTTTGATCCAAGGGCCGACTGGCTTTGAGCTGGGATCCTGTGCAAGCATGGGGGGAGTTTCGAGCCGGTGCCGGATGACAGGCGGCGCTTCATCGTCGGAAGCGAAAGTTGGCTTGGGCTTAAAAGCGCTCATTCAACCCACGTTCCCGTGAATTTGGGGCTCCGTCAACTCCCGGCGTTCTCAATGCTGTATTCATCAGAAATACACTTGCCAGAAAGCCAAGCAAAGGGTTGGATTAAGCAGCATACCCACGACGTCTTCACTGCATGTCGGCGCGCGGTGGGTCAGATCGATTGGAACGTTATGTACCAAACCCAACCCAGAAGACCTCGGCCAACCCGCGTCGGGTTCACCTTGATCGAGCTCCTCGTTGTGATCGCGATCATAGCCCTGCTCGCCAGCATGCTGCTGCCCTCACTGGCCCGAGCCAAAGAAAAGGCGCGATCCATCAAATGCCTGAATAATGTGCGACAAATGGGGTTGGGTTACGCGTTTTACGCAGACGACAACAAAGACGATATCGTGACGCTCTACCTGTTTGTGAAGCCGCCGCCCACCGCCTTGATTCAGGACTCCGTCACCTGGTGGGTCGATCTGCTGCGGCCTTCCCTGCAGGGAACCAACGTCATTGCCTGCCCTTCTGTGAGAAATGGTTTCGGCGTTGCGATGAACCATGTGGAACTCACCGCCTGGAGCACAGATTCTAAGCCCAAGTTGTCCTCGGTGAAGAATCCTGTGGATTCGGTGCCCATGGCGGACGCGGGCTTGATTCGGAACATCAAGGACAAAGACCCCGATCAATGGGTTGAGAAGCCGAACTCCGCGTTCCTGTATTGGCGCACGCCCACCAACGTGGGGTGGTACGACTCCGATCCCCAGCGCCCTGTAGGCCGGCACGGCCGCCGCGCCAACATGGGTTTCGTGGACGGCCATGGGGCCGCGCAAAAAGTCAGCACTTTGGGGTTGCAGTTTTACCCCGGCAAAGACGCAAGCGACAAAACAGCCACGGGGACTGTCGCATTCGGTGGAAACGGCAAACACGATGCGCGCTGGTTGTGGGATCGGGAATAAAACCCTCCGCAGCGCCCGCGCTTCTCTCTCCGCTGAGATTCCATCGAACTGCCTGCGCATGAACAGAAAAACCCTCGGTCAGATCTCCGTCGTTCTCCTTGTGACAACGCTGGCCATGTGGAATTTTCTGAAGCCATCAGACGGACGAAAGATCGATCTTAACCCCTACAAAGCCCTGGGGTCCATCGCCTCCGAAGAAACCTCCAAGCTGCTTGGGCACCAAGGAGAGATCGTCGTGGTGATCCCTGATCCGGGCACCGACTCAGACCCCGTGATGGAAGCCCAGGTTGCGGCATACCGACGCGGCCTCAAAGAGGTTGGGAAGGTCGTTATTGGATCGATCGAAACGGTCAAGATGGACCCGTTTATGAGCATGCGAACCGGAGGGGCCATGCCGCCGGAGCAGTTCCTTGCGCTCCTCAGACGCCATCCGTCGGCGGCTGCCTTTGTGCTGTTCATCGGATTTCCGCCACTGGGTGATTCGGAGATGGCCCAGCTTCAGTCGCACCCCGCAAAACGGATTGTGATCTCGGCGGCTTTTCCGGATTATCGTGAATTGATCCCAAAGGGGATTCTCCACCTGGCCATTATCCCGCGCACCCGCTCCGCGGACGAACCCGTTCCCGCGGCGAAATCCATGCGGGAGGCTTTTGACCAGGAGTATTTGATCATCCGTCGCGAGGCCGGAACCCAGTAACCAGCCCGCCGGTGGGGAGTCACGGGGTCTCCCAACGCGCACCAAGCTCTCAGACGTGGGGGCGACGACCGGGGAACTGGGCGCGGCTCTTGTGCCATGTTCAGACCTCAGTAAACTCGGTTGAAATCGTGATCTGGACGCGCAACCCCAATTCCTCCATTTTTCGTCATCGTCATCGTCATCTTACTCGTAATCCTCGGGTGTTGTCCTTGAAACGGAGGGGTGGATTACGATTAGATTCTTAAATCCTAAATCTCGATGAATTATCTCTCAGAACTTGAACCACAGAGGCACAGAGGCACAGAGAAGAATCAACAATGGAACCAAACTTTTCCCCCTCCGTGTCTCCGTGTCTCTGTGGTTCAAAATTCAAATCTGTTTGGCTAGGATTACGATTAGGAGCAGGGAATTGGAGTTGCTCGAGCATCAGGCCAAACAGGGTCGTTTTGCTGAGTTCAGATGTTATCGCGCCTGCGGTGTTGGTTCTGGGTTTTGCGGGTTCCCCGAGAAGGGTCCGGAATTCCATTCCTGCTCCTTCCTCACTTCCCAAACGCATAGAGTGCCGACTGCGTGCGGAGGTACAGCCGGTCTCCGACAAGCGCGGGCGTGGCGGCGATGCGCTCTTTGAAATCGGACCTGTGGAGAACCTTTGGCGCATCCCCGCCCGCCGCAAAGACCGTCACCTTCCCGTCAAGGGATGCGACAATGAGCCGGCCATCCGCCGCGATCGGCGAAGCGTAGTAGTTCCCGAGCGCGTCAAGTCGTTCCTGCTGGTAGGCGGGCTTGCCAGATTTTGCGTCGTAGCAGGACACCATGCCGCCGTCCTTCACCAAATAAACGTTTCCCCGATAGTAGAGAGGCGACGGGACGTAAGGGAGCCCTCGCGTTTGTTTCCAGGCGACGCCGTTCTCGTTGAGTTCCCCCTTGCCTCCCGGACGAACCGCCACGAGCACGTTTTCACCCTTGGACATCATGGCTTTCATGGTGTCGGCGTCATCGGCGGTGATCTTGCCGTCACCGTTCACATCCTGGGCGCGAAAGAAAGATTCCAGCGGAGTGCCTTTCGCTTCCTCGGGCGTGATGGCGCCGTCCTTGTTCTTGTCGAGGCTGGCGGCGGTTTGCTCGAAAGTGGGCATCGGCGAATCGCCCTTGCCAGGGGCCCAACCGGCGAAGAACAGCAAACCGTCCCCGACAACGGGCGTGGTGCAGGTGAAGGAAGGCATTCCCGTCAGCGACCACCGTTCGGCGCCGTTCTTCAGATCATAGGATTTAAGCTTCAATGAGCCGGACATCACCACTTCGTCCACGCCATTGTTTTTCCAGACAATCGAAGATCCGTAACTTTGCGTGACATCCGGACGAGGGGTTTCCCAGACACGCTTGCCGGTCTTAAGATCCACCGCCAACAAGGAACAACCGGTTGCTAGGTCACGGTTGAGAATGACGAGACCGCCTGCAATCGTGGGGGAGCAACCCGTGCCAAAGCCTCCCAACGTCTCCGCGAGCGGCAAGGGGTGACGCCACATTTCCTTGCCGGAAAAGTCGTGGCAAACCAACCCGAAACTGCCGAAGTAACTCACTACGCGCTTCCCGTCAGTGGCGCAACTCGAGGCCGCAGGGCTGCCTTCAGTGGAATGAAATTCCTCGAGCTTTTCCACTGGCACGGCGCTCTTCCAGAGCGGCCTTCCGTCCTGTCTTGCGTAGCACCGCACCTCCAGTTTTGCCATGTCGAAGGTGGTGAGGAAAATCCGGTCGCCCCACACCACCGGCGATGACATGCCGCCAGGGACGGCGACCTTCCAAATTTGGTTTTGGCCGGGGCCGAACTCGACGGGCGGCTTTGCGCTGTCGGAAACACCGGAGCAGTTCGGTCCGCGGAACTGTGGCCACCAGGGTTCGGCGGCAAAAGCATTGGCGGCGGCGAGGACGAGAGCGGCGGAGCATTGGATGCGTTTCATTCGCGGTCATGGTAAGCGGCAAAGGATGTTCCGCGCAAGTGGCGGAGTTGTGCCGGCAGCAGTTCTCATTTTGATCGGCAGGGTGGGGCAGACCTCCTGGTGTGCCGGTTGCGGAGGCCTCTGGCCCGGCGCGGAGTGGGAACTTCTAGCGATCGAGCGTTGACAGGGTAATGAGTGGGCTCCAGTGTTTTTGAACAGTGCAATTTGAACTCTCATTACCAGAGGACCTATGCTGCCCAATACGCTTTGCCATATCCCGCGCGTGAGTGCCAACAAGGAGCGTGCGTTGTGGGAGAAAGGCGTTCGAACTTGGGACGGCTATCGAGCCGTCGCAAAGGATCTCGCCTTTCTCGACGACTGCGAACGTCATCTCGAACAGCGAAATCCGGCTTTCTTCGCCGACAACCTGAAGTCCGACCAGCACTGGCGGTTGTTCGGCGATTTTCAAGACTTGGTGGCGTATGTGGACATCGAGACAACCGGATTGGACAAAGGCTACGACGAAATAACGACAATCGCTCTCTACGACGGCACCGAGGTCAGGACGTACGTCAATGGGAGGAATCTCAATGCCTTCAAGACCGACATCAAGCAGTACCAGCTCCTTGTTTCGTTCAACGGCAAGACCTTCGATGTTCCGTTCATCAAACGTTTTTTCGGAATCGAGCTGCCGCAAGCTCATATCGACCTGCGTTATGTGATGAAACGCCTTGGCTACGGTGGCGGGCTCAAAGAGGTCGAGCGACGGATCGGGATTGATCGAGGCGATTTAAGGTCAGTGGACGGTTTTTTCGCGGTGACCTTGTGGCATGAGTACAAGCGCAAGAAGAACGAGGCAGCATTGGAAACGCTGTTGGCTTACAACTGCGCCGATGTCATCAATCTCGAACAGTTGATGGTCCATGCCTACAACAGGAACCTCGGGGAGACGCCGTTCGCTCGCGATCGTCAATTAAATGTGCCGACACCCGCTAAGATCCCGTTCAAGGCGGACCCAAAGCTTGTCAATCGTTACGCTTGGTGAACTTCGGCGGATCGCCAAACTGGATGAGCAAAAGGGGGGAACTCAGCGTATCGACACCATCGACCAGGACGCCACGATCATTGAAAGCCACAAGCAAGCGGCCCTGGCCCACTATGACGACGGGCGCGGATACCAGCCAATGGTGGCGCTGTGGGCGGAACTAGACCTGGTGGTGGCCGATGAGTTTCGAGATGGGAACGTGCCGGCCAAGCAGGCCCCGTTGACCTGCGCGCAAATGGCCTTTGGCGCCCTGCCCGATTCGGTCAAGACCCGTTACTTTCGAGGCGACTCGGCCTGCCATGAAAGCAAACTGATTCAAGGCTGAACTCGCCGGAGCGGAGGTTGGAAACGGGCGGAGCGATTGGCTTTGGGATCAGCGCGGTGATGAGCCCGGATCTGGCCAAGGCGGTGGCCGAGGTTGACGAAAAGCAATGGAAGACGATCCGCACCGAACAGGACGGGACGCTGCGGCAGTGGGCCGAAGTCGTGTTCGTGCCAGGAGACGCTAGCGAGAAGAAAGGTTCTTCGCTGTTTTGAGTGGAATCTAAAGGTTTTGGAGTGGGGATGACCCGAGAGGGTTGAAGGAACTTAGCCAGGGGCAAACGAGTCTGCGAGTGCCGCCCCTGGATCCCAGCCCCAATGTCAGTCGCCCCCTCCTTCGCCAAGGCTTCCGCCTTCGCTGAAGCTACGGTGGACGGGACGGCGGGCAGGCCGGAGGGCCGATGGATTGGGT
>CAMBEJ010000215.1 GCA_945865375.1 Akkermansia muciniphila | reverse complement strand
AGAGTCATTCCTTTTTGTAAGTGCCTGAACTGATATGGTATCCAACTGCTCCGTAGTTCACCTTCTTGGTTGCAACATGGATTTGTACAACAAATTGCAAATGGAATGAGTTGCGAGAATTCGAGACCCTCAACTGCTCTTTTTAGGTTAAAACAGCCCCCGGCTGCTGTACGTTGCGGGGGGTGGGTGCTGATCGCGGAGAATCGAGCGGATCTCGCGAATTTCTCCGACGAGCTTCTCATCCAGCAACTGCTTCGCGTAACAAAGGGATTCGTCAAACCTCCGTTGCAAACCGATTTGCAGCAGGTTCTTTTCAGAGCCGATTGCCTTGATGAACGAAAACCCTTCCCTCAGATCCGACGTGAGTGGTTTCTCGAGGTAAACCGGGATGCCAGCGCGAACAAAGGGCTCCGCGTCCCGGGCATGATCCTTTGTGTGCGATGATATGACAACGGCGTCGATACCTCCATGCCGCGCCATCGATGTCGCATCGGCAAAGGTGGCCGCGCTTTGAACGCCGAGTCTGTGGACAGCACTTGCGAGCGCAGAAGGATTCTCGTCCCCGATGGCCACCACCCGTTGCCCCTGGGCAATCAATATCTCCCCATGCACACAACCGCAGCGGCCCACGCCAAACAATCCATAGCGAAACACAGCGGCACTCATACGCGGCGGAAAAGACGAAGTCAAAGCCATCCGCCGCCCGTCGCGCGTTATAAAAAGAATGCCTGATCCATCCACTCCACAAATTGGCGTGGCGAAAGAATTTTGATTCCCTGGAACTCTTTCAGGACGTTCTTGTCAACGACCAGCTTCACGAAACGATGTTAAAAACGTCCTCGTCGGTGTAGATGCGCTGGGCGCGGGCGATCGGAACGAGCTGACGACGGGTCTCCTCGAAAGCGTCCGCCCAAAGCTGCTTCTGAACGGCGCGGCGAACGAATTTGCTCTCGCTCACGCGCTGCGCCTTGGCGGCGCGTGAGACATCACGCCGCAACACCGGCGGCAGGCTGATGGTCAATGTCGCTCTCATGTAAGACAGATTAAGACAGGCCGGTTTGAAACGCAAGCGGTGGGATAGGCGAGGCCAACGTGCCGTCGCGCGAATTCAACATGCAGGTCATGGCGCATCCTGGTGAGCCGGGCTGGCTTTTCTCAAACGAGAGAACACGGTCAGGTTCACGGAGGAACCATCGGCGGCGATGCGGGGTTCCACATCCAGCGTCGAGCCAAGCGTGCGTTCCTGGCCGGCCACCATCCTTTGTTCCGTTTGTCCAATGGAGGCCGGCACCCCATCTCCCGTCTGAATGCGAGGAAACGACAACACATCCACGCCCTTGGTGTTCTTGAAGATCTCCAAGACCTGGCTTGCTTGCTCGGTGGTCAACAAACTTTGAGCCGAGGACTCGTTGCCGGCGGTTTTGAGATTATCCAATACGTCGAGATTCAACTCCGCTGTAACCTGGGCGAGGACTTCATCCGGTAATTCGATGAAACGTCCCGCGAGAAACACAGTGCCAACTCGTCCGGGGCTGCTCGGTTCGAGGATCTTCGGTTGGACCAAGATCAGCACACGCTTGCCGGGAGACGCCGCCGATCCCGGGAATCCGCCAGGAAATCTCCGTCAGACACCAAGTTCCTCGCTTGCCTTGGGGCGGTGAAGTCCACTAGCATCCGTCAACAGCCTATGAATCAATCCATTCGTTTCAAACTTTTCCTGATGATGGTCCTGGAGTTTTTTATCTGGGGAGCTTGGTTGCCCCTGATATTTGGTTACCTCCCAAGCCTGGGCTTCTCGCCCACGGAGCAAGCTCTGGTCCTCAACGCTTTTCCCGTCGCCGCAATCGTGGGCATGTTCTTTAGCAACCAGTTCGCGGATCGTAATTTTGCCGCGGAGAAGTTCCTGGCTTTCAGCCACCTTGTCGGCGGTCTGGCGATGCTTGGGTTGGGCTTTGTGCATTCATTCTGGCCGTTTTTCCTACTCATGCTGATCCATTGCCTCCTTTACGTCCCCACGATCTCCATCACCAACTCCATCGCTTTCGCGAACATGAAGGATCCTCAGAACGAATTCGGAATCATCCGGATGGGAGGCACCATCGGTTGGATCCTGGCGGCATGGCCATTCACCTTCATTCTTGTGGACTGGGACAAGGTGAAGGCTGCTAACCCGAATGGATTCGTCAACTGGCTGGGTAGTGTTCTGGCCTCCGGGTTGACCGGCCCCGCGTTACAACAAGCGACCAAGTGGACATTCATCGTCGCCGGTGTGGCGTCCATCGCACTCGCGCTCTTCAGCCTGATTCTGCCCCACACACCGCCGAAGCCGGCTTCGAAGGGCACCGAGAGCCTTGCGTGGCTCGAAGCCGCCCGACTGCTGAAGCATCCATTCGTCCTGGTCCTTTGGATCATCACTTTCATGGATGCGTTCGTCCACAACTGCTATTTCAACTGGACAGGAACGTTTTTATCGAGCGAGCAAGTGGGGATACCCGGCAACTGGATCATGCCCGTTATGAGCATCGGACAAATCGCCGAGATCGCCACCATGTTCATCCTCGGCGCTTGCTTGAAAACATTGGGTTGGAAGAAGACCATGATTGTTGGAATCCTGGGACACGCGGGCCGATTTGCCGTTTTTGCTTTTTTGCCGGAACACAAAGGCCTCATCGTGCTCGTGAACGTCCTGCACGGCGTCTGTTACGCGTTTTTCTTCGCAACGGTCTATATTTTTGTCGATGAACACTTTCCCAAGGACGTTCGCGCCAGCGCCCAGGGTCTCTTTAACGTGATGATCCTCGGGGTAGGCGCTCTGGTCGCCAATTCCATTTGCCCAGGGTTATTGCAAAAGACATTCACCACAAACGGGGTGACGGATTTCCGCGGATTGTTCCTGGTCCCCTGTGGCGTCGCCCTTGCTGCCGCAATCGCGTTGGCATTGTTTTTCCACCCCCCCGCAAAGAAATCCCCAAAATAATCATGAAGAATAACTCACTCAACCGCCGCGAGTTTCTCGCTAAAACCTCCCTCGCGACCGCCGCAGTGGCCTCTTCGCAAACCGCGTTGTTCGCCCAAAAAAAGGAGCTGTTCAAACTGTCGCTGGCTGAATGGTCATTCAACAAGGCTCTCTTTGGAAAGAAAATGTCCCACATGGACTTTCCCCAGACCGCGAAAACCATTTACGGAATCGAGGCCATTGAACTCGTCAACCAGTTCTTCATGGACAAGGCCCGTGACAAACAACACTTGGTCGAGTTCAAGAAGCGGGCCGACGGAGAGGGCGTGAAGATCCTTCTCATCATGTGCGATGGAGAAGGCAACCTGGGCGATCCTGACTCGAAAAAACAATCGAAAGCAGTCGAAAACCATCACAAATGGGCCGATGCCGCGAAATTCTTCGGATGCCACTCCATCCGAGTGAACGCTGAAACAGGGGGCATTGGCACTTTCGAAGAGCAGCAGAAGCGGGCTGCGGAGGGCTTGACCCAACTCTCGGAGTATTGTTCCAAGCTCAGCTTGAACTGCATCGTGGAAAACCACGGACGCCTCTCTTCAAACGGGAGCTGGCTTGCCGGCGTGATGAAACAAGTGAACTTACCAAACTGTGGCACACTGCCGGACTTTGGAAACTTCGACCTGGGTAATGGAAGTACCTACGACCGCTACAAGGGCGTTGAGGAAATGATGCCCTACGCCAAAGCCGTGAGCGCCAAGTCGAACGACTTTGACGCCGCCGGCAATGAAACTCGCACAGACTACAGGCGCATGCTCAAGATCGTGCTGAAAGCCGGTTACCACGGCCATCTGGGGATTGAATACGAAGGCCAGAGGCTCAGCGAGCTCGATGGGGTCTTGGCAACAAAAAATCTGCTCGAAAAAATACGCGGCGAACTACCAGCGTAGAGCTTTCAAACGCCGTGCATTCACATGTTGTCGCTGATAAAGCCACTGTGAAAGCCACTGTGAAAGCTACTGTGAAAGCTACTGTGAAAGCTACTGTGGGCGGGCTTCACTGAAGCCCGCTCCTCAGTTTCCGCAGCCACCGACAACATGTGAATGCACCGTTTCAAACGTCGCATCTCCGAATGACGACTTCCTACTACGTGGGGCAGATCTCCGATCTGCCGGTTCCGGGAGCCTCTGGCTCCCAGGATCCATTCCATCGCGAGCGGGGGAAAATGCCCACCTTCAGAGAAGACAGCGCTGGAGTTTGGACATTCCGGGCTGCCTTCAGAGAAGGCAGCAACCGGCAGATCCGAGATCTGCCCCACGTGAGGGTGCCCCACAATTTGTCATCCTCCTTCGGAGAAGCGCCCGCTTTCAAGAGGCAACTTTGATGAAAATAATCACACACGAAAACTGCACGACATACCAATCCCCAGGCCATCCCGAACGACCGGCGAGGATTTCAAAAACCGTCGAGCACATGAAGAGCCAGACCGTGCTGGCTATTGATTGGGTGGAACCTCTTGACGCCGCTGAGATCGTGATCGCCAGGGCTCACACCCCGGAACACATCGCCCAAGTCAAAGCGGCCAGCGAACCCTTCGACAACGACACACCGAATCATCTCGATATCTTTTCCCATGCGAAACGAAGCGTGGGAGGGGCCTTGCGCGGGCTTCAGCTCGCTCGTTCAGGGCAACATTCTTTCAGCCTACTCCGCCCTCCAGGGCATCACGCCACCCGCAATCATGCGATGGGCTTTTGTTACTTAAACGCCATCGCCATTACCGCCCTGGAAGCCCTGGAAACAGGGTCGAAGAGCATCGCGGTATTCGACTTTGATGTGCACCATGGCAACGGCACGGAAGCGATCCTGCTCAACCATCCCAACGCGACGTTTTATTCCATCCACCAGCACCCCTGCTATCCGGGGACGGGGACGTCCAACGCGGGCAAAAACTGTTTTAACTTTCCGGTCCCTCCCCGCACTCCCCGCGATGACTATCGCAAAGTGATCGACAAAGCGATTGCAGCCATGGCCGCCTCAAAGCCTGCCCTGATCCTCGTTTCCGCGGGGTTCGACGCCTACGCCCGCGATCCCCTCGCGCAGGAAACACTCGAAGCGGAAGACTTCGAATGGATCGGCAAATCCCTCGCTAAACTAGGCATCCCATCAATGAGCGTCTTGGAAGGGGGTTATAGCACCCAACTGCCAAACCTCATCCTGGCTTATCTACAAGGGATTTCCTCGAAATAAGCGGCCTGGAAGAGCAACTTCGATTCGTCCGTCCCTCCTACTCGTAATGGTAATCGTAATCGTAATCCCTCCCTCTGTCTCAAAGGAAACTCCCGGGGAGTAAGATTACGATTACGATTACGAAAAAGAGCGGGCTGAGTTCAGAGGGTGCACCCGGCCATCCCAACTCAATCGGAAGAGCACGCGCCAAGGGCCGCCTCGACGTCACAATCGCTCCCGGCGTCCTTCAAGACCCGACCGAAAGCCGCCACAAATCGGCGCACATTTTCCTCGGTCGAGGTCGCCCCCATCAATCCCACGCGCCAGATTTTGCCCTTTAAAGGTCCCAAGCCCGCTCCGATTTCGATCCCATCCTCTGCAAGCAGGCGTCGACGAACAACCGCTTCATCGATCCCGAGCGGCACGGAAATCGCGTTCAACTGCCAAAGCTGATGTCCGGTCTGAGCCGCGAATGAAAGCCCCATCGCTTGGATGGCGCGTTTGAGCATGCGATGAGACCTCGCATGTCGCTGCCATCTCGCTTCGAGCCCCTCCTCCAACACAAGCCGCAAGGCCTCATGCAAGGCGTAGTTCATCGAAATGGGCGCCGTGTGGTGATAGACCCTGTCCTGCCCCCAATAAGCCGCCAGCAGGTTCACATCCAAATACCAGCTCTGAACCTTCGTTTTACGACGGCTCGCAGCCTCCACGGCGCGAGCGCTCAGTGAAACCGGAGATAACCCCGGCGGACAGCTCAAGCACTTCTGGGTTCCGCTGTACACGGCATCCACTCCCCAGGCGTCGATACGAACAGGACAGCCCGCCAGCGACGTCACAGCGTCCAAAACAAAGAAGGCGCCGGCCTCGCGGGCAAGACGCGAGATTTCCTCCACAGGAGTCAGCGCCCCGGTCGACGTTTCTGCATGCACAATGGCCACCAGCTTTGGTTTGTGGCCATCCAGCGCAGCCGCGACCTGCTCCGGGGTGATGATCGTGCCCCAAGGGGATTCGACCTTGATCACCTTCGCCCCACACCGGCTAGCGACCTCCGCCATGCGCATCCCGAAAACTCCATTGACCCCAATGACCACCTCGTCGCCCGGCTCGATCAAGTTGGCAAAGCAAAACTCCATGCCGGCGCTGCCCGTGCCGCTCACCGGGAACGTCATCTCATTGGCCGTCTGAAAGACCTCGCGCAACATTCCCTTCACCTCTTCCATCATTTGAATAAACACAGGATCCAGATGTCCTAGAACAGGGCGTGCCATGGACAATAGAACCGAAGCAGGCACGTCGCTGGGGCCAGGTCCCATGAGCAATCTCCGGGGTGGATTGAAAGGCTTGGGTATAAGCATGCTTAAAACGTAAACCAACCCAGTCGCCTCGGGCAACAGAAAGTCCCAGGTCTGCGGCAATTCATGGCGGCGTAGCAACTCGGCTACATCACCGAGGAGATCGACCGGAAACGGCTGGCGCTCGAAGGCATGCTGGGGAAGGAAAAACGGCTTGGAAAGCCGTTCCACAATTATTCCACGGTCAGCGCGATCAGGAACGGGGAGGGGAGCTGCATGGCCGATACAAAGTCAATCGTGGCGATCAATACGTCTGGGCGCGGGTTCTCGAAGGTGCTCTTGCACAGTTGTATCGAGGCACCCTGCGCCGAGGCCGCCTTGTTTGTTCCTGTCCACGCGATTGTGGCAGTGAAGGGTTCGGGCTCGCCCTGCTTCCACCAATCCACAATGTCACGACCATAGGCAAGCTGCAGTTCCCGCTTTTCGCCGTCGGTGTAGTTCAAGATCAGAGTTCCTGATCCCTCGGAAACTGCGCTGAACCTTTCCTGAGACCACAAGTGTGGTTTTCGAGCGTAACTCGTTGCAAATTAACGCAGAACTTCTGGAATGGTCTCGTGACAAATCCGTCAATCGTTCGGAATGATGCGGAGGG
>CAMBEJ010000214.1 GCA_945865375.1 Akkermansia muciniphila | reverse complement strand
TGTCAAATTGCTTTCTCAGCAACGCCGACGCAGAGAAGAAAATCAAAAACAAACACCGGCATAACAAAACCAACAAAAACCAAAAAGTGACCGCCAGTCTTGTAGCGTAATTAAGCTCTCCGTGAGGTCATTGATTCAAAAACGCGCCGACAGTGACACTGACAGAACATTGGTTCCCTACGATGGTAGCCTGAATTCCGGTGGTCAGTGGAGCAGTGGAAGGTACGATTCGAATTAGATTGTTGCCGCCTGCATTTCCACCTGTCCAAGTAATCACAGAAGGGGTTACGTCAGCAGGAGTGAGTGTGGCGGTGACCACGGCGTCACCGCTTGCCTTCAAATTCAGAAAATGATCTGCCTTACCAACTTCTTGAACGCCCGTAACCCCCAGTTGAAGCGCCACGACTTTGATTGTCACAGTTCTTGTTGAGGAACCTGCGGTGAAGGTGATCGGTGTCGTTCCCGCCATGCTCGTGCCGACAGTTCGGGTCAGCTTGGCTGTCCCTGTTCCGCCGTCGGTAGTCCAGCAGGTACCGGCTAGTTCCGCCTCGGTAAGCGACGGGTTGGAGGTCGCCGTGACAGTCACCGTTCCGCCTCCTTTGCAGGCAACCCAAGTATCGCCGCCAATGGAGGTAGCGCCCGTTACCGTGACGCTCGCCACTTCCACTACTTTGATCGTCGCACTCTTAGACGAGGAACCGGCGGTGAAGGTGATTGTTGTGGGTGCCGCGATGCTCGTGCCGACAGTTCGGGTCAGCTTTGCTGTTCCTGTTCCGCCGACGGTATTCCAACAGGTGCCGACTAACTCCCCCTCGCTAAGCGATGGGTTTGAGGTGGCCGTGACAGTCACCGTCCCTCCTCCTTTGCACGCGACCCAGGTATCGTTGCCAATAGACGTGGCACCCGTTACACTCACGCTCGCCACTTCCACGACTTTGATGGTCGCACTCTTGGACGAGGAACCGGCGGTGAAGCTGATCGTTGTGGGTATCGCGGCGCTCGTGCTGACAGTTCGGGTCAGGTTCGCTGTTCCTGTTCCGCCGATGGTTGTCCAGCAGGTGCCGGTTAGCTCCGCGTCGCTAACCGATGGATTTGAGGTGGCCGTGATAGTCACAGTTCCGCCTCCTTTGCACGCAACCCAGGTATCGTTGCCAATGGATGTGGCTCCCGTTACACTGACGCTCGCCACTTCCACGACTTTGATCGTCACACTTTTTGACGAAGTTCCCGCAGTGGCGGTGAAGGTGGTGATGCCCGGGGTTGATTTGCTAACCTTTCGCTGTAACAAGCCCGATCCGATGGGAACCCCAGCCGTGGCCGTGAAGGACCAGCAGGGCGGAAGTGATCCCTCAGGGAGGCTCGGATTCGGCGTTGCCGTAACCACGACGTCACCGGCGCCGACACACACGATATAGGCGCCACCAACCAACGTCCCTTCACTCGGCAACAGCGACGCCACTTCAACCACTGTCACCCTGGCGGCATGCGATGTTTCTGAGTTGTAAGTCGCCGTCACCGAAAACGGCCCTCCCGCGGTTGAAAACGTCTTCGAGGCGTCGGAAGTGGGATGATTGGTGGCACTCCCTGAAATGGTGGCGCCGGACCAGGACCAGGTGAATCCCGGAGGGTGGCTGGTTCGAGCTGTGAATGTCACTGCCTGACCGATGCAGACAGTCATGTCCTTGGCGCTATCGTACGTGTCCACCGGATATTCGATCCAAACGTTTTTGTTTGCCGCTTGCATCTCGGATGGCAGAAGCAGTCCAGCACAGAATGCCCCGACCAAAAGCAAGATCGGTCCGACAGGGTAAAAGAGCAAAGGTTTTTTCATTCGCCTGAGCTTGCGCTGGGTTTCAATCGAGGGAGCTTCGACAGGGCTGAGCGCGCCGCGAGCGCAAGCCTGCCGTCTGTCCCTGCCGCCACACGGGTGAGAGCTCCGGCGGCTTCGTCGCCACCCAATCGGCCCAGGCTGCCGAGAGCGGCGAGTCGGAGCGTCGGAGGTTGGGCCTCGTCAACGGCGATCCGTTTGAGCGAGTCGCGCATGGCAATCGCATCCTCTCCACCGCCAAGCTGGACAGCCGTAATCCTGGCAAGGAGATTGGCTGTGTCATCCTGGACGAGTCGCGCGATTTGGTCGCTCAAGGACGGCATCACCACTCCGGGATTTTCCCGCTGAATCCGATGCAAGCCAATCAGCGCGGTTCCGGCAAAGCTTTGTTCGGTTTGCGCGGAGGCCTCGCGGAGTTCTTGGATGATTTGGTCTCGTTGACCGCTCTCCGCCCTCGCATACCACGGCGCCAAGTGTTGCAGCGCGTAATCCCGGATGACCAACGGCTGCGATGAATCGCGCCAGAGTGCGGCCAGGACCTGGGTCAGTTCTTGCGGCGGATCGCTCTGTTCCCGGAGGACGTTCAGTATATCGTTTTTCAGGGCATGGCTCTGGCCCGGACGAAGCGATTTCTCCTCGGTTGAATCGCGCAGATAATCGTACAGAGCCCGGCGTTCCTCGACCGATAACCGGGGACCCAGTTTGCCGATCGCGTTTAGCCGTCCACGGAAATCGATTGGCCCGGCTTTTCCAATCGCCGTTGCCAATGCGGACGGTGGATCCGATGTGGAATCCTGGACAGCGGTTGAAGCGCGCGCTGCGCCGTTTTGCCGGAGACTCTCCGAATCCTGGGCGGCCGCGTCAGTCACGGCGGCTCCAGCCAAGGCCGTTTTCTGAAGAGTTGAGTCGCTGTGCGTCGCCGCCGGCTTGCGGCTGTTTCTCGATAGCAGCGACAGCCCAACCACCAAGGCGCCGACACAAAGCGCGCTCGCAAGAACAAGAATGGAACGTTTCATGATCAATATTCTCCGAGAAAGGCCTCGGTCTGATAGCCCCGCATGACATGGCAATTCGATGTCTGGACGCCGGGCGGCATAATAAAGAAAACGTTCGCAAGGCCGGTCGCGTCGAAGTCCCCGGCGTGCAACACTTTCACGAGCGTGCCGTCATCGAAAATCACTCCGCCCACGACGATATGAAACTCGGCGCGAACGTCCGGCAAAACGCGGCTCTGAACCACAGCCGTCTCCACCAGGCGGCTCCCATCGCCGTACTGTTCCCCGTAGAAGGCCCCGGACTCGGAGACGCCATTAATCTGGATTCCGCGAATTGCCGTCGACGCAAACACCGGTCCTCCAGGAGACAATCGAGCCACGACAAAACGGTCTTCGGCCTGATCGACCGTGAGGCGGTAACGTCTCCCCTTGCCCGAAAAAGGGTTGTCTTCGCCCAGACTAATGCGCTGGTCGAATTCGACAACCGCCTGCTTCGGAATGTCCGGACAGTCCCACACCCGTGCCCTGGCCATCCACGCCACCGGGCTGTCCTTGAAAGATCCTCCCACCACCTGCACACGAACGGTCCGAGTCTCAACCGAACCGTTCCCGTGCCTGACTGTTCCAGTCACATCAAATGCGCCCGGTTGATCGAACCGATGCGGGACCGGCCGTGAAGAGAGATATTTCGCCGTGCCGCCGACCTCGACCCTCATCTCTTCCCTTGCGTCAGATCCAACGGTGAACAAAAGAGCGTCGCCCTGACGGATGGTCAAGTCAGGTGCCTTTAGCAGATCTGTGGTCTGCCAGGCGATCCGCCGGGACTGTTTCAGCCCGCCATTTTGAAACGATAGGGCGACTGGAGTGGCAGCGCCGTTTGCGAGCGGCACGTTCGCGTACCAGCGATTTCCCGCGCCATGCCGGGCTGGAACGGCCTGGCCGTTGGCTTCAATGGCCATCATGCTGAGGAATCCACCGCGCCCTTCCACGAAGGCCGGAGAAGTGACACTCGAGAGCACCGCTTTGCGAGAAGTCAATCCTCCATCATCAATGCCATTTTCCTGGCTCAACTTCTGTTGCACCCAGTCGGTGATGCCATCCTTGTCGGCATCGGCGCCTTGCAATTGCTGGAGCCGCAGAGCGGTGAGTTGGAGAGAGCGGGCCTTTCTGGCATTGTCCCAAAAGATGCGGATTCGGTGGGCGCCAGCCTGGAGGAAAGGAGTGTAAACCTGCACCGTCCCCGTCTTGCTTGGCGCGGCGTCGAGCAAGTGCCGTCCGAGATCCTCGCCATCGATGGAAACAAGAATGTAAAACCCGGAATCGGGATCGAATGGATTGCGCGAAGCGCCTTCGATTTCCAACCGATACATGTCCGCGGCCGGGACCGGAAGCTCGTACTCGACATAACCGCGCCGGTCGGCGGCATAGATGGCATTTCCATCGGTTTCCCAACGACCGAGCCGGGCGACAACGGCGGCACCCGGAACCGCCGCGATGGTATTGTAGCCGGTAATCACCGGGACAGATGCCGCGCGAACAACTGCCTTTTGACCTGTAACTGGTTGAATCGAGGAAATATTCTTCGAATCGGACCGAGCTTCGGCGGATGATGCGTTACCGGACTGTGCATCCGCGCCCGCGAGAGCTCCCGTTTTGGCGGAAGCACGCGAATAGAGTTGAGTTTGTGGTATGGCCTGTTGCGGGATGGTTGGCGTGCTCCAATGCAGCCTGGCAACAGCTTCGCCGGTCCGTTCGTAAAACTCGAGTTTGATCGCGTGTTTCTGTCCGCGTTTCATTGGGAGCCGGGCGGTCAACTGTTGAGCCGCGTTGTTGGAAGACCACCGAGCCAACCGTCCTCAGCATCCGGATCGCCTGATGGGAGTCATCCTTGCTGCGGTCGTTACTTTGAACTCGCCGGATGAAGACGGCGCCTTTCTCGGGGGTCAGTGCGACCATGGCGTGTGGGGATCCGATTTCGAGGCCGGCGCGGAACATCACTCCGGCCTTCGCCCATGGATCGGTCTTCTCGACAGTCAACACGCGCGCAATGATTGTTCCGTCACCCTCCCATGGGAGGTAAGCGAAATGAAAGCTGTCTGCCCCGCTCCAAATGTCCGCTCCCGCGCCAGCATGAACGCCGCGGGCTTGGGAATAATTGCCGCGCAGGCCCGTGCCGCCGATATCCTGAGAGACGAATGCGAGCCCAGTCCCGTTGCTCGTGGGATCTCCAGTTTGCTGAGCCCAGGTCCCGACGAGAAAGACCAGGATCGCGGCGAGACCAGCCGCTCCGTAACGTGTCAACTTGGTATTCATTGCGCTCTTTCGCCGCCGGATGCCTTGCCTTTTGCATCGCAACGCATCGAATGCTGACCGGTATTCTCGAAAGCTCAATTTGCAAAAGTACTCATTAAGTACTCACAGCCGAGGAGTAGCTCTTTCGCGGGGGTTAACTCCTTTCCCCTTCGCGTATTTGGCGAATTTCGCGGTTCGAATTGCCGGATTCAGGTTTTATTTCCAGAAATCGCCGAATAAGTTCGCCATAATTGTGGGCGTTGAGCTTCTTTTCTATGCGATAGACCTGGTTGTGAACCGTTTTCAATCCCGCCGAGCGCGCAGGCGATCTCTTTGTGGCGGTAGCTCTGAAACAAATAACCGATGATCTTGATTTCCTGCGGCGAGCAATTCATGGCTCCGTGATTCGATTTTGCCACGGCTCGAAAGCATCGAAACAATCCCTTGAGCATCGGATCTGAATACACCACTCCGCCCGCAATGATGTCGCGCAGAGCTTGCGGCAGCCGGGCCGGAGGCATATCCTTCACAAGATAGCCGTCGCATCCAGCGGCAAGGGAATAGAAGAATGACTGAAGATCGTCACGTGCCGTGTACATGAGCACCGGCAGTTCCGGACAAACGACTTTGATGCGGCTTGTGCTTTCGATGCCGGACATTTTTGGCATCGAAATGTCCATGATCACCCCATCGACTTCGAGCTTTGGAATTGCCTGAGCTGCCTCCCATCCATCGGCATACTCACCCGCGCACACGAGGTTCCCTTCCGCCTCAAGCACGCGTTTGATGGCGGACCCATCCCATCGTCATCGTCATCGTCAACGATGGCGACGCGCAACGAACCTCCGGCACGCCCATTCCATGCCAACTTCCGATCTGCCATATTCCCACTCCTCCCGCAAGTTCTGAGGATTGTATTCGAACTCCGTCACCCTGTCCATCACGGGGTTCAAGTTAGGAGCCCCGCGCGTTGGGGCGCATCTCCGAATGAGCGCCACCCCCCTTCGCGAGGGCTGATGAGTGGACATCAAGCTGCCTTCGGAACTCCGCAAGTTCAACCCTTCAGGGCCAGTTTCGGAGGGACGAGTTACACGAGTCCCCATCCTGTGTTCATGTCACGGATTGCGAGACAAAAGTCAGGGCCTCGTGTAGTCAGGGCCTCGTGTAACTCGGCCTTCCGAAAGTTGACTTGCCCACGTCCTTGTCGTCATTCGGAGATGCGCCCCGGGCGTTGCCAGCAACAAACCGTTCCTCCTTGGGAATGACAGTTTCACGTCCGCCGGGCACGCGAGCGTCGGAGCGATCGAAGCCGGTTGCAAGCTCGCCCAAATCGTTTCGTTCGTCATCGCCGAAGGCATCCGGGAACAACCCCGCGTTGAGCAGGAACTCTCCCAAAACCGGACTCGACGTCACCACGGCAATGGGAATCGACCAAATCCAGGCAAACAAGACGGGCATCAAACAACTAACAGAACCGGGCGCCCAAAGCATCGCGGCACCAAGCCCTGCGCTGAATGAGCTTTCTGGTGGCGGCATCACCGAAGATTTCGACGGAGACGGTTATCTGGACATCATGACCTCCTCCCTGGGTTTCAAAGATCAAATGAGATTGTTCCACAACAACGCCGACGGAACATTCACAGACGTCACCGTCAAAGCCGGACTCACGGGTGAAACCGGAGGGCTGAACATGATCCAAGGCGACTATATCACCGTGAACGCCTTCGTCAAAGGGGTCACTGCGGGTGATTTCAACAACGACGGGCGTCCAGATCTCTACATCTCTGTGCGCGGGCGTCCCAACATTCTCTTGCGCAACGACGGCCCGCAAGCCGCCTCCGAAGGTTCGAAATCGAATTGGAAATTTACCGACGTCGCTCTGGCCGCCGGAGTTCGCCTGCCCATCAACAGTTTTCCTTGCTGGTTTTTCGATTATGACAACGATGGCTGGCAGGACTTATTCGTGTCCGGCTACCAGATCACTGGCGTCGGGGATGTTGCCGCCGACTACATGGGGCTCCCTCACAAAGCAGAGAGAGC
>CAMBEJ010000213.1 GCA_945865375.1 Akkermansia muciniphila | reverse complement strand
GGACGCGTGGGTCAAGGGTGGACTCGCAGCACAGGAACCGACCGACGTCGCCGTGCCAAAAGGCGCAAAACGGAGGTCCACGAAAAAGCTCGAAAGCTGATGGCTGCCAAGATTCAAACCTATTCCAAGCCCTCCCACACGTCTTCCGGCGTTCAAACTCGGCTTCACCGCCGAGGATCGCGCTGCCATTGTGTGGCTCGCCGTCTGCAAGCACATCCGATTCGCTTTCGAGTTTGCCGCCGAAGTTCTACGAGAAAAACTCTTAGCCCACGACGCCGTCCTTCGCAATTCCGACTACGAGTCCTGCGTCGAGAGCAAGAGCGTGTCTCACCCAGTGCTGACGCAAGGCGGCCCAAGCAGAGCTTGAAAAAGGAAACCGTCTCAGCCTCTAGTTTTCCTGAAAATTTGTTTAAATCTATTAAAATGGACAGATTTTACGTCTAATTTTATAAAAATAAACTTTTTGGCCTCTTTTGGACGCCTAATCAAAGAAAAATACCATGGTCACCAATTAAAAAGTGGCGGCATCAGTAACTTCCAATTTAGGTAGATTCTTTTAATTACATTAAAATGGACATATTTTACGTCTAATTGAATGGATTGTAACTTTTTGGCCGCTTTGGGTCGCCAAATTGTATAAAATTACTATGGCCATCATTTTTGCCAGCACCGCCAGAACCCCGGAAATTATTCGCGCCGTAAAAGCCCGGAAGATGCGGAAGATTGCCTCCAAGCTTTACACCGACGATCTGACTTCAGCCCCAGAGGAAATTGTGCACCGGCACCGGCTTGAGATCGCCGCTCATTTTTATCCCGGAGCAGTAATCAGTCATCGCACCGCACTGGAGAGCAATAATGTTTCACCGGGCGGCAAGTTTCATCTCACGTTGCCTCGCACGGTGGCTCCGGTGCGGAAACTTCCAGGACTGGAAATCCGCCTCTGGCGTGGTCCCGCATCACGGGCTGATGACACCCGGTTGCCACTGGGTGACGGCCGCGAATTATTCGCTTCCAGCCACGCTCGCGCCGTGCTCGAAAACCTGCAGATCGCAAGGGCGCATGGTGGCGACGAGCCCAAGACCCTTTCGGCCGAGGAACTGGAGCGTTGGCTAGATCGTCACCTGCGAATCTTCGGGCTCGGTTGGCTGGATAAACTCCGGCAGCAGGCAGAAGGATTGTCCGCTGGTTTCGGCTGGGACCGCGAGCAGCAGGAACTCAATCAGCTGGTGGCTGCGATCACAGGCGAAAACTCCAGCTACCGGCTGACCACCGAGTTCATGCGTTCGCGCGCCCACGGCAAGCCATATGATCCCGAGCGGATGACGCTTTTTAGAACGCTTCACGCCCGTCTGGCCGTTGAGCGTTTCGTGGAATTGCCAAAACCGCAGTCGAGTGAATTGGAAAATCGCGCCTTCTGGGAAGCCTATTTTTCCAATTTCATCGAAGGCACCAAATTCACGGTCGAGGAAGCCCGGGTCATTGTTTATGACCGGGAGGCCGCCAAAGTCCTGGAAAAAAAACGTCCCGATGACGCTCATGACATCCTTGAAACCTACCGGCTGATCATTGACCCCAAAATCAGCGGCGAAGTTCCCAAGGACAAAACCCATCTGCTTGAATTACTCAAGCGTCGGCATGCCCGCATGATGGCCAGCCGTTCAGCCATCGAGCCTGGAGTTTTCAAAACCACCCCCAACCAATTCGGTTCCCGCATGTTTGTTGCGCCGGAACTGGCGGCCGAAACTTTGGTGCATGGCTGGCCCGCCAGTCGTGACCTGTCCTCACCCACCGCTCGTGCCCTCTACGTCCTGTTTCTGATCGCGGAAGTGCACCCCTTCAATGATGGCAACGGGCGTATTTCCCGTTTGGGCATGAATGCGGAACTGGAGGCTGCCGGGCAAGCGCGGCTGATCATTCCGACCTCCCTTCGCAGTGACTACTTGACGGTGCTCGAAGCCTTGACCGTGAACAGTAATCCCGAGCCTTTTGTTTCGTTTGCCCGGAAACTGATTGAACTGAATCGCCACATGCCTTTTGGCTCCTTCGAGCAATCGCTGGCGTATTTCAAGCAGACCGGGGCGCTGGAGGAGCGATCGAAGGCAAATTATGAATTATGAATTATGAATTGACCGAGGAAGAGAGCCTGCGAGTGGAGGAAGGGGAGTGGGATTTGCGGGAGCGAACCAAGGCGTTTGCACTGCGGATTGTAGGGATGTTCTCGGCTTTGCCAAAAAACACCGTGGCACAGGTGCTTGGCAAGCAAGCGCTGCGCTCCGGCACTTCGGTGGGTGCAAACTACCGCGAAGCCTACCGCGCACGATCCAAACCGGAATTCATCTCCAAGCTCGGCGACTGCCTCAAGGAACTCGACGAAACCGCCTACTGGCTCCAACTCCTCGTCGAATCCGAAATCATTCCCGCCGCGCGCCTCGCCCCGCTCCAGGACGAATGCAACCAACTCACAGCGATCTTCACCACGATCGCGAAGAAGTCGAAGGAGAACCCCGATTCATAATTCATAATTCATAATTCATAATTCATGGGAACCATGGGGTCACATCTCACAATTCAACAATTGGCTCACTGCTTTCATTTGTGATAGCTCGGTGCGGTCGCTTTGTAACCGTTGTTCAAGAAATGCCGCCGATCCGCGTCGTCATGGAAGATCGCTTTGCGCTTGTTGCCGCAGGCAGTGACGTGACACCAGCCGCACACTTTCTGGATCCGCAACGGTCGCGCAATGATCGGCAGCCTTATTCCAGCTTTGCTCCCTGTCAATTGTTGAATTGTGAGACTCCTTGGTCTTTTTGTTCTTCGAGTGAACGAGAATGTCGGCTTCCTGCTTGTTGCGGGTGTTGAGGCACTTGGACAAGCCGGTGGTGTTATCGAACACATGATGACACCCCAGCCGCGTTTGAATTTCCGGTATCGTTGCTTCATCTCGGTTTTCATTATTTCCGAGGGTAAAGCAGTCCGAGCTTCCAGTGTTACCGAGCACTGGAGGGGCGGTCGCCGGGCACTGAGAGGATTCTCAGGGGGCGACCGAATCGTTGAAGAATTCGTTGAATACCAGGCTTTTCGTCTCTCCAACTCCATGCAGTTTAGCTGCTTGGAATTGGAGGCGAGGGTCGGAATTGAACCGACGCATAAGGCTTTTGCAGAGCCCTGCCTTACCACTTGGCTACCCCGCCGTCTACTGGCTCGTTCTCATCAAGAGTCGAACGGGAGCATCATTGCGACTTTGTGTTCAGAGGTCAAGCCCCAGAGAACAGAGTCGTGATCATTTCTCGTTGTCATTGGTCGCATAATTTGATAAGTAAATAATTGTCGGAAGGCGAAACTTATGCATGGAATCCAAATCACTAATTCGGGGCAGGCACTGATGCGCTTTGCTTCTTTCGCATTTTTCCTGGTCACTCTTGTCGGCATCCATGACCCGCTCCATGCGCAAACTGGAGGCGATGCAACCGTGCTGACGGTGGAAGGCAACAAAGTGGAAGTGAAGGCAGTGGGCACAACAACCTGGAAGCTCGCCCTGCCAGGGACCGTTCTCCAGACCAGAGAAGTCTTGAGGACGGGCTTCAAAAGCCGCGCCACGCTGCGGTACTCCGACCAGAGTGTGATTCGCATTGACCAACTCACCACGCTGGAAATAGAACCCCCAAAGTCGGGTCAGCAAAAACCGGTGCTCAACTTGACAAAAGGTGCCGCCTACCTGTTCAACAGGGATCAACCCACAGAAATTCAGTTCAAAACACCTGTCGCTTCCGGGGCGATTCGGGGGACGGAATTCAACCTCCAGGTCGCCGAGGATGGTCGCACGGTGGTGACGCTGCTGGATGGGGAGGTCGATCTGACCAACGAACTGGGCGAAGTGAACTTGAAGAGCGGCGACCAGGGATCCGTGGAAAAAGGGAAGGCTCCCACCAGAACTTCAGTGCTCGACGCGATTAACATCATCCAGTGGTCGCTGTATTACCCAGGCGTGCTTCACTTAGGAGACATCAATCTGCCCGCGGACTCGCAGTCGGCCCTGTCGGAATCGTTGGCCGCCTATCGTTCAGGAGATCTCCTGCAGGCCTCAGCCAAGTATCCCGAGAACCGTCAGCCGGGCAACGATGCGGAGAAGTTGTATTCGGCAGCGCTGCTTCTGGCGGCGGGCCAGGTGCCCCAGGCAGAGCTCCAGCTTGCCGGGGTCAACAGCCCCTTGGTCGGCGCCCTGAAGGAGGCTGTCGCCGCGGTCAAAAACCAGACCTTTGAACGCGGCGGTTCCCCTACCCTCGCCTCGGAGTGGGTTGCGCACTCCTATTATTTGCAATCAAAAGGCAAGCTTCCCGAAGCGTTGAAGGCGGCGCGGAGTGCTGCGGAGAAGGCCCCTGACTTTGGATTCGCCTGGGTGCGGGTCGCGGAGCTTGAATTCGGATTCGGACGCACGGCGGCGATGCAAACGGCGTTGGACAAGGCAATCGCCGTGTCCCCGCGCAACGCCCAGGCCATCTCGCTGAAAGGATTCGTTCTCGCCGCCAACAACAAAACGGCGGAGGCCATCAGCCAGTTTGACCAGGCCATCGCGATCGATGGAGCGCTCGGCAACGCGTGGCTCGGACGAGGCCTGTGTCTTATCCGGCAGGGAAAAAAGAAAGAAGGCCGCCAGGACATCCAGACTGCTGCAAGTCTCGAGCCCAATCGCGCCGTGTTGCGCAGTTACCTGGGCAAAGCCTTCAGCAACGAGCGGGACCCTGCCCGCGCTCGGAAGGAACTGGATCTCGCCAAAAAGCTGGACTTGAACGACCCCACCTCGTGGCTTTACTCCGCATTGCTTGGGCAGCAGGACAACCGGTTGAATGATGCCGTCACCGATCTCGAAAAATCCCAGGAACTGAACGATAACCGCCGGATCTATCGGTCCAGGTTGTTGCTCGACCGGGACCGGGCGGTTCGCGGAGCGAATCTCGCGGCGATTTACCGCGACAACGGCATGACTGACTGGAGCGTACGGGAGGCTTCGAAGGCCGTGAACGCGGATCCCGCGAATGCGTCGGCGCACCTTTTTCTCGCCAACAGCTATGACGCTCTCCGAGATCCGCGCCAGATCAATCTCCGGTACGACACACCCTGGCTGAGCGAGCTGTTGCTTGCGAATCTGCTCTCGCCGGTTGGTGGCGGATCGCTATCCCAGAACGTTTCGCAGCAGGAGTACTCGAAACTTTTTGATGGAAGCCGTGTGGGACTCAGTTCCTCCACGGAATACACCAGCGGTGGCAACTGGGTTCAGTCGGCGTCACAGTTTGGAAACTATGGTGACATCGGATACGCCCTCGATGCCCACTACCGGACTGACAACGGGCAGCGTCCCAATAACGACATTGAAACGCTCACATTTGTCGCGAAAGTAAAGTATTCGTTGACCCCCAAGGACACGCTTCTGGTGCAAGCAATTTATTATGACGCGGATTCCGGGGATGTCCGGCAATACTATAACCAAGCTTCAGCAAGCCAAACTTTTCGATTCAAGGAACGTCAAGAACCCAATGTCTTCGTCGGTTTGAATCATGAGTGGAATCCGTCCAATCACACGCTCTTGTTCGCGGGACGACTGGATGACACCTTAAGGCAGAATGATTCCCAGGGAAAATTTGTCGTGTTCAACTCCAACCCTGTGGGACAGGTCACAGGCCTTTTCGTCCGCACAAACGACTTCGCCTACAAACGCCAATTGGAGGCGTATACGGCCGAGCTTCAACATTTGTTTCAGCATGATGTCCACTCGGTAATCGTCGGTGGCCGCTACCAGACCGGGAAAGCGGATACTTCCTACAACTTCAACAACACTTTCATTCCGAACCAGCAGCCGGAGTTCAACACGGACATCGAACGGGTCAGCGCCTATGCCTACTACTACTGGCAGTTACACCCCACCTTCCAGATCACGGCGGGGGTCAATTATGACAGGCTCACATTCCCGCAGAACATCGAGCTGCCTCCCCTGTCCTTGAACGAAGACGAAAAGGATCAGTTCTCGCCGAAGGCAGGCTTCATCTACACTCCCCTGAAGGACACAACCCTTCGCGGCCTCTACACTCGATCCCTCGGCGGTGTTTATTTTGATGGCACATACCGGATCGAACCCACCCAGCTCTCCGGATTTAATCAGGCCTATCGCAGCTTGATTCCAGAGTCGGTCACGGGCTCCTTGCCGGGGTCCGAATTTGAAACCTGGAACCTCGCCGTAGACCAAAGCTTTTCCACCCGCACCTACATCACTCTTGGGGCGGAGGTGTTGAAATCGACAGCCGACACCTACGTCGGGGCGGTAGAAAATAACTTCCTGAAACCACGCAGGAACCTGCTGCTGCGTGAATCACTGGGCTATGAGGAAAAATCCGTCTCTGTTGCGGTGAGCCAGTTGCTGGGCGACGGGTTTTCAGTTGGGGCAACCTATCGCGTCAGCCAAGCCTCCCTGAACGATCATTTTCCAGACATGGCAGCCACCCTGAAAGGTAATCCCAGCTCGGGTGCGGTCGCGGTCATGCACCAGTTGAACCTCTACGGCATCTATAATCATCGCTGCGGCTTCTTTGCGCAGGCGGGCACGGTATGGACGAAGCAGTCGAATCAGCATTATGTCGTGGACCTTCCCGGGGATGATTTCTGGCAGGGGAACATCTTTGTCGGCTACAGAATGGCTCAACGACGCGTTGAGGTCCGGCTTGGCATTTTGAACGTCGGCGATGTGGACTACAAATTGAACCCTCTGAACTTTTATCTGGAGCTGCCTCGGGAGAGAACGTTCGTGGCGAGTTTAAAGCTGAACTTCTGAGCCTGGCGAGCAAGAGGAAATCTAGGCGCCTTGGCCGCGAATCCTGGCCATGAACCCCGCAGGATGCCGGATGTCTGATGTCGGGCAGCGTCTTGGAGCGCGGTAAACTCTGCCGCTTTCGACGGTGCTGATCGTCTCGACGCCTTCCAAAAGCACCAGCGGGCCGGCCAGCCCTAGACCTGCGAGATTCTAGCCTTTCAACTCGGTTTTCAACTCATTGATGACGGTTCAAGGGAAGGGCGATACCACCTCTCACGGCATTCTGAGCCGGGACATTCCATTGAAAATGGCGAGGACCCAGGAGGGTGCAACTCACGGTTTCCGGGAGGTGTCGTTCGGAGGACAATACCTACCGCAGAATGGGAAGAGCTAAGTAGAGTAGGCGAAGCGGACGGATTGAGAGGCACAGGCCAATGACCGTCTCGCTTCGCCCCTCATCGAACCGGACAGGCGGTTTTCCCGCATCCGGCTCTCCGAGGGCCATTCATCGCATTGCTTATTGTTCACCGATTCGATTT
>CAMBEJ010000212.1 GCA_945865375.1 Akkermansia muciniphila | reverse complement strand
TCCTTGGCATCGGCTTCGTCGGCTGGTTCAAATGGAACCACGACGCGCCGCGACGATCTTCACTTCATGCGCTTTACCGCCTTGACGCCGCCTTGAGGTCTGATTCAACGGACACCCTGTTCGCGTGCCTCATGTTGCCCCGGGCCTTGGAGGGTCGCGCGCCCTGGGAGCAAGCTGAATTTATCCGCAAGTCCCTGCGCGACGAGGTTTCGGCGGAAGGCGTGGAGGCGCTCCGAAAGCACGGTGCCTATGGTCCTCTCCAACAATTGTTCCCCGCCGAAGCCGAAGCCTGGGCCAAGCAAGCGGGCGTGAAGGCCGAGGATTGCGTTGCCTTTAAACTCGAACGCCACGGCCAACTATGTGAAGTGGTCCTCACTAGGGGGGGCGGAAGACTGAAGTCAGAAGTCGGAGGTCAGAAGTCAGAAACATCAGATGGCTTTCGAATAGTGAGGTGCAACAACGTCAAACAAATGGCACTTCCAAGCACGAATCCCCTTTCATCAATCACGGATCACGGATCACGGATCACGAATTCCACACTGGCTTACCGCCAATGAACCTCTCGACTTTTAGATCTGCGAGTCGTGAGTTGCGATTGCCCGAGAATGGCATGGTGAGAATCCCGTCGAGCCGTGACTGTTTTCCGCGCAGAAGCCCTCGATCGCTTTCGATTTGCCCGCGGAACACACAAAACGACGCCGAAATGACTCGCCAAAGTCCATCCAAGAGGTCCGCACCATCCGTGGCCAGTCTGTCCTCTGTCCTCTGTCCTCTGTCCTCTGTCTACTGATCGCCTTCCTCTGTCTTCCGTCCTCCACCAGCAGCGCGGCCAATTTCTCCGGTAACGGCCGCGTAGAGGTAGCAGACACCACTGGGGGCCTGAGTTGGAACGGGACGGCTTTGAGCGTTTCGTGTTGGTTCAAGATCTCCATTCCCACGGGAACCAACTTGACCGAGAATATGGTGATCCTGGTCAACCGCCGCGGCGGCTCGGAGACGGACCCGCACGCCTTCCTCGTTCAATTCAACATCCTCACCGGCAACGTCGAGTTTTCGACCAAGGGCGCCAACGGAACGTACACCGGCACTCTGATTGAACGGCCTTACCTGGACCGGTGGTATCACGTTGCGGTGATCCGCCAGAGCGAGTCCTTCACCGGCTATGTGGATGGCCGCCAGATTTTCTCCAGCACCGGGAATGTGGGAGACGCCAAATCCTCGGACGGCCTTTCCATTGGCGGCTGGGGTAGTGGCAAATATCTTTTTGGCGAAGTCCAGGAGGCAGCGATTTACCAGACCGCATCGAGCCAGGAATTCATCGTCTCGTACATCTTCCAAAACCAACCGACCAATGATCCCAGCCTCAATCTGAAGGGTTATTTCAAATTAGGTTTTTCTGCCAACGCCACCGATAACCTCAAAAATTTCGCGCCCTCACCGGTTCCTTCCGGCACCGAAATCGCCACCAAACAAGGCAGCGGCCCAGTGGAATTCGAAGAAGCCAATCAAGCCGGTGAACAATCCGCATTTGATTCCCGGAGAAACGGTGGACGCGACGCGTTGTCCCCTTTGTCCGGCGCATTTTCCTGGGAACAAACAGCCATCTCTCGACCGACTCCCGGCGTGGCGTTTGACTTCCGGTTCGGCTACAGCAGCGCCAATGCGTTCGGCGGCTTCAAACTCGGCGGGACCGATCCTTATGCCTCCGGTCCGTTGGGCAACGGCTGGCGCCACACATTTGAGACTCGCGTCCTTCCCGCCCAGACGTTTTCTCCCCTTGCGGACACCGACACGTTGGGTTTGTTGCTTTGGAATGGTGCCATTGAAAGTTGGGATCGGGACCTGAACACGGGCGAATACAGCACTCGAGACAAAGAATACAAGGGCGAACTGCTGCTCACGACCACCAATTGCCAGTGGACCACGCCTGACCGATTGGTTTACGCCTTCAAACGCCCCGATTCAGGCCCGGCCGTAATGCGCGGACGGTTGCTCTCCATCCGCGATTTCAACTCGAACGCCGTTCAAGTCTTGTGGAACGAGACCAGCGGAGTCATCACCCAGGTCATCGATACAGCCAGAGGGGTTTTCAACTTCGCTTACAAAGCCAACCTCCTCACCAACCTTTCATTCGGTCCCTGGTCAGTCAACTTCGCCTACGACTCCACTAACCGCCTGATCTCCAAATCCATAACCAACGCGTCCGGGATTCATTCCCACGTCAACACGACCTGGCGCTTCGATTACTACACAAGCGGCCCATCCAGCAATCTGCTCCAGCAAATCATCGATCCGCGCGGCAACACGAATGTCCTCGTGCATTACGACAAATACGGGCGCAAGACCAACGCGGTGGACGCTATTGGCCGCGCCACGCAAACCGAATACGGCGTGACGGGCAAACGCCAGATTCGTCACACCGACCCCGGCACGAATCGATGGGTTGAAACGTACGACCGCAAACACCGGTTGCTGGTCCAACAAGACCCGCTCACGAACAAGACCGCCTACACCTACGACGAATTCGGCAACCGCAGGTCCATTACCGAACCGCTGGGCTGGACCACGTTCTTCGGCTACGACGACCGCGCCAACGTCATTGCCCGCACCAACGCGCTGGGCGAAGTCAGCCGATGGACGTTCGACTCCTTCTTCAACAAAGCGATTCAGGAAATCAACCCGCTCAACTGGACGAACGCCTACGCCTACGATGCCGCAGGAAATCTGACGAGCCACTCGGATGCACTGGGCTCGCTTGTCCGCTATACTTACGCGACCAACGGCCTCGTGCTGATATCCACCGACGCCAATCAATACACGTCCCGATTCGGCTATGACACCAACGGCTTTCTCATCGCCCGCACCGATACGGACACGAATACATGGCAATTCATCGTCAACGAAGTCGGCTGGAAACTCGCCGAAATCAATCCGTTCAACGACACGACTTCCTTTGCCTACGACCTGAGCGGCAACACGGTGCAAACCACCGATCCTCTCAACCGAACGTTCACCCGCCAGTGGGACGCCAACGGCAACCTCCTCGCTCAATCCGACGGCAAGGGCCAGTTCACCCGCCACGCTTACGATGCCGCAAACCAACGCACGAACACAACCGACCGCACCGGCACGAACAACTGGTTCACGTTTTACACCGCTCGTGGCAAACCCGACCGCGCGACCGATCCGCTTGGCAACACCTCCACCAACTACTACGATGCGGCCAATCGTCTCATTGCCGTTTCCGATCCCCTCGGCAACACCATCACTAACCAGTACGATGCCAACGGCAATTCCATTGCTCTGTCCGACTCGCTTGGCCAGCGCTGGTCGAAAACGTTTGATCGCCTCAACCGTGTCATCGCCCAGACCGATCCGTTGGGCAACACCAGGCAGACCGACTACGATCCAGCCGGTCGTATCAAGACCGTCATCACGCCCAATGGTTTCCCGTCACAGCACGAATACGATGGACGCGGACGCTTGACGAAATGGAAGGACGCCGAAGGTTTCGATTGGCTTTACGCCTACGACGGCAACGCCAACATCGTGGACATCGAGGATGCCCTGCATGGCCACTACGTCATGGCTTACGGCCCGCGCAACGAACGCACGCTGGAGCGCAACCAGGACAACTTCGAGTGGCGATACACCTACGACCCACTCCTGCGCCTTAAGACCCAGCGCGATCCCAACCTGACTCTCCGCACACGCAACTACGATCAGGTCAGCCGCGTGACCTCACTCACGTTGAGCACCGGACGGGAGGATACCTACACGTACGACGACAACGACAACCCCCGCGTCATCGCCCGCCGCGTGAACAGCGTGGCCGTCGCTGCCACCAGCCTCACCTACGACCCGCTCGACCGCGCGACTCGCGTGGTCGATCCACACACCCAGTCGGTGGACTACGGCTTTGACGCCCTCAGCCGCGTCGTCAGCGTCACCTATCCCGGCAATCGCACACTCACGAACCGTTACGACGCCCTCAGCCGCCTCACCAACCAGGTGGATTGGGCCGCGCGCCAGATGAGCTACGGCTACGACAAAGCCGGACGCCTCATCCGTCGCGCCTATCCGAACGGCGTGGTTCAAACCAACACGTTCGATACCGCCGGGCGACTGACCGGGCTCCAGTATTCAGTAACCAGTAATCAGCCGGTCAATAACGGCATCTCCATCGCGCTCGCATACGCCTATGATCGAAACGGGAACAAAGTCGCTTCCACCGAAAAGGGTGTCCTGCGATGGCCTCCTCCTTCGTTGACGGACGAGACTGCCCGCTACACGAAATCCGGCCGCCTGATCGACCGCGAAGTCGTTCCCCTCGCCCATCCGATGGGAGAGGGCCAGGGAGAGGGCGGAATTTCTCCTTCCACCCTCAACTACACTTACGACTCGAGCGGCAACATGACCAACGCAGTGGGCGGCGGGCAAAGCTGGCGATTGACCTACGACGAAGACAACCGCACAACCTCCATCCTCTGGGATGCCGGAATCACATCCAAGCTCATCACAAATCGTTACGACGCCCTGGGCCGTCGCATCGCGCGCAAACTGGACGGAGTCGAAACCCGCTACGTCCTCGACCTGTCCGGCGGCATGGAACGTGTTTTGTGCGACACCACCTCGAGCGGCCAAGTCACGGCCTTTTACATTCACGGCCCGGACCTCTGCTACCGTGTTGACGCCAACAACAACATCTTATGCTACCACGCCGACGCTCAGGCGAACATCATTTCGGTGACGGACGGCGGCGCAACGAACGTGGCCCAATACGCCTACACGCCTTACGGTCGCAGCCTCGGCTCAACCAATCTGCAATCCCAAATTGCCAATCCGTATCTCTTTGTTGGAAGTCAAGGCGTCATGGAAGAATTGCCCGGCCTTTACTTCATGCGTGCACGCTACTACTCGGCGGACGCGGGCGTGTTTCTCTCGACTGATCCGGTGAAGAAGATTGGGCCGGGGTGGAAGCCAGTATCATACACTTATGGTAACGCAAATCCGTTGAGCTTCTCGGATCCGAATGGCGAATTCGCTCATATTCTCGCAGGTGCGGGTTTGGGGATTATTTCTGGTGGTTTTTCGGATGTTTTCTCACAGGGATTGGAGAATGGTTTTGGAAACATTGATTGGAATCATGTCATGATGAGTAGTGCTATCGGCGGCATCAAGGGCACGATTGCGGCCGCGACTCTTGGCGGAAGTCTCTTCTTTAAAGTTGGCGCGGATGGCGGCGAGAGCTATTTGGATAACGGCTACGAGAATTGGAGCGCTGCCGGAAACTTTAATGCAGGGGCAGGTCAATCGATTCTTAACGGTAGCATCAAAGGGGGATTAAGTTACGGCCTTGGCAAAGCCGTTGATGCAGGGGTTGGAAAAATACTTCCGAATTACTCTGGCGGACAAGCCCAAGCACAAAACTTGTTTAACCGAGCAGTAAGCGGCGATATAACGAAGAACACGGCTAGAAAAATCGAGCAAGTAACGGTCACAAAGGCCACTGAATTCCTAGCAGAAAAGGCGATGGGGAACTTTGTTGATGCTGCATTTAACCAGATAACCACTTCGGGACAAAATGCCTCCAGTCGCACCGCCACAGCCGGTTCTTACGCTCAAAGCGTTAATAGCTTTCAAATCACTTCACCCGCTTCAAGTTTCAACATGGCGGGGACAACGCCGATGGTATCCAACAGCAGCTCGTCAGGGGGTGGCTCGTTCGCCAAAGTCGCGAACAGTATTTCCAGTGGAGTCAGCAAGGCGACCAATTCTGTCACACAAGCAGTGAAGAGTGTTGCCACGACCGTGAGTGCCGCCGTGAAATCCGTCGTCAGCACGGTGAAAGGTTGGTTCAAATGAAGCCCAGCCACCAAACCAACCACCGCCTCGTCACGCTCCCGACGCACCCAGCCATGTCAACCGATGACCCGCACCGTTTGCCGATCCAGTTCCACGAGCGAATTCTGTTCGAGCGCGGCAATGATCTCCGGCAGATGGCGCTCGAACAGCGCCTTGAGATCGCGCGTGCGGATGTTGCCCGTGCGAACGAGCAGGAGTTTCCACGGCTTTCCGTGGAGAACATGCGAATGGTAAAAGTCCGTGTCCTTGGTGACGACGACGCGTTGTTCTTTCAGCGACAGCGTGTTCAGGACCTCGTCCGTCGTCCGGTTTTGCGCGATCAACTGGTGGGTGTGGAGGGCGTCGTGTCCCGCCGATTGGAGCAGGGCGCACAATCCCGACGGCAAATGCGCGTCCACCGCAAACTTCATGCGAGTACCAAGTGGCGGCTCTTGAGCTTGAGCGATTGCGCGGCAAACTCCAGACACGCCTGCAAATCCTCGCGCTCCAGATCGGGAAACTCCGCCAGCAAATCCTCGAACGTGTCGCCCGCCGCTAGATATTCGAGCATGGACTCCACCGGATACCGCGAATGCCGGATGACCGGTTTCCCGTGGCAGATGTCCGGGTCAATCGTGATGCGGGAAAGAAACTGGCGCACATCGGATTTTGCATTCATGACGCAAACTTTACGCACCGGCGCGGTAAACCGCAATCGCCGTAATTTTGCGTTTCATTCGAATAGACGCCCCTGCAAATGAACCTCGGCCAACATACCAAACGAAGCGCCGCTGCGTATTCTGCCGATGGCAGCAGCCGACGTGAGGAGGCTCCGATTGAAAAGCCGAAATCGGAAACAAGTCAGAGCCTCTCCCGCACGGCGGGATCGGCGGTTATGGGTCACTTTTTCTCCGTCGCGGGCGCACCGGTTTTCGGCGGCAGACCGTGCAGTTTTATCATCCCGGCGAGCGCGTCGAACTCCGGGTCTTTGTGGACGAGCGTGGCATTGAGCCGCTTCGCCGTCGCCGCCACGAAAGCGTCCGCGAACGAAACTTTGTGCACCGCCTTCAACTTCGCCGCTTCGCTGCACAGAGAGTCATCGGTATGGTGCCACTTCAACGGCTGCGACTTCGCAAAGGTCAAAAGTTCAGTCGCCTGCTGCGCGTCTTGTTCCTGGGTGCGGATGTATTCAAGTTCGGTGAGCGTGGCAAAGGAGGCATGGACCTCGGCCTCGCCGAGCCACGCTCTTGCAAGCATTGCCTCCACTTCTTCCGCGCCCGGCTCTCGTTCATCGAGCGCGATGAAAGCGGACGTGTCGAGGACGAAGGATTCAGCCACGCGCTCGCTCCTTGGCTCGTTCTTCCAGCAGCCGGTTCAACATCCCTCGCCCTGCGTGTCGGGACTGCATTTCCCGGAGCTTGGCCTTCTGTTCCTCCCACTGATGCTGGCGCTCCTGGAGTTGCAGAATGCCATCGCGCACCTGCTCCTGTTCTTCCAGCGGCAGTGCCTTGATCTCATCCAGTATGGCCTGTGCTTTCGTGCTCATGCTTTGAACTTTACCCGATCAGCATGAAAACGACAAGCGCCACAGCAATTCCACTTCCACTTCTCGAAGAGGACAGAGTTGAGTTGCCTTTGACTCCAACCCAAGCGCCAATCTCCAAAGGAAGCTTCGCCCTGATTCCGGCGCTCCTGATGGCTTTGCTCGGCATTGTGGGGAGCGCACGCGCGCAAACGTGCGCTTCGCTGCCGCCAGGTTTAGTCGCGTGGTGGCGAGCC
>CAMBEJ010000211.1 GCA_945865375.1 Akkermansia muciniphila | reverse complement strand
AATCCTATCCCGGGTTTCCCTCGTGCAACCTGTAATGGGAGTTTGCCTTTATCAAGGCGACTAGCACTACAGCGACACTTCATCTGAGAATTCACCCACGGATGACACGGATGACACGGATGGGAGGGAATCCACCCTCATCTTATCCGTGCAATCCGTGCAATCCGTGGTCAATTTCCAAAGGTGTCGCTGTAGTGCTAGCATCGAAACGACGCTCCAGAGGCGGCCTTTTCCTGACAGAACTTCCTCCCCAGAACATCGGCCTTTGGCCACGAGCACATCCAGGGCGGCGGCACTTTCCAAAGCGGAGCCACGGGCATTGTCAAAGGGTAAACCTCCAGCTTTTCGTGGCCGGATCGGCGATTCATGGGATGACGATGACGATGACGAGTAGGAGTAGGAGTAGGAGTAGGAGACGCGAGTACGAAAAATCTGGGATGCGCACCGAACGAGGTCAGCGCACGCATCCCGCAGTGGTCGGTAAGGGGGCAGAAGCCGTCTCTGCTCGGAACAGCGGCGGGACGCCGCTGCCACCTTGGGAGCCTCACAGTGTGCGCTGGTTCGAGTTGCATCGTGAAAGAAACTCCGCAAAACTGCACACGTAACCTGTGACCTACAACGCAACCCGCAACCACGCCTATGCTCCAAAAAATCGCCTTCTCGCTGAAAGACAAGATTGCCCTGGTGACCGGCGCGGCCTCTGGAATCGGCGAAGCCATCGCCGAAGCCTACGGTGCCGCCGGGGCTTGGGTTTACGTCGCGGACCAAAATGAACCCGGAGCCCGCGAAACAGCCCTCAGGATCGAGCAAGCGGGAGGCAGGGCTGTGGCGGTGAAGACCGACATCACGGTGCGCGCGAGTTGCGAGGCGCTCGTCAACCAGGTGCTGGCCGAACGGGGCGCATGCGACGTTCTGGTGAACAACGCCGGTGTCGGCCACGTCGGGACCCTTCTCACCACAACGCCCGAGGATTTTCAACGACTGTGGGCCGTCAACGTCCAGGGTATGTATTTCCTCAGCCGCACCGTCTTCCCCTCCATGATCGAGCGGAAACGGGGTTCCATTATCAACATGGCTTCGGCGCTCGGTTTGACGGCCATGGAAGACCGATTCGCTTACACAGTCACGAAGCACGCCGTCGTCGGCCTCACCCGCTCCATGGCGCTCGATTTCGGCGCCACAGGCGTGCGCGTGAATTGCATCTGCCCTGGCCGTGTTGAGACCCCCTTCGTCCAACAGCGGCTCAGCGAATATCCAGACCCGGAAAAGTATCGTGCCCAAATGGTCTCCACTCACGCTCAAAAACGGATGGCCCAACCCTGGGAGATCGCCGGTGCCGCAGTGTATCTGGCGAGTGACGAGAGCGCCTTCGTGACGGGCAGCACGCTCGTCATCGATGGGGGTTATTTGTGCGGTAAATGATCCTGCTGTATCCTGACGGCTAAGCCGCCGTCAAAGCCGCCCTGGCATCCCCGAAACCACCCGTTTTTTCGAGGTAATAATCGTATCCGCCCGAGTAGGGGCAAACCTGCCCCGCATTGACATGGATCACCTTCCTGGCCAGCTTCCGGATGAAGTGAACATCGTGGGAGATGAACACCAGAGTTTCCTCAAAACGCTCCAACGCGATGATTAATGATTCCACGGTCAAAATATCAAGATGCGTCGTGGGCTCATCCATGAGCAGGATGTTGGGCGGATCGACCAGGAATTTGACGAGGTTCAACCGGCTTTTCTCTCCCCCGCTCAACACTTCGGTTTTTTTGTAGATCTCCTCTTTGCGAAACATGAAGGACCCAAGAATGCCCCGTGCCTCGTCCTCCCGTAGCGTTGGCGCGCTCAACAGCACCTCGTCCAGCACGGTGTTGTCGGCACCGAGCGTCGCGGAACGATGCTGACTGTAGTAACCGATCCGGGCGTTATGCCCGAGCTTGCGCTCGCCTTTCTGAAACTCCACCACGCCGGCCAGTATTTTTAGAAGGGTTGATTTGCCCGCGCCGTTAGGCCCCACCAGAACAGTTCGATCGCCCCGTTCCACCAGGACATCCATACCCTGATACACCTTGTTCGCGCCGTAAGCCATGTGGATCCCTTCAAGCTGAACCGACCGCTGGCCCCCTCGAGCAGCTTGGGGAAACTGGAACCGGAACGGTTTTCGCGGCGCTTGCGGCTTCTCAATCAGCTCCATGCGCTCGATCTGCTTCAGCTTGCTCATGGCCTGCGCCGCCTTCGAACTCACCGACCGAAAGCGATCCGCGAACTCCTGGAGCGCCTGAATCTCCTTTTGCTGATTCTTATGGGCCGCCACCTGGTTCTCGTAATTCTCCTCCCGTTGCCTCAGATAATCCGTGTAATTCCCGGAATAGGAAACCAGTTTCGAGTTACTGATTTCGAACACCTGCTGCGTGAGCTCATCCATGAATTGGCGGTCGTGTGAGATCATGAGGAGCGCGCCCTTATAATTCCTTAGATAGCCTTGGAGCCAGAGCAGTGAAACCAAATCCAGATGATTCGTCGGCTCATCGAGCATGAGGAGATCGGGCTCCATGACGAGAAGGCGGGCCAGGTGAGCCCGCATGATCCAACCGCCGCTCAATTCGCGCGCAGGCCGCGCGAAATCCGTTTCTCGAAAACCCAGTCCGCTGAGAACTTTTTTTGCGCGAGCCTCGAAACTTGGATCCACCAACGCATCGTGCTTGGCCTGCGCCTCGTAATACTCCGGAACATCCACTGTGCCCGCCTTCTCCAGGGTGTGCAGCGTCTCCTCCAACTTCTCGATCATTCCGGCCCGGCCTGTCGCGATCTCAAGCGCGGTTTCAGCTCCAACAACCTCGGATTCCTGCGGCAGAAAACCCACTGTGGTCCATGGATCACGCTGCACTTCCCCTTCATCCGGATCCTCGGTCTTCATGATGATCGAGAAGATCGTCGTCTTGCCAGCGCCGTTCGGCCCCACCAAGGCCACGCGCTCACCATAGTTGATCTGCATGGCGGCTTTCTCAAAAAGAATTCGTCCGCCGTAAGATTTTTTTAACTCGCGAATCGTCAGCATGCGTTGTTCAAAAACTCAACCCAAAACAATATTCAGCCTGGGAACCCGCCCCCAACTCAGTGCATCAACCATACTAATGTGTTGCGTTGGGTCAAACGAAACCGTCGTGCCTCGCATTCTGCTTGTCAGAGACCCTGGCTCGTTGCTACCACTTTAGAGCTCTTTGATAACGCCGACAAAGTTTTGTCGGCTCAACCATCAGCCAATGTTAGGGAACCCCGTGAGAATCGGGGACGGTTGCGCCACTGTATCGGGTTACAAACTCCCAATCGCCACTGGACCGTCAGCACGGTCTGGGAAGGCGGGAGCCAGGACGAGACCCGGAGTCAGGATATCCATTGGATGATGCTCATCAGGGTTTGGGGCGGAAGTCACAACTTCCATCCCCAAACCAACTTCTCCGCCAATGAGAAGGATGAGGCCAGCCTCGCCGTGTGTACGGATGAGGAGTCGAGTGCCTTCATTCTCGGTTTTCGGCGGTTGTCTGAAGGCCTCTCCGCCCTCAGCATCCCGCCACTGGTCTCGCGTAGTTTGTTCCTTAGTCATTTGCTTCCGTCAACAAAACGACGGCCGCAACACAACGCAGACCAGTCCCATGAATCCACTCAAACTTGTTCCAGCTCTCGCCGGTCTCTTCGTCGCCTGCTCCGTGCATGCCCAGTTCGCCGCCGAATTCGACGGCGGTTCAGCCGTATTGCCCCAACTCGGTCCACAAGGTTTTATCGAAACGTTCGCCGACAACCCTCTGCTATCAGGGTGGGCCATCCACGGTGACAGCTCCTTGTTTGCCTGGGATCCCACGCGCCAGGCCTTGCGCGCCATGTGGGATTCTTCCCGGACGAACTCCTACTTCCACCACGCGCTGGGCACCACGCTCACCGCTTCGGATGATTTCGCCATCTCGTTCGATCTCGTCTTGGAGGACATTAAAGGCGGCTCCAACCCTTCGAAACCTTCCGCGTTTCAAATCGCCATCGGCCTCATGAATTCCGCGGAAGCGCGCCGCGCCAACTTTTTCCGCGGCGCGGGTTTGGAGTCCTCCACGGGGGCGAGGAGCGTGGTGGAATGGAATTACTTCCCGGACACCGGATTTGGCACCACCATCTCGCCAGGGGTTTTTTCGAGCAACAATCTTGCCCAGTTCAGCTTCGCGTTCCCGTTCGATCTGACACCCCAGGTTCAATACCGCGTCACGATGGATTATACCGCGACCAACCGAACCCTCCAGACCCACATGCTCTCAAACGGGGTCCCCGCAATGACGATCAAGGACGTCGTGCTGCCGGAACAGTCCACATTCGATTTTCGATTGGATTCCTTCGCCATCGCGAGCTACAGCGATGCCGGTCAATCGGGAGACTTCGACGGTTCGGTCCTGGCCCATGGATGGGTGGACGACGTGCGGGTGAGACTCCCGGCTTCGCTGGTGTTGGAACCGATTCTGACGGCGACCGGCCAGCCCGGCGTCCGCTTCATCGCGCGTTTTCCCTGGCGCTACGTCCTGGAACGATCCGAGGATCTGAAGCGCTGGTCACCTGTCGTGGAATGGGCAGCTGAGCGTACCGGAAAAACCACGCTCCTTGACGCGACACCCCATGCCGTCAAAGCCTTCTACCGGGTACTCACAAACCTTCCTTGAGCCAACCCGTGGTGCCCGCCTCATTTCCCTCCGCTCCGCGCCTCGTGATACCGGTTGATGGCCGGCCGGGTGATCCGCTGGACGACACCGTTCGGCCACCGGATCTCGGCTGCGGTGATTTCGTCAGCCGCGCCGATTCCGAAGTACGCGGTGGCCGGGTGTTGCGCGCGGTGCGAATCGCCCGTAACAAGCCAGCGGGCCTGTTCGCCGGCGGACGTTCGCACCACAACCTTCGCCCCGACAGGCGATGCGCCCTTGCCTTCCTCGCGGAGTCGAATACCGATCCAGTTGCCGGAATTAGGGATGCGGTTCTGGAACACAAACAAACCCCGCCGCGCCGTGGGCCAGTCTTCGTGGGTCGTGACGATCAGGTCCATGCGTCCGTCGCCGTCGAGGTCGTCACTGACCACATTGCGGCAGTCCAGCTCCATGGCCACGCCAAGCAGGTAGCCGACTTCGAGAAAGGACTGGCCGCGCCGCTGGTTGATGAAGAAACGGTTTTTCTCATAGCCCCCGTAGGACTGGCCCTCGCCGTAAAGCCGCGTGCCAACCGCCCGGAAATAAATGTCCAGAAAAGGGTCGTGTTTTGAGGTGCCGACGTGGATGTCATGCCGCCAGAACTGCCGCTCGTAGTCGCGCGCCGAGGCGCGGCTCTTGTGACCGTTGACAACGTAAAGGTCCTGCGCGCCATCGTTGTCGAAGTCGAAGGTCGTCGCGCCCCATGACCAGCCTGTGCGCGCCACGTCATCGCTGGCCGACGTCGGCTGGAACCTTTCACCGCGCCCGAAATATAGCCGGTTTCCGTAGGCCATCCTAGCCCGCATGGCTTGGTGGACCGGGAATTCCTTCGGCCCCAGGCCCAGGGCGTCGAGCCGCTGCCCGACGAACGAATTCATCCCCACCACCAGCAGATCCAGCCGCCCGTCCAGATCGTAATCGCCGAAACTGTGGGCCATGCCGAAAGCGTGCGCCTCGCCAAGCATCGGTCCCGTCGCGTCGGTGAAATGGCCGCGCCCGTCGTTCAGGTACGCGTCTGCACCGGCAAAGTCGCTCACTACAAGGAGGTCGAGGTCCCCGTCGCCGTCGAGATCGACGAACGAGCTGCTGTAAGTGCGACGGAAACGTTTTGCGGCGAGCCCAGCAGCCTCGGTGCGGTCCGAAAACTTCCCCTGGCCGTCGTTGACAAGCAGGTAGGCAGGGAAGCCATCATTCGCGTCGTAGTAGGGCGTTGGCATCTGACCTTCGAGGTAAGGCAGCTTGTATTGCGCCAGCCACACGTCGAGGTCGCCGTCGCCGTCCATGTCGCCGACGGTCAGAACAAAAGGATTGAGGAGCGGTTGTGCGGTGAATCGGATGCGGCGCGCGGACCCGGGAAAGGCCCCGCCTGGCGCGCCAATGAACAAGAGCAGTCCGTCATGGTCTGCCGCGAGAAAATCCGGGAACGAATCGTTGTTGAAGTCAGCCACGACCGCCGTCAGGACAGTTTTCGCCGGAAATTGGCAGAGCTTTCGCAAGTCGAAATCGCCACCACCGCGATTCCAGAAGACCCCGTTATTCGAACTCAGGATGATCTCTGAAAGGCCGTCCCCATCGAGGTCATAGACGATCAACGGATCGAACGTCGTCGTTTCCGTGTCGGCCTCGATTTCTTTCGCGAGGACGTTTTTGAAAATCGGCTCGCCGGTACGTTCCAACAGTTCAAGGTCGGTGGCGTCGATCACCCGGGGGAACGGTTGCCCCCCATCGCCGCTGTCGGCGTCCCACTCGACGCGCAGATTGCCGCGCACGATCACGCGCCGTTGCTCCGTCGGCTGGAGGGCGTGCAAAGTCATCGCGATGGTCGAACGTGCCGGCCCATTCGTGCGGGGCTCGAACCGCGGATGCCGCCACTCGGACTGTTCGAGCTGGAAGCCTGCCTCTCTGAAACTCGCCAGCAGTTGGCGCCAATCGGAGGGCGCGAGCCGTTTTCCGGCGCCCCCAAATCGCGTGATCGTGATGGCGTGGGCGGTTGATTCTGCCACGCCCGGTTGGCCGAGCCGCAATTCCCCGAACGCGAAGCCGCCGAGCACGCTCTCTGTGTCCTTCTCGCGCCGCAGGTTGTCCCAGAGCCGGATGAAAACGTCCTCGTGTTGCGCCGCCTGCAACTCGGCAGCCCAAACCGTGCGGTCGAGTTCGTTCCGCCGCTCTTCGAATTCGAGGAATTTCCGGGTGGTGCCCGCGTCCAGAGAGTGGCCGCGCGGAGCCGGATGAAGGGGTGGGATCGCCTGGAGTGCGGGTGGCGTGCTTTCGCTGTATGGCGAAAACATCCAGAGCAGCGGAATGACCACAGCGAGAGCCGCGAGAAAAGCGACAAGGTTTTGCTTGGTCACAGGCAGTGAGTTTCGGGTTCGCCAACCTTATCGCGACTTGGCGGGAAGTGTCGATGTTCGAATGGCATCCTGGCGCTATCGGGCGCACCTTCGAATGAGAAGGCCCAATTACGCTCATCACCGTCATTCGGGATGCGCCATGACGCCCGAGCGCATCTCAGATTTTTCCAGATCTTCTCGTAATCGTAATCGTAATCGTAATCGTAATCGTAATCGTAATCGTAATCCTATCCCGGGTTTCCCTCGTGCAACCGGTAATCGGAGTTTGCCTTTATCAAGGCGACTAGCACTACAGCGACACTTCATCTGAGAATTCAACCACGGATGACACGGATGACACGGATGGGAGGGAATCCACCCTCATCTTATCCGTGCAATCCGTGCAATCCGTGGTCAATTTCCAAAGGTGTCGCTGTAGTGCTAGCATCGAAACGACGCTCCAGAGGCGGTCTTTTCCTGACAGCACTTCCTCCCCAGAACATCGGCCTTTGGCCACGAGCACATCCAGGGCGGCGGCACTTTCCAATAAACCTCCAGCTTTTCGTGGTCGAATCGGCGGTTCATGGGAT
>CAMBEJ010000210.1 GCA_945865375.1 Akkermansia muciniphila | reverse complement strand
TCCGCGTCGTCACGGAAGATGGCCTTGCGCTCGTTACCGTGGGCAGTAACAGGATTCCAGCCCCCCATTTTCTCGATCCGCAACGGTCGGGTCATAACCGTCAGGCTTATCCCACCCCCGTCATGTCTAAATTGTTTAATTGTGAGATGTGACCCCTAAGATTACTCTCTGACTTTTTCCACCTTTGGCATCGATGGACGCTAGGGAACGGAAGCGGTTGGGAAAAGGAGAAAGTTGCGCGAAGTGCGGGAAAGTCGTGCTAAAGCGTCTCCTCTCACGATTTTAGGCAGACCCTACTGGTCTGAATTCCTTCGATCTGAGCCACGAAACGTAGCGGAACTTCTCACGGGCGTACTGGATTATGATGCCAATTTGTGGCTCATCCACCAAAACTGTCCAGAAACTGTCCAGATCGAGTTTCTGATGGGTTTTGAATTCTTCCGTAAGTGTTTGAACTGGAGATGGTGCCCCGGGCGGGACTCGAACCCACGACCAATTGATTAAGAGTCAACTGCTCTACCAACTGAGCTACCGAGGCAACCAAAAAGCGCGCTCTATTTGGCACGGTTGAAGGTTCAGGGCAAGAACTTTTCGAGAAATGCTTCGAAGATCTCGTGTGCAGACGGATCTTTCTCTCCAGTGAATGCCATGGCGGGCGCATTGCTGCAGCCTTTCATCCGATGTGTAGTGCCATGATGTGGGCCTCGGGCGCCGAAGGGCTCAGGTTTTGACAAACAACCCGCTCCAGCGTTGGGGAAACGGATACCACACCAAGGTTTTCAGGAGGATCGAACGCACCTTGGATTTGGCTATTTTGGGGCGTCTGGATGGGTCAAGATTCGGGATGCCGGCGAGGAGATCGAGGGTTTGTTGGCCGATAAGCACAGGCCAGGCGCAAGCAAGGCGGACGCGGACCCAAGAGCGGGGCAGGGTGTTCGTGTAACGCCATCCCGCCGCCAGATGGTCGCTGGCCGTGTTATGCCAGTGCCGGAACAACCCTCGCAGCTTGGAGGCGCTGCGGAGATCCAGGAGGTCCGACGGCGCAAGCCCGATCTGTTTGAGATCGTCGGAGGGCAGGTAACAACGACCTGCCGCCAGATCTCGAGGTAGGTCACGAAGGATGTTGACCAATTGGAGACCTTTTCCGAAGCGAACTCCGTCCGCGAGCAGTGTTTCGATGTTTCCATGAAATCGGGGGAGCATGTGGTTCAGGCAGATGTGTGTCCAGAATTGACCCACACAACCCGCGACGCGATAGGTGTAATCGTCGAGTTCTTCGGCGGTTTTCAGCGCGAGGATCTCGGGAATGGAAGCTGCTGAAAACCGGATGAGGTCGAGCTCCTGCCCGCTGATGATGGTTGAAAGGACCTCCCTTACCAGAGTGGCGTCGCGGATTTCCGTGTTCCGTAAGATTTCTAGAGCCTCGCCCGCCCGTTGGAGCAAGGTTTTTTCGGCACCGTCGGACTGTGCATCAGTGAAGGTGTCCAATTGTAGATTACCGACCTTCGACGAGGCGGCTTGGTCTCGAAACTTCCGGAGAGTTGAGAGGCGGTCCTCCAACGGCAAAATCTCGGTATCGGCGATTGTGTCGGCGATGCGGGCGAGCAGGTAGGCGAGTCCGATTTGTGGGCCGATCGATGAAGGGAGGACGCGCAGGGTGAGATAAAAGGAGCGCGAAACCTGGCGGAGGAGGTCGCCCAGGAGATCCGGCTCGTCTTGGTTCTGCATGGGGAATAATTCAGCCAGCTAAGCGTGCCGCAAAACTTTGTTCAGAGTGAGTATTTTGCGAGCGTTTTTTTCCATTTCTTGAGCTGCTTTTGAACCTCCTTGGTACCGGGTGATCCGGCGATGGTACGGCGGCGCATGGCTTCTTGGAGGTCGAAGGTTTTGAGAGCATCCTTGTCGAAATGGGTATCGAATCTCTGGAACTCCGCTAGCGAAAGCTGGGCCAAGGTCTTTTGGGAATCTTCAGCATGGGCGACGAGTCCCCCGATCGCGTGGTGGGCCTGGCGAAAGGGCACGCCTTTCCTTACGAGATAGTCGGCCAGGTCCGTGGCAAGCATCGAAGGATCGGAGGCGGCACGGGAGCAGGACTGTTCATTCAAGGTGATTTGTCCGAACATCCCCGTGGTGAGACGGACGCACCGCCTCACCGTGTCCGAAGTGTCAAACAGCCGCTCTTTGTCCTCCTGCAGATCCCGGTTGTAGGTCATGGGCAATCCCTTGAGAAGGGTCAGCAATGAAACCAGGTTGCCGATGACACGGGCCGATTTTCCACGAGTGAGCTCCGCCACATCTGGGTTCTTCTTCTGCGGCATCAAGGATGATCCGGTGGTGAAGGAATCCGCGATGTGTATGAAATCGAACTCGGTGGTGGCCCACAGGATGACGTCCTCGGAAAGTCGGGAGAGGTGAACGGCTAGGAGTGCGGCGTGGGCGCAGAACTCGATCATGAAATCGCGATCGGAGACTGCGTCCATGGAATTCTGAGTGATTCGGGGTTTGCCATTCACGTCGGTGAAGTGAAGAAAGGTTGCAACCCATTCCCGATCCAGCGGCAGGGTTGAACCCGCGAGGGCGCCGCTTCCGAGGGGGCAGACGTTGACACGATCAAAGCAATCGCGGAAGCGAGCCAGATCGCGTTCAATCATCTCCACGTAGGCTAGTAGGTGGTGCGCGAAAAAGACAGGCTGAGCGCGCTGGAGATGGGTGTAGCCAGGTATGAGCACATGGGCATAGCGATCTCCCAGCCTGACGAGCGCGAGCTGGAGGTTCTGGAGTTCAGTGATCAGATCGACGATCTCGTCGCGGAGCCAGAGTCTGATGTCCAGCGCCACCTGATCGTTTCGAGAGCGGGCGGTATGCAGTTTTGCGCCTGCGGGAACCCGACGGGTCAACTCGGCCTCGATGTTCATGTGCACATCCTCAAGCTCGGGCTTCCACTTGAACTTGCCGGACTCGATTTCGGTGCCGATGTTCTCCAGGCCTTTCAAGATGTCCCGTGTTTCCTCTTTGGAAAGCACGCCGATTTCACGGAGCATCGTGGCATGGGCGATCGATCCCATGATGTCGTGCTTCCACAGCCGCCAATCGAAGGAGATCGATTCCGTGAATTGGGCCACGTCGGTGGAGGGTCCATGGCTGAACCTTCCGCTCCGCGAGACAGCGGCTGCAGTTTTAGCTCTCATGAAAAGTGGGGTTACAAAGTATCTGAAGAGTCACGCGATTTCGATTACCAAGGCAGCGAGAAGGTTTTGACCGTGGTGAAACATTTGATGGCTTCGACGACGCCTTCTTTGATCCCCAGACCGCTGTCCTTGATTCCACCGAATGGGCTGGACTCGATCCGGAATCCTGGGACTTCGTTGATGTTCACGGAGCCGCAGCGCAGTTGTTTGACGGCTTGGATCGCGCTGTCAAGACTGCTTGTGACAACGCCCGAGCTGAGGCCGTAGGCGGTGGAGTTTGCGACGGTGACGGCGTCGTTTAGATCGCGCACCGTGATGATCGGGGCGAGGGGTCCAAAGCTTTCGGAGACCACCATGCCGCAATCACGGGGCACGTTCGAGAGGACAGTCGGTTCGAGCAGCGCTCCCCGGCGTTTTCCCCCGATCAGAATTCGAGCGCCGGCGGCTTCCGCTTCACGGATGACGGTTTCGAGGGAGATCGCGCTGGCTTCATCGATCACGGTGCCGACCTTTGTCTCGGGATCAGCGGGGTCACCGGACTTATATTCCCGGGTTTTCTCGACCAGTCGGCGTGTGAATTCCTCGGCAATCTTTTCGTGGACCAGGATTCGTTTGATGGCGGTGCAGCGTTGGCCGGAGTTGCGGAAACTGCCTTCGGCCGCGAGGAACACGGCGAGCTCCATGTCCGCATCTTCAAGAACGATGAGGGGATCGTTGCCGCCGAGTTCGAGAACGATCTTCTTGTAACCCGCGGCGGAGGCGATGCGTTTTCCGACCGGAACACTGCCCGTGAACGAGATGAGTTCGATGCGCGGATCACGGACGAGAGTCTCGGCGACTTCCGTGGTGGGCCCAAGCAAGACGCTCAGCATGTGGGGAGGGAGCCCAGCTTCGAAGAGAATGCTCGCAAGGGTCAACGCCGTGAGAGGGGTCTTTTCGGAGGGTTTGAGGATGACGGGAGTGCCCGCGGCGATCGCGGGCGCGAGCTTGTGGGCGACCTGGTTGAGGGGATGGTTGAACGGGGTGATGGCGGCCGCGCAGGAGAGAGGCTCTCGAACGGTGAATATTTTACGAGCCTTGCCTTGAGGCGAAACGTCGCACGAGAAAATCTGGCCATCATCCCGGAGAGCTTCCATGGCGGCGAAGCGCAAGACGTCGCAGGCGCGGCCGACTTCGTAGAGCGTTTCCCGGATGCAAAGTCCCGCTTCCGAGGTGATCAAGCGAGCCACTTCATCCCTGCGCAATTCCAGAGCGGCGCGGGCGCGCTCCAGGATTTGGTGGCGTTGAAAGCGCGTGAGGGAGTCGCGCCTGGAAAGCGCGGCTTCGATGGCGGCATGGACATGATGCAGCCGGGCGGTGGTGACCGTTCCGACTTGGGCTCCGTTGTAAGGGTTGATGACAGCGATTGTTGCGGTGGATTCAACAGGTTGCCCGGCGACGATGGAGTGGAGGTGCATGGAAGGGATTTTAAATTTGCGATTTGCGATTTGAAGTCGGCACTCAGCCTGTTGGAACTCAAACTCAATTGGGGGTGGAGGTGCGTAGATCGATTGAATTTCGTGTATGAGTTTAATCGAAAATCGGCAATTGAAAATCGCAAATTATGATGCTGACACCCCGTAAAATCGGGCGGCGTTCTCGCCGAAGAACTTGTTTTGAATGGTGCTGTCGAACTGCTGGAAGAATCGATGCGCGACTCCGTGAACGTCCGCATAAGTCCCGGCGAGGAGGCATACCGGCCAGTCGGAGCCGAACATCAGGCGATCGGGTCCGAATGCCCGCCACACGACATCGAGATAGGGTTCGAAATCGGCCTGCGTCCAATCGTTCCACGAGGCCTCCGTGACCATGCCCGAGATCTTGCAAAAAACGTTGGAGCACCTTCCAAGCTCCTGGATCTGAGTTCGCCATGGCTCGATTACACCGGATTTTATGGAGGGTTTCGCGATGTGGTCCACGACAAAATTTTGGTGAGGGAAACGTCTCGCGAGCTCGATGGCGGCAGGTAATTGTTTCGGGAATATCAGAATGTCATAGGCGAGGCCGAACCTCTCGAGCAATCCGATGCCACGAAGGAACGAGTCCTTGAGCATGAAGGAATCGTCGGGCTCGTCCTGGACCACATGTCTGAGGCCGACAAACTTGGGATGTTTGGATAGGCGACCGAGGTCTTGCTCGACCGTGGCCGCGCGCAGATCCACCCAGCCCACGACGCCTTTGATCACGGGTGAGCCATCAGCAAGTTGGAGCAACCAATCGGACTCATGGATGGATTGGCGGGCCTGCACCGCAATGGAGCCTTGGAGGCCGAGAGGGCGCTGCTCGACTTCCAGATCGCCGGGGAGGAAGGTTTTTGCGATCCGACTCTTCGGGCCATCGATCCAAGGGTAGTCCTCAGGCGCGTAATTCCAAAAGTGTTGATGCGAATCAAGGGTCATGGGGCGGCAAGAAAATAGGCGCGTCTCGAGCGTTTCTGGATCATCGGCCAATCGTCATCCTAGCCAAACAGATTTGAAATTTGAACCACAGAGGCACAGAGACACAGAGGGGAAAAAGCGGATGAAAACACTCCGGTTTCTATTCCTTTTCTTCTCTTTTCCTCTGTGCCTCTGTGGTTGAAAGTCTGAGAGATATAATTCATCGATATCGCATGACGATGACGATGACGAGTAGGAAACGCGAGCAAGAAAAACCTGGGATGCGCACGCTGGGTGCAACTCACGTTATCCGGTGTCGCCTCCCCTGACGTGGGTATCCCGCCGCTTGACTCTGCTGAAGTGGGACCACGGATGACACGGATATCACGGATGAGGAAAAGGAGCTGAAAGGTTTTTATCCCTGTTATCCGTGGTTAACTCTTCCTATTCTGCGGTGGGTATTGTCCTCCAAACGACAACTCCCAGAAACCGTGAGTTGCACCCCGCACGCTCAAGTGGGATCATACCCGAGTGGCGCACTGAAACCGCAGCGCCACTTCACCCCCTGCCCGACGAATGTAACACCGCGCCTGCAAAGTGAAATCTTCTCGGACGGCATCAGACTTCTGCAACGCGAGACTCATGTCCGTTTCTCTTCGCGGATAATCCGCTCGACAATGCCGCGCATTTCGTCCGAAGACTAGGGGGTGTAAGGGCCGTCAATGCTCTTGAGCAACCCCGCCTCCAATTCGAGACTATCCTCCTCCAAATCGAGCTCCGCGCCCGGTTGAAGGGTCACCTTCTGCTGACCATCGGTGAGCACGATGCTGCCACGGTTCGGCTCGGCGATGAGTTGGCTGAGTTGAGGCTGCGCTTCCTGGACCGTGAGCGTTCCCATGCCGTCTGATTAACATGGAGTGCGTGGACAAACAAGCTTCCTCCTCACTGACATCGTCAACCCTCAGCGAAAGAGCGTTTGAGAAGTCCGAGCTCACACACGCCATCCCTCGCGGTATTCGCGCCGGAGAAACTGATTGGCTTCAGGCACGTTGTGGAACGTTCGCTTTTCTGCATCCCAATGAAGGACCGCTCGCGTCAGACGTTCGCGGAGCTGCGTCCGAAGCGCCGGGAAGTCGATGTGTCCGGTTGCCCTGACTGTTTAACCCCCGTATAAAGCGCGACTGTAAAATCCATTGTCGCACTAGAGATATTCCTGGTTAAAGCCAAATCATGTGTCCCGGCAGCGGGATTTAACAAATAAAACATGCCGGTTCTCAAAGCCTGTCCCCCTGTCGTTCGTGCTTTGGTCCCACCGACAAAGTAGATTTGTCTGAATAAGTCGCACCGATTATCCAGCAGTTATCACTTAAGGTCGTTATCGAAGGTGACGGCGTTGAAGTTCCTTCAACTGTGCCGGAAGTCGATGTGTCCGGTTGCCCTGATTGTTTAACCCCCGTATAAAGCGCGACTGTAAAATCCATTGTCGCACTAGAGATATTCCTGGTTAAAGCCAAATCATGTGTCCCGGCAGCGGGATTTAACAAATAAAACATGCCGGTTCTCAAAGCCTGTCCCCCTGTCGTTCGTGCGACAGATTGATCCGCGATCGATGACATTGAAACACCGTTGTAAGTCACGGATGTGACATGGCCGTTATCATCATGGGCCCACCCAACAACCAAAAGGGTATCTGAACCGGAAACATTGAATGAAAGTATGTGTGTTGTCCCGCCGGTATTGTGGATCCCGCTGGTGCCCCTTTCGAACGCCATAATGACGTTCGGGTTGGACTGTGCCAACGCGCAGTTCAAGAGCGAGGCTGCGAGGACCATCAGGAGCGCCGGAATCAGGGCGAGGCTTCGTTTGGAGATTGGCGCTTGGGTTGGAGTCAAAGGCAACCCACCCTTGTCCCCTCCGAGAGGGGAAATTTGATTGAGTGTGGCGCTTGTCGTTTTCATGGCGAACGGGTAAAGTTCAAAGCATGAGCACGAAAGCACAGGCTATTCTGGAAGAGATCAAGGCGCTGCCGACGCAGGAGCGGCGCGAAGTGTTGTT
>CAMBEJ010000209.1 GCA_945865375.1 Akkermansia muciniphila | reverse complement strand
TCGGAGGAAGAACAGCGGCTGGAAGCCGCTGCCACTATGAGACTCCGCGCCGGCATGGAGCGGCTTTACCGGTTGTTCCAAAAGGCGGCGGTGCTGGGCAGCCTCATCAACCCGCGCGTCGGCGAGGGCGATTTGCTGGTGGCGGAGTTTCACGAACTGAAACCCTTTCTGGCGATGGCGCTCAAAGTGGAAGAGGCTTCCAGCCTCTCCTCCCAAGCCCTAAATCAAGTTGTTTTGACAAGTGTGGCCACGGCTTCAAACCCCGGAGAGGCAGAGAGCCTGGAAGGCTCTGCCACCTTTCATGAAATGGCCGTGACCGCGCGCGGCCTGGCCAAGGCGGCGGAAATTCTCGCCGGCCAGTTCACGCTTGTCGCTACCAACGTGCCTTACCTCGGACGGGGTAATCAGGATGATGTGCTGAAAGATTACTGCGACCGAGTTTATCCAGAATCAAAAGCTGACCTTGCAACCTGTTTCGTCGAACGTTGTGTTGAATTTGCAGAATCAGGAAACTCAACGGCCCTTGTCACCCCGCAGAGCTGGCTGTTCATGGGAACTTACAAGAAATTGGGGGCTAAAATCCTCACCTCGATCCAGTGGGATACTGTGGGCCGGCTCGGACCGCGTGCCTTCGAGACGATCAGCGGTGAAGTCGTGAACGTCGCGTTGCTGGGATTCAGCAGAGCAAGACCAGATGCAAAACACACTTTCGCGGGCATTGATGTTGCAGAAGAAAAATCAGCAGCCGACAAAGCAGAGGGCTTGCGATTGAAGTCCTGCGATGTAGTTCTTCAATCAGGCCAGACATCTAATCCCGATTCACGCATTTCATTTAACACGCACAACAACGCTGAGCGGGTCTCGAAATACGCTTCGTCTTTCCTCGGCTTGGGAACGGGCGACTACTCACATTACGGACGTTGCTTTTGGGAATTTCCACAGGAGTTGAAAGAGTGGGCCTTTCAGCAATGCACCGTTGAGTCGCCCATGTTTTGGGGTGGGCGAGAGCACATGATTGCTTGGGATCGCGATGCTGGTCGTGTTCGAGGGATGACCGATGCGGAGCGTGTGCAGATCGACAATCAGGACCAAAGTGGACAGCAGGCTTGGGGACGCAAGGGCGTTGCGGTGGGACTAATGCAAGATTTGCGCCCCACGCTTTACACAGGTGAGACATACGAAAAGGCGCTGGCCGTTTTGCTGCCACAATCGGAGAGCTTGATACCAGCGCTTTGGGCATATTGTAGTGACCCTTTATTCAACAAGGCAGTTCGCGAGTTGGAGCATAACGTGATTGTTGCCAACGGAACTCTCGTCAAAGTCCCCTTCGACCTTGCGCACTGGCAGAAGGTGGCGGCGGAGAAATATCCGGACGGATTGCCGAGGCCGTTTTCCAGCGACCCGACGCAATGGCTGTTCAACGGGCATCCGAAACAAATAGTGGCAGAGGCTTCCAGCCTCTGCTCAGTGCGGCTGGAAGCCGCAGCCACTTTCTCTGCTACTTTGCACGTTGCCGTGGCGCGGTTGCTCGGCTACCAGTGGCCTCGCAAGTCCGGCTCCAGTTTTCCCGATTGCCCGGCGCTCGGCCCGGATGGTCTGGAAAAGCACGCAGACAAGGACGGCGTGGTCTGCTTCAGCCAGGTGCGCGACGAACCACCGGCGGCGACACGTTTACGCGCGTTGTTGGCGAATGCATATAGCAATGTGGAAGCGGCTTCCAGCCGCTGTTCTGAAGAAGGAAAGAGCCTGGAAGGCTCTTCTACTATTTGGAGTCATGCGATGGAGCGCAAGCTCATCGCTGTCACCGGCTCCAAAGCGGATTCGCTGGAAGATTGGCTGCTCAACGATTTCTTCGCGCAGCATTGCGACCTATTCCATAACCGTCCGTTCGTCTGGCACCTCTGGGACGGACGCAAAGACGGGTTCAACGTGCTGGTGAACTACCACAAGCTTTGTGGTAGTGATAGTGGCAGCGGCTTCCATCCGCTGAATTCAAAGTCTGAATCTGAGGCTGGAAGCCTCAGCCACTCTGGCCGTCGCACGCTGGAAACACTGGCCTACGCCTACCTCGGCGACTGGATCACCCGACAGAAAGACGCCGTGGCGCATGGCGAGGCCGGAGCAGATGACCGCCTTGCTGCCGCGCTCGAACTGCAAGGTGAATTGAAAAAGATTGTGGCGGGCGAGCCGCCTTACGATTTGTTTATCTGCTGGAAGCCGTTGCATCTGCAGCCCGAAGGCTGGCATCCCGACATCAACGACGGCGTGCGGTTGAACATCCGCCCGTTCATGGTGGCGACACTGAGTCGAGGCAAGAAAGGCTGCGGATTGTTTCGTGCGAAGCCGGGCACCAGCGTGAAGTGGGACAAGGATCGGGGCAAAGAGCCTTCGCGTCCGATGGAAGATTTTCCGTGGTTTTGGAACGACGGCACATTCACGGGCGACCGGGTGAACGATGTGCATTTGACGCACGAACAGAAACGGAAGGCGAGAGAGAATCAAGGCTCTAGCAACGTGGGAAAATAGAAACTGTAACTCGCACCGAGACCCCGAACCCACGAATATGAAAAAGCCATCTCCCAAGGGAAAAACAATCTGGTGCATTCGCGCTGGGCAGCAGGGCGCCGCGCACAATCTCTTTATTGAACGTAGTCTAATTGTTTTGGCCGAGCAGGGATTTGGTGATTTGCGAAACTTGCCCAAGAATAGAGAGTCGTTTTATTCAACTTACGCCAAACGTCACGCGGATGAAGGAAGTACAGCAATCGCCGGTATTGGTGGCACATTTTTCCGATTCATCCATGAAATCCATAATGGTGACTTGGTTTTATATCCCTGCCTGCTGGATAAAAAGGTTCATTACGGCGTGGTATCTGGGCCGTATGCTTATGCCAAATCGCAGAAGGAGTTTCCGCATCACAGAAAGGTGATTTGGAACGGAGCTTTTGAAAAATCAAACTTGTCTGAATTCGCAAGACGGGAGTTAGGTGCCGCTAGAACCTTATTCAAGGTGAACAACAACGCAGAAGAAATTCGGGCGGTCATCTGCAAATTAAGTGCGGCGTCCCTGACGCAGGGAGGCGGGAAGCCAAAGAAGGTGAATAAGTGACGACACCGACACCAACATCCCAAAGCGAACTGTTTCCCGACGCGAAATTATTCGAGCCGGTGAAGGCGGTCGTGGTGGCGTTGTTGAAAAGCGGTCGGCAGCCGTCCGCGTGGGAGTTGTTGAACGAAGTGGAAACGAACGTCGGCATGAAAGGCCGATTCGAGTTGGCGGCGGTGCTGGAACATTTGGCCGACGACAAAGACCTGACGGGCGCGCACCGGGCGTATTGCGCGTCTGTGCGCGGATCGGAAGATTTGGCGGAAGCGTTGCGCGGTTCGGGCGCACCGGAAAAGGAAATCAAGTCCACGATTGATTCGTTGCTGCAACAAAGCCGCGCCTATCGGGGCAGCAAGGAATTTCAGGACATGGTGAGCTTCATGGGTTCGTTCCGGGATTACGCGCCGTTCAACAACATGCTGGTGCGGCTGCAAAATCCGACATGCGGTTTTTACGCGACCGAGCCGGATTGGGTGAAGCGATTTGAGCGGAAGTTAAAAGAGGATGCCCGCCCGATGCTAATTCTCGCGCCGATGCACCCGGTAATGCTGGTGTTTGATCTCGACCAGACGGAAGGCAAGCCGCTGCCGAAAGAAATCACGGAGTTCGCGAAATTCGAGGGCGCTTGGAAATCTGAATGGCTGGGGCGGATGGTGGAGAACGCACGGGTGCATGACCGCATACGGGTGGATTTCAAAAAGCTGTCCTCGACGAACGCGGGGTTCGCGACGATTGCGGCGGGTGAAGGCGGCGCGAAGATGCGGATTGCGATTCACGACGAACTCGATGAGCCAAGCAAGTTCGGCGTCCTTTGCCACGAACTCGCGCACATCCATCTGGGACACCTGGGCAGCGACAAGGATCACTGGTGGCCGAGCCGAAGCGAATTAAACCACCGCACGATTGAGATCGAGGCGGAAGCGACGGCCTTCATCGTGGCATTGCGGTTTGGATTAAAGGGAGCGAGCGCCCGCTACGTTTCGCGGCATCTCGGCGAGAAACCGATGCCCGCCAGCGTGTCGCTGGATTCGGTGGCGAAAGTGGCGAGCCGGCTGGAAAAAATGGCGAGGGAAACATTGAAACCACGGCGCGAGAAAAAGGCCGGCGGAGCACAGGCAAGCGAATGAGTGTGAGCTATCGAACCAAATCCAAAGCGCCGGGCACGTTGCTGCAAGCCGTCGAGGCGTCGCTGCTCGCGGCGACGTGGCATCATCCGGGCGTGGAAACGCAGCCGACGGCGGTGTTGTGGACGGATGCCGACGGGCAATGGCAGCCGGTGGTGAAGAAATTGCAGGAACGGCTGCCGCAACTGGTGACGTTCGGGCCTTACGAGGCGGCGAAGCGGAGCGGGCCGGCAGTGTGGCTCAAGTGCATCGTGGCGCGGACGATTGACCTCGGCCTGGGCAAGGAGGTCGTGCCGATCGTGTATCTGCCGAACGTGAGCCGGCAGACATTGCGGGCGGCGGCGGATTGTCCGCCCCTGCTGCAACCGCTCGTCGAGTTGCAATATCGCGGCGTGGTCTGGACGCAACGCAACGGCAAGGACTGGACGGTGGAGGCGTTCCTCGTTTCCGACGACGGGCTGGGTCTGGACGTGTTGCGCGACGAGGCGACGCGGAACTCATTGCACAGTTCGCTGCCGGTGCTGGCGGAAACCCCCCTGCCGCAGTTGGAAGGCAAACGACTTGAAGCGGAGGATTTTGACAAGCTGATGGTGGGCGACCAACCGCGCGACTTGCTGGAATGGATGAATGACCCGAAGGGGGCACGCGAGGGCTGGGGCGAAGGCAAGTGGCACGCCTTTAGGTCGCGCTGCAAAAAAGAATACGGCTTTGATCCGGACGCCGACGGTGCAGTCGGAGCGGCGGAGCGGCTGGGGCTTCGCAAGGAGGTTCCCTGGCAGCAGTTGTGGGATCGGTTCTCCGAAGCGCCCGTGCTCTACAAAGCGCTGCCGGATTTGTTGACGCGGGCCAAGCCTTCAGAATTGGTGTTCAATCCCGAGTCGTGGCCGGACGAAAACGACAAGGCAGAAACGCGGCTGAGGGCGTCATTGTTGGAGATTGCACCGGCTGGCGGGGCGGCGGCACGCGAGCTTGTGCTCAAGTTGGAGGGCGAACACAGCAGGCGGCGGAGCTGGGTGTGGGCGAAGATGGGACGGAGTCCGCAGGCGCAGGCGTTGGAGCTTCTAGCTGAGCTGGCGACCAAGACGGGCCGCGCATTGAACGGGGCGAGCTTGGAGGACTTGGCGAAGAATTACGAGAGTGGCGGCTACGAAGTGGACCTGACGCTGGTGCGGGCGCTGGCCGAAGGAAAATCGAATCAAGACCGGGCGGCGATCCAAGCGGCGGCGCGGGCGCTCTACCTGCCGTGGCTGCGGTCGGCGGCGGAACATTTTCAACAACTTGCGGCCAAGACGCCGTTCGGCGGCGTGAGCCAGCAACCGCTGATCGAAGCGAAAGTGGGCGAGTGTCTGCTATTCGCGGACGGGTTGCGGTATGACCTCGGCCAGGCATTGCGCGCGCTGTGCGAGGAGCGCGGGTTGCGCGTGGGGCTGGGCCGGCGTTGGGCCGGCACACCCACGGTAACGGCGACGGCGAAGCCGGCGGTGTCGCCAGTGGCCGGACTGCTGCAAGGCGGAGTGACGTTGCCGGACAACTTCACGCCATCCATCAAAGTAGAAGCGGCTTCCAGCCGCTTACCGGGGTTTGGCCAGGGAGCGGCTTCCAGCCGCTTAAAAGTCACAGAGGATCAGCGGCTGGAAGCCGCTGCCACCATGGGTGGACAGGAGTTAAATACGGCGCGCTTCCGCAAGCTGCTGGAGGACGCGGGCTATCAATATCTCACCGCCGGGGAGACGGGCGACGTGACCGGCAAAGGCTGGACGGAGTGCGCGGCGATTGACCGGCGCGGCCATGATTTGCAGTTGGGGCTGGCGGGCCAAGTGGCCGAAGAACTCGACGGCATTGTCGAGCGCGTTTCGGAATTGCTGGACGCCGGCTGGCGTTCGGTGCGCGTGGTGACGGATCACGGGTGGCTGCTCGTGCCGGGCGGGCTGCCGAAAACGGATTTGCCGGGCTACCTCGTCGAGAGCCGTTGGGCGCGGTGCGCGGCCATCAAAGGACAATCGAAAGTGTCCGTGCCGAAGGTCGGCTGGTTTTGGAACGTCTCGGCCGAGGCGGCGATTGCGCCGGACATCACGGCGTTTGTGGCCGGGGTGTGCTACGCGCACGGCGGATTAAGTGTGCAAGAGTGCCTTATCCCGATGCTCACAATCCAGCCCTCGAAAGAGGCCGCGCCGGTGACGGCTCGGATCAAGACCGTGGAATGGCAACGGCTGCGTTGCCGCGTGACGCTGGAGACGCCGATGGCTGGTGTGACGGTGGACATACGCACCAAGGCGAATGCGCCCGACACGTCGCTGGCTTCCGCTCCGAAGGCGACCGACGCGACGGGACAAGCATCTTTGATTATTCCCGACGATGAACAGGCCGGTGCGGCGGCGGTGGTCGTGTTGTTGGACGCGTCCGGAACCGTATTGACGAAGCAGGCCACCACTATTGGAGAAAGCTGAGAATATGAGCATGCAATTGGACGAATTGGACAAGTTGGCGGCGTCAGCCTTCGATGGCTACCTAGTGCGCAAAGACCTGGTGCGGAAATACAGCCGGCAATACCCCGTGCCGACGTATGTCGTTGAGTTCCTCTTGGGCCGGTATTGCGCGACTGTTGACGAAGGCGAAATCCGGGAAGGGCTGCAAATCGTCGAGCAACAACTGAACAACCGCACCGTGCGAACAGGGCAGGAAGAATTGTTCAAGTCGAAGGCGCGCGAAAGCGGCTCGGTGAAGCTGATCGACATTGTGAAGACGCGGCTGGACTCGAAGAATGATTGCTACGTCGCGGAACTGCCGAGCCTCGCGCTCAAAGACGTGCGCATCGGCGACAAGCTGGTGAAGGAACACGAGCGGATGCTGACGGATGGATTTTACGCGGAAGTGACGCTGGGTTACGACGCGGCGATCGCAGAGGAAAACGGCGGACGCCCGTTTTCCATCGAGGCCCTGCGCCCGATCCAGCTTTCAAAGTCGGAGGCGCTGAAAGTGCTGGCGAAAGGGCGCCGTAATTTCACGACGGAACAATGGCGCGACTTCCTCATCCGTTCCATCGGGCTTGAACCGGCCGAACTCACCGACCGCGCCAAACTGGTTGTGCTTCTGCGCATGATGCCGTTTGTGGAGCGCAACTACAACATGGTGGAACTCGGGCCACGCGGCACGGGCAAGAGCCACCTGTTTCAGCAAATCTCGCCGTATTCGCACCTCATCTCGGGCGCCAAAGCGACCGTGGCGAAGATGTTCGTAAACAACGCGAGCGGGCAACGTGGTCTGGTCTGCCATTACGACGTGGTGTGTTTCGATGAAGTGTCGGGCGTTTCGTTTGACCAGAAGGACGGCGTGAACATTCTGAAGGGCTACATGGCGTCCGGTGAGTTTTCACGCGGCAAGGAAAGCATCCGTGCCGAGGGTGGCGTCGTGATGGTGGGCAACTTCGATGTGGACGTTTTGCAGCAGCAAAA
>CAMBEJ010000208.1 GCA_945865375.1 Akkermansia muciniphila | reverse complement strand
TAGTGTATACTATATACACTATAACCAGAAATGAAAGCGGAAAATGAAGGAACACGGAAACGGATAAACCCCTTGTGAAATAAGGGCGAAGTCCCACTCAACCAGCAATCAGAAAAACCTAGTGTGCAAAATCTAGGGCGAATTCAGGTCTTGATCGAAGCAATCGGAAGATATATCCACTACTACAATACGAGAAGAATTCACTCGTCACTTAAAATGCCTCCGAGAGTCTTTTGTGAGAAAGAGCTGGAGAGAGTCAAACCCAAGGAAAAACCAGAGCTGGAGGGTGTATGAAAAAACGGGTACTTGCCACAGCGCGGAAGGCACGGGAGATGGCCAGGGCACCGACGTGCGCGCTGCTGGCCTCGGCCAGCGGGCGCGGATCGAGAACAAAGGGGGTCTTGTGCAGAATGGGCAAACGCGCCGACATGTGTTCAAGACATATAGATTGTCTATACAACAAGTGCAAGAGAAAAACCGCCCTTCTGTTCACTTTTTCTGGAGTTTCAAGAAATTAGGCGAGGATCAGGGTCAGTTAAGCGCCACTTGACAAAGCGGACGCTTTCCCGCACGCTCCGGGCATGACTTCACTTCCCGTCACCCAAGCCCGTTCCAAGCTCTACCAACTCCTTGATGAGGCCGCCGATTCCCACGAACCCATTCAGATTACCGGCAAGCGTTCCAATGCCGTGCTCGTGTCGGAGGACGATTGGCGCAGCATCCAGGAGACGCTTTACCTCGTCTCGATTCCCGGCCTGCGCGACTCCATCCGCCGTGGCATGGCCGAACCGCTCGGCAAAGCCGCAACCAAACCCGGCTGGTGAGTTGGTCCATCGTTTACACTAGGCAAGCCCAGAAGGACGCCAAGAAGATTGCGTCCTCGAATCTCAAATCCCAAACCCAACGGCTGCTCGACATCATCGCCCAGAATCCTTTCCAGAACCCACCGCCCTGCGAAAAACTCGTTGGGGACTTGGCGGGTGCCTATTCCCGCCGCATCAACATTCAGCACCGGCTGGTGTATCAGGTGTATGCTGCCGAACACACCGTCAAAGTCCTCCGTATGTGGACTCACTACGAATGAGCTGAACGCCTAACCAGGCACCCGCCCGTGTGAAAACGATTGGAGAACCGACGGCCCGAAGGTTGACGGCCCGGCATCGCCGCTGGCACCTCGCTTGCGCGCGCGTTCACTTCACCGCGTTCGCGCCGGGCGCATGCCTTGCTGCACTTTCGCCAGCGCGCCGGCCAGGGCGCGCCATTCGGCCGCAGTCGTTTCCCAGCCGCTGCTGAAACGCAGCACGCGGCCCGCTTGTCCGGGCGCGTAACCCATCGCGGCCAGCACCTGCGACGGCTCCTCGCGTCCGCTGGCGCAGGCCGAACCGGTGGACACGGCAAAGCCCGCCTTGTCGAGTTTCACCACCCAGCGCTGCTGGCAATCCGCCTCCGGCATCAACGCCGACACCGTGTTCCACAACCGCGCCGCGCCCGCGCCCACGATTTCCGCGCCGGGTAACGTGGCCAGCAATCGTTTTTCAAATGACGCGCGCGTCTTTTCCATCTGCCATTGAAACACCACGTGGAAGCTCATGAATCCGTGGATGCGCGCGATGCCTTTACCATCGATTCCTCCATCACCCGTTCTACCGGTGACTTCGACCTGAACGAAGCCTGACTCTCGAAGCAATCGCTGTATCAGTCTTTCAAATGCAGAAGGCTCAACAACTTTGGTTAGGATGTGAAAGAGCTTCGTTCGCCAGGTTTGCTCCTCTGGCGGTTCGGTATCATTTACCGATGTCGGGTTCCCCGGATCGGGCTGTAGGTCTTTCGCTCGCTTGTCGTTATCCTTGACCAGCTTAACGACATGCTTGGGATCGACGGTGCTCATGTCTGGGTTCGTTAGCGACCACACCCCTCGCGCTGAGTTTGTCAGGACACCAAACTTCTTCAGGTAGGTCCTCGCCCATCCTAGGCGGTAGTCAACCTCCGTTTTGTTCCCAACTTCAGGGCCATGCAGTTGTGAAAGAATTTCCTCAGAAAGTTGCAGATTCTGGATCACCCGTTGATAGATCTCCTCGATGGAACCGGAACCTCCCAGATCCCGCAAGGCCGCTATTAGCGGGTTCATCAATTGGTCAAAAGTGGGGACTTTTTTCATAGCCTGACTAGTCGCGTCTATCGTCATCAACACCCAATAAAGCTGGCGGATGTTGATCGTCACTCTGGGTCGAGAGTCGTTGAAAGAGAAGCAGGAACTTCCTTCGCAACGCTCTTGCGGGGTAGGCTCACATCCGATCAACCTGTAGCCCCCCGGTTGACACCCTCGCCCATTAAAGGGTGACGAGTGCCAATCCAGTCCAGGGGATGGGGCGGGACTTGTTCCGCCCGCCGGATCCGCTGCCCGTGTCGGAATGGGCGGCGAGGTTCTTCCACATCGACAAGACTTCGCCTTCGCCGGGGCTCTACGACCCGACGACAACGCCCTGGATCAACGCGATCTTGGACGAATACCCCGATCCGAACCTGACGCAGATCGTTCTCAGAGCATCGGCTCAGTCCTCCAAAACCCAACCCGCCATCATCTGCCTTGCGTGGGCGATCGCTAACGACCCCGGTCCCGCGATGTGGGTGACGGCGGCGGGAGACGAGGTGCGGACGTTCGCCAAGACGCGGCTGCGGGATTCCTTCGCGCACACGCCACCAGTGTCCGCGCTTCTGGATCAGTTGGGTCGATCCGACGACAACCTCACTGAGATCAACTTTCGGACGATGCCCCTGATCCTCAATGGAGCCAACTCACCGACCAAGCTTCAGTCCAAGCCCGAGCGCTACCTGTTCCTGGACAAGGTGAGGGACTGGCCCGAAGGGGCGTTAGAGATGGTCGAGAAGCGAACGACCTTTTGGCTGGGGCTGCACAAGGTCCTCATTTTCTCAACTCCCAAGACCAAGGGCGATGCCTTTGACATCCGCTACGAGGACGGGGATCAACGCGAATACCATGTCCCGTGCCCGACGTGCGGCACGCGTGGGCCGTTGCTTTGGCAGCACCTCAAATGGGACACCGACGATGTCACGCGCCCGGGTGGGGTGTATCACTTTCGACGCCTCTTCGAGACGATCCGATACGAGTTCCCCTGTTGCAAAACCACGATCCAGGACGACCAGATCAAGAGGGTCCGGCTCGCACGTGAAGGGACGTGGGTTCCCACCAATCTGAAGGCTTCACCCGGCAAACGCTCCTACACGTGGAATGCGCTTTTGGCCCCACGGATCCCCTGGAGCCTATTGATCGAGGAGTTCCTCAAGTCCAAGCAATCCTACAAGGAGGGGGTGCTCAAGCCGCTCCAGGATTTCATGAACCAGCGCCTGGCCCAGGTGTGGGATGAGGGCCAACTGGTCAACTGGTCCAAGCCCAAGCACGCTTACGAGCTCAAGGGAGCTCGTCCCAACGACGTCGCGGCCTATCGGTTCCTGACTGTGGACGTGCAGATCGACCACTTCTTTTACGTCGTTCGGGACTGGTTTGTCGATGGCTCTTCGCGCTTGATCGCCTATGTTCCACTGCCATCCATGATCAATGCCTTGTAGCAGTCGCTGAACAGATGCCCAAACTTCCGGTGCCGCCGATTGAATCGCCCGGTGTAAGTGCCCAAAAAGCAATTCATTCCTGACACCAGATTCGCCAGCGGTGTCTCCACCACCAGATGAAAGTGATTCTTCAACAAACAGTACGCATGAACCTCGCATTGCGCCGTCGCACAAACTTCACCCAATTTCCCCAAAAATCGAAGCCGATCTTGATCATCGCCGAACACGGCTTCCTGACGCGGCTCTCAGCCGAGGATTGGCCAGATGGGTTCGGCGTTCTTTTCGACCAACCGTACCGGGCGTCCGTCGATTTCGATCTCCATTTTTTCGTGGTTGAGGCCGAGCTGTTGCAGGATCGTGGCCTGGAGATCGCTGATATAATGCCGGCCTTCCAAGGCTCGATAACCGACGTCGTCCGTGCTTCCGTGAACCGTGCCTCCCTTGACGCCTGCGCCTGCCAGCCAAGACGTGAAGCCCTTAGGATTGTGATCTCGTCCAGTGGTGTTTTGGGACCACGGGGTTCGACCGAATTCGCTGGTCCAGACGATCAAGGTGCTTTCGAGCAATCCGCGCTGTTTTAAATCACGGATGAGCCCTGCGATAGGTTTGTCCGTTTGCCGGCACAACGGCGCGTGGCTTTGCATGTCGTCATGAGCATCCCAGGCGCCGTTGCCTCCTCCTGCATGACAAATCTGGATGCACCGCACACCTCGCTCCACCAGACGCCGGGCCAACAGGAGTTGCTTGCCGAAATCGTCGGTTTCCTTTTCCCCCACTCCGTAGAGGGTTTTCACCGAGTCCGGTTCGTTCGAAAAGTTGACGACCTCCGGCGCCGAGAGTTGCATTCGAGCGGCGAGTTCGTAGGCCCGAGTGCGGGCGGCGATGGCGCTGTGCATTGCGTATTCGTCACGAAAATCCTTGTTCAACGCCTCCAACGTTCGCACTTGAAGATCGCGTTCGACACCGGACGTAGATTTTGGAGGGTGCAGGTTGCGGATGGGAACATCGCCTTGCTGGAAAGGGGTGGCGGAGACGGAGGCGCCGAGGTAGCCTCCGCTCAACTGCACGGGTGAGGAGGGGCGCCCGATGCTCACAAAAGCAGGCAAGTTACGGTTGGTGGTGCCCAGCGCGTAGGTAACCCAACTCCCAAGGCAGGGATGCTCCAACAGCCGGTCCCGATGTCCCGTGGCCATCTCAATCACGGCAGGGAAATGGTTGGTTTCGCGGCAATGCATCGACCGCACAACCGCGATGTCATCAATAACCCCACCCACATGTGGGAACCAGTCTGAAACCGGAATTCCCGAGCGCCCATAACGCGTGAACGTCCGGTGGCACGGGATCACCGGACGCTTCATCTCCGCCATGTTATCGCCGAATCCTACCGCATCGATCATCGTTCCGGCCCATTTGTTGTCCTTGGGATCGAAGGTATCTATCTGACTCACACCGCCGCACATGTAGAGGAGGATAACCGATTTGGCGCGTGCTGAAGAATGGGGTGGACGCGTGGCATCTGGATTGGGAAGTGTTCCGTCTTCCGCCCACATCGCACCCATGGCTGTCCCGAAGAATCCAACCCCTGCTTGAAACAGAAATTTGCGGCGGGCGATCCGACCACAAGGATAGATTAGTCTTTCGTTCATCACGGTTCGCTTCGTCGTGTCAGATTTCAGGAGTCAGGGTTAGCGCACATACACGAATTCGTCCGTGTTGAACAGCATCCATGTGAACCCTTTGACGCGCTCCGGATCCCCTTGTAGAAAGTCCAACACAGCCACGCGTTCCTCCGGTTTTGGGGGGCGGCCCAGGGCCGTGTTAAACCCTAGCTGAACCAATTCGTTGAGATTTCCGACCGCCAACGTCCGGAGGCGTTCCGCGAACCGAGTGGAGGCTTCTTCGATCAATCCGTTGTTCATCATAAACAAGGCTTGCGGCGCGGTCACCGTTTGAGTGCGACGCGCGCAGGCCACCCGTCCATCATCGGCGTCAAACGTCTGGAGGAAATCGGGCATGACGTCCGCAAAGGATCGGTAGCCACGGGCCATAAACATCGTTCTGCGAGCGGGCATTTCGGTGCTCTTGCCATCCTCAAAGGACTTGCCACCGACACTCAGATCCAGCGAGCCCGCGACAAAGAGCGCGGCGTCCCGGACGGGTTCCGCTTCGAGCCGTTTCAGCGGGAAAAACCAGAGGCACCGGTTCTGTGGATCCAGACGCTGGTTGGCGGCGAGTGTGGTTTTGGGCCCCGTGGAAGCGCGTCGATAGGTTTCAGACGTGACGATGAGCCGGTGCAGCCACCGCATGCTGTATTGATTCTTGATGAACTCGGAGGCAAGCCAATCCAGCAGAAGCGGGTGGACCGGCTTACCACCCAAGGCCCCAAAATCACTCGTGGCTTCGTGCAATCCTGCGGTGAAATGCCATTGCCAGATGCGGTTTACCGCGACGCGCGCAAAAAGAGGATTCTCAGCCGCTGTCAGCCAGTCCGCGAAAGTCTCGCGCCGGCCGGAGTGAAATTCCAAGCCCTTTGGCGCGAGGGGAAAACCTGGTTGGACTTCCTGGTTCAACCTGGGTCGGGTGGGGTCACCTGTTGTCAGGATGTAACTTTTTTCCGCAGCCCGTTTGGCGTCTTCTTCAACCGCCCAAAAGACGGGCAGGGGATCGGGAGGTTTGAGCTCCCGGATCTCCCGCAAGTAAGCCTCGTATTGCTTGATCTCAGCAGGAGGCATGATCGCTTTCACTTTGACCGGGTCGATGCGAAGGATGGGATGGTAGTCATCGGAAAGCTTTTGTTCCGGGACGGTTCGTGCTTTCTCTGGCTTTCGGATCGCAGCCTGCGCCTCCTTTGGCAGCGCGCTCAATCTCTCCTCGTAGAGACGGCGGTGGTAGGGATCGATGTAACGTCTCATCGCGTCAACGAGCACCTTGAGACGGGATTCATAATCATCCACAGCGCGGCCCTGCGCGAAGACCTGCGCGGGTGCCGCGAGGTCAACCGGGCGCAACACGAGAGGATCGAACAGGGCTTTCATGGAGTAGAACTCAGCCTGGCTGATAGGATCGTAAAAGTGATCGTGGCATTTGGCGCAGCCCACAGTCAGGCCGAGGAAAGCGCTGGAAATCGTTTCGACTGCGGAGATGGCGAGCTGTTGGTCGGTGTCGGCTCTGATGGCAGCGCCCCGGGAGAGGAAGCCCAGGGCGAACAAATCCTCCGGCCTCGGTTGGACAGGGGTGAGGTGCCCTGCGGCGGAAATGATGCGTCGTTGGGCGGCGCGATTGCCACAAATCTGAGCGCGCACGAACTCATCGTAGGGGAGGTCGCGATTGAGTGCCGTGATCACCCAGTCGCGCCAGAAATGGATTCCAGGTGCGGCAGGCATGTTGTCATCGAGGTCCGCATAGCGCAGGATATCCAGCCAATGACGCCCGTAGCGCACACCATGTTGGTCGCTTGCCAGGAGGCGATCCGCCACTTTCTGATAGGCACCGCTTGAATCGTCCTGCAAGAACGTTTCTTGTTCCCTTGGCGTGGGAGGCAATCCAACCAGATCATAGGAAACCCGCCTTAACCACGTGAGTTTGTCGGCCTCTTCCAGCGGAGTGACGCCGAGATCTTTCGACGCCTGAGCGATAAACGCGTCGATTGGGTTTCCGGAGCTGCTGACGCCCATTGGGACTGCCGGGTTCGATCGAGGTTTGAGCGACCAGAGGTTCTCTTTAGTGATGACTTCCTTGGCGGATGCGGGCGTAGGGATGAACGACAACACGAGCAGCAGGATGATCTGGCTCAATGCACTGAATGCGACGCGCCCGTGGGCGGGTCCCTGTTGACCATTCGGCTGAATCACAGCTTGAAAGCAGGCGCACATGAGATGTTTCATCGACAGGAACATAAGTTTCGATTTGCCGCAAGGAGCAGTTGGGGCTTCCCAGCAGTTCGGGTGCAACTCACGGTTTCCGGGAGGTGTCGTTCGGAGGACAATACCTACCGCAGAATGGGAAGAGTTAACCACGGATAACACGGATAGCACGGATAAAGTACCCATCTCAGCTCCCTTTCCTCATCCGTGTCATCCGTGTTATCCGTGGGTCACTTCAGCGT